>NZ_FOIB01000003.1:325507-651015 GCF_900111765.1 Myxococcus fulvus
CATGTCGTCGGTCACCCGATGTACGAGCGGGACCGGAACGACGACGGCTTCCTCCAGCCGGACGAGGTGAACTCGCCGCCGCCGAACTTCTGCGAGCCCGGCGAGTGCCAGAACCGCGACGGTGAGGTGGAGCCCGACGAGGAGTCGGAGACGAACCCCGACAAGCTCCCCAAGTGGGCGGTGGGGTTGAAGAACATCTACCGGCACCGCGAGTCGGATGGCTCGGCGCTGGAGCGGTATGACCGCGCTCGCGAGCATGAGTTCCGCGTGCTGGAGCTGGGCAAGGTGACCGTGAGTGCCCGCCCGGGTGACGCAGCGGGCGCGGATGGTGGTAGCCCGGACGCGGGGCGGGTGCTGACGGGGGTGCCGCGTCCCTCGGCCTCCGAGGATGACCTGGCGTACCAGTTCCTCATCGACGGCCTCCAGGAGCCGGACGTGCCGGGCCGCGCGGGCACGGTGAGCGGCGAGTACCGTCTGCGACTGGGAACGGACGACTTCGGCATCGAGTGCCCGGTGGTCATCGAGGGCGGCCGCATCCGCGGCACGTGTGACGGGGAGTTCCTGCCGGAGGTGTTGTCGGCGGCGGACATCCTGTACTTCGAGCTGTACCTGAGCGGGAACGCCGACAACGTGCTGTACCGCTTCAACTTCCATGGCATCTCGCCGCGCACGGACTTCGTGACGGCGGGCAGCGAGGACACGCTGGAGCGCTCCATGGCGCGGGCGACGTCCTCGTCTCCGTCGCTGACGAGCCTGGCGTCGCCGGAGGTCGCGCGCCCCATCTCCGTCAAGGCGATGGCCCACTTCGCCATCGAGCCGGAGACGATGACGAACGGCATCGTCCGCCTGTGCGAGGGGCCGGACTGCAACGCGAACACGCTGCTGAAGGCGGCCGAGCTCAAGTACAGCCGGAACGCGGACACGGGCGTCGGGACGTACGAGGTGGTGCGTTACCTGGACGAGGGCGATGCGCGCGTCAAGCAGCCGCTCATCCTGCTGACGAAGCCCGGCGCGAACGGTGCCCGTCGCTTCGCGCTGCCGCTGTCGAACGATTTGGGCCGCATGCACGACATGCTGTCCAGCGGGCGGGAGCTGTTCCTGGTGCTGGAGCCGGAGCCCGGTCTGTTCGGCGCGAGCGCGCCGGTGAAGATGGCGCTGGGCGAGCCGGTGGGCCGCTACAGCTTCGTCAACGCGCGCGCGGCGGGGCAGTCGGTGGTGGAGAACGTCAACCTCGCTGGTGGCCACCTGAGCGTCACGCACGAGGACTTCTCGGTGCCGCACCTGGCGGAGACCGTGAGCTTCTCGCGCACGTACAACAACCAGAGCAACGAGATGACGCCGCTGGGCGTGGGCTGGTCCCACGCGTACGAGGGCTTCGTCGTGGAGGAGGAACTCGGGCGCTACATCGTCGTCCTGAGCGGCCAGTCGTATGACTTCCCTCGGTGCGAGACGGTGATTCGTCAGGACCAGTCCGCGAGCGACTGCCGGACGGACAAGTCGCACGGTGGCAGCCTCACGGTAACGCGCGCTGGCGCGGAGTTCGTGACGCCGCAGGGCATGGTGTTCCGGTTCCTGCGACCCTCGGTGCTGGACACGGGCATCGCGGAGCAGCGGCGGTGGGTGCTTTCCGAGTACTCGGACGGGTTGGGTCAGGACAGCCCGAAGCAGGGCTGGACGGCGCTGACGTACGCGAAGGACTCGGACCGGGTGCTGCGCGTGACGCGGACGCCCGGGCATGTGTCGCTGGCGTTCGAGTACGAGGAAATCGACGAGGACGAGGCGTCGGAGAAGCTCCAGCTCCTGGCTCGGACGCAGGGACTGAAGCTGCTGTCGGCGGTGGGTGTGTATCGAAACGAGCACCTGCCCGAGGAGCCGGAGGACGCTCCCGACGACGACGATGCCATCCACCGGGTGGAGTTCGAGCACGACAAGTGGGGCAACCTGAAGCGCGCGGTGCGGCGCACGGGCCAACCGCAGCAGGCGTGGGTCTACGAGTACGCGCCGCTGCCCGAGACGAGCTCGGGGTACAACAAGTGGCGTCTGGTCAACGAGCTGCGCACGGCGCGCTACCAGGTGACGGCGGTTCCCGTACCGGTGCTGGGCGAGCCGACGTTCCACGACCAGTGGGTCGCCGAGTACACGAGCAGCGGGACGTCCCGCACCTACGAGCACGTGCAGGCCGCCGAAGTCATCGACTCGGCGACGAGCTCGGGCAAGGGCCCTCGGCCGTACCAGTACGTCTACGCGAGCGGTGGCAGTCGCACGGTGACGCGGCCCGACGGCGTGCAGATGCTGTACACGCTGACGAGTTATGGCAGCGCGACGAGCGTCACGGTGGGCGCGTTCAACGAGCACAAGACGGTGTGGCGCTCGGATGGCCAGGTGTCGCCGCAGGAGGTGACGCTGCCCAACCTGTCGAAGCTCGACTACGACATCGACGCGTCGCACCGGCTGCTGTCCCTGAAGGTGACGGCACCTGGGGGCAATGAGTACCAGGGGCCCATCGCCCCCGGCACCCAGGCGGAGGTGGTCCGCCAGACGTTCCCGAACCCGGCCAACCAGAAGTTCGGCATCCCGGACCAGCGCATCACCCCCGCCACGACGGGCACGCAGTCCGTCAGCACGCGTGTCACGCCGCAGGGGCAGGTGGAGGGCGTCACCGTCACCAACAGTGACGGGACGACGGCGCGCAACACCGGGACGCGGACGTTCAAGACGGACGGCTCGGGCGTCCTCGAGTCGGAGACCGACGCGCAGGGGCAGGTGACGACGTACAGCAATCCCAACGCCCTGGGGTTGTCGCAGCGCATCGTCGTGACGAACCCGAACGCCACGGATGGGTTGGGGCTGGGGACGCTGACGCGTGAGCTGACGTACGACGACTTCGGCCACGTCACGAAGCTCACGGAGGTGGAGACCGGAACCTGGGAGGAGTGGAGCTACGACAGCCTGGGCCGTGTCACCCGTCACCTCGTGCAGCTGTCGCCCACGCAGGGCTGGGCATGGACGTACACGTACACGCCCGCGAATCGTCGGGTGACGATGCATGAGCACCTGGATGGCTCCGCGCCCGTTCGCACGGTGGACACCTGGGAGGTGACGGAGGGCGAGGAGTCGACGCGTGGGCTCTTCGAGGAGGAGCGCACGCCGTACGGCGCTCCAGGGCATGAGGCCATCGCGGTGCGCAAGCGGCACCTGCGCAACGGCCGGTGGGTCTCCACGACGGACGCGTCGGGCGTCGAGCGCGCATACGACTACGACACGTCGGGTCGCCTGCTGGCGGTGCGCATCGTCGGCGCCGGAACGAGCTCCGGGCCCGCCACGGCGGTGGAGAAGAGCTTCTCGGAGTTCGACACGAACGGGAGCGCGCGGAAAGTCACGGACCACAACGGGCTGGTGACGCGCATCGGTCACGACTTCCTGGGGCGGCCCGTGTACTGGGACTACACCGGCGCGGACGGACTGAGCGGCGATGCCAGCACCGAGGAGTGGCGCCGCAACTTCCAGGGCGACGTGGTGTCGCGCTCGTTCGGCAACAGCGCTTCGAGCCATGTGCTGGACATCGCTCCGGACGCGCTGGGACAGGTGCGCTCGACGAAGACGAACCTGGCGGGGGGCGTGGCGACGAGCGTCGACGTCACCACGGACTATGACGACCTGGGGCGCGTGACGCGGCAGCAGGACCACGTCATGGAGACGGATGAGCACTTCGAGTACCGCGACGTGCTCGGGCGCCAGACGCGTTACACGCGGACGATGGCGACGGGCTCGGCGCCGCTGCAGCTCGTGGAGACGCGTCGCTATGAGGATGGGACGCATTCCTCCGAGAACCGCCGGAAGGTGACGATTACGCGGACCATCGGCCTGCCGGGCGGTGGGACGCCGCGCACCGAGGTGGAGGAGGAGTACTACGACCTGGCGGGGCGGCTGGTGGAGCAGTCCCGCACGCTCTCGGGGCAGGTCTCCCGGTGGCGCTACACGTACAACCCTCGGGGTCAGGTGCTGACCGAGGTGGTGCCGACGGATGCGTCGGGCACCGAGACGACGACGTACCACTATGACTCCGCGGGCAACCTCTACCGCAAGAACGAGCCTGGAGACTCGGCCAACCCCGCCGCTGTCACGGAGCTCTTCGTGGATGGGGAAGGGCGCACCGTGCGCCAGGTGGGACCGCATCCCGATGTCGACTGGCGCTACCGGTACGACGCTTTCGGACAGCTCTCGCGCAAGGAGTTGGTGGCCGCGGGGGAGAACACCGTCGGCGCCACCTGGACGTATGCCTATGGGGTGAGCGGGAAGCCGGGCGCGGATGGCTCGGTGCCGGACTCGGCGACGGTGGAGACGGACCCGCTCGGGTACAAGACCTATCGCTACTTCAACGCGCGCTACCAGGTTCTCAAGGAGGTGCGCGAGGACAAGCTCGAGGTCGCCGGTGGCGGGACGAGCACGAGCGGGAACACCCGGACCACGACGTACAGCTACGCGGGGCCCTGGCTGCAGAAGCAGGTGACGACGGAAGAGACGGCGGGCGGCTCGGGTTCTCCGACGGTGCTCACGTTCGAGCACAAGAAGTTCGATGACCGGGGCCGTTCGCTGGAGGCTCGAGAGCACTGGCAGCGGGGAACGGACTCGTATGAGTACGTGACGAAGTCGCCGTGGATGGGGCGCACCGTGACGGTGCTCCAGACGGGGACGATGAGCGCCTCTCCGGTCGTCGCGCTGCCCTCGCGGCAGTTCGACGTGGAGACGAACGGCCTGGGGCAGATGGAGTCCCGGACGCAGGGCGGGCTGACGGACACCTGGGCCTATGACGCCGTGGGTCTGATTGCCCGCGAGCAGCCCGCTGGGCAGCCGTCGAAGCGCTACACGTACGAGCAGGGCCTGCTGACCGAGCTCGTCCTGGGCACTGGCGCGGACTCGGAGCCCACTCACCTGGCGTATCGGCAGGACGGTCGGCTCAAGAGCGTGACGGACCCGGCACAGCGCGTGCGTGCGTACTTCTATGGGCCGCGTGGCCTGCTGGTGCGCGAGTGGTTCGGCAAGGGCGGCGAGTCGACGGAGACGAACCTCTCCTACGACGCGGGTGGATTCCTCGCGAAGGTGTGGAAGGACCCCGCCAAGCCCGCGGAGGCGTGGGAGTACAAGAACGGCCCGTTCGGTGAAGTGCGACGGGTGACGCCGCCCGGGCTCGCGGCCTTCAACTACGAGTACGACGCCGCGCGGCGATTGACGGCCATCCTGCGTCCTTCGGGTGGGGTGCCCTCGGAGTCGTTCGAGTACGACTACCTGGGGCGGAGCACGAAGCGGAAGCGCGGATCCTCCGAGTGGGTGTCGTCGTGGGTGAACGGCGTCGTGCACGCGACGAGCCCGAGCAACTCGGAGACGTCGGGTGGCAGCGATTGGGACATCACCGAGACGCTGGTGGATGGCCGGGGACGGCCGGTCTGGAAGACCATCACCGCTGGGGCTTCCTCCGAGGAACAGCAGGACATCACTCGTGTGGGCTTTGCCTACGACGCGCTGGACTCGCTGGTGCAGGCGCATGAGACGCGTGGCAGCGGGAACGTGCTGAACCGGTTCAGCTACGACGGACGCGGACGCATCGAGTGGCTCGAGCGTGGCAAGGACCACGCGACGGACAAGGATGACCGGGTCGACTTCACGTATGTGACGGGAAGCGATCTGCTCCACCGGAGCACGTCGGGTCGCGCGGCGGATGGGGCTCGGCTCGAGGAGGAGTTCGGTTACGACGCGCTGGCCCGCATCAACGCGGTGCGGATGCGCGTCGATGGGGACCCGCAGAGCGAGCGCACCGTGGCGTGGGAGCCGGGTGGAAGTCGGCTCTCGCGTATCGCGGATGGCTCGCTCGTCGAGCGCAACTGCTACGACGGCCGTGGTTGGCTGACGTCGGTCCGGGCCACGACGGTGGCGATGGATGTGGAGTGCAGCCAGTCGCCCAGCTCGCCGCGGCTCGCCTTCGAGTACACCTATGATGCTCGCGGCAATCGCATCCGGGAGGACGCCCGACGTCCGGATGCGCTGGGCGCCCTGGTCAACGAGCCGACGGAGTATGGCTATGACCTGGCGGACCGGCTGACGGGTGTCCGCTACCCGGGTGGAGCGGCGGAGCTGTACAGGCTCGCGGCAGATGGAACCCGGCTGGGGGCGCGATTCGCCACGAGCCACTCCGGCTCGCTGTCGACGGAAGGGTACGAGCAGGCGTCGGGGGCGCAGCGGCGCCTGGTGTACGGATTCGATGGCGCGGGTGGCCTGAAGACCATCGATGACCAGGCGCTGTCGAGCGGACAGCGCGTGGCGGAGTACTTCACGGATGGCGCGGGACGTGTGCGGCGCGAGAAGCGCTCGGACACGGACGTGACGAACTACGACTGGGATGCGGAGGGGCGGCTGGCCCAGGTCCGTGATCAGAAGCCCGGCGTGGGCGGTGCGCCGCCGGTGACGACGGCAACTCAGTACCGCTATGGCTACGACGGTCTGCGACGGGCGCGGACCACGTCCTCGGGCACCACGCGCTACGTGTGGGCGGGTGAGCAGCTCGTCGAGGAGCAGCTTGTCGGCGGAACTCGGCTGCACCAGGAGGTGCTCGCGGGGCTGACGCTCTCTTCGGGTGGAGAGCGCATCCTCCACGACGGACTGGGCAGCGCGGTGGCGCGTGCCAACGGAGCGGGAGCCCTGACGACGCAGTCCCGGTTCGATGCCTGGGGTGGATACCGGGCGGGCCATGTCCCGAGTGAGAACCAGTCCAGTGTCGGCTTCACGGGACACGCGTGGGACGCGGCGGCGGGGCTCACGTACGCGCAGCAGCGCTGGTACGACGGGAGGACGGGACGGTTCCTGTCCGAGGACTCCGTGGGGGCGGAGTCGTATCTGGATGAGCCCATGGGCATGCAGCCCTGGGGCTATGGCAACGCCAATCCGCTCACGCACACGGACCCCGACGGACGCTCCTCCTGTATCAGTGGTGAGAGTCATAGTGCTTGTGAGATGCGTCTGGCGTTGTCTGGCCGATGGGGGTCATCGCCCTTCTATCAGGGGGATTTGACCGAATTCCGCGGGCCCTATGAGCGGATGGAGGAGGCGCGGCAGCGCGAGCTCCAGAAGAGCGTCCGCGGAGCTTTTGCCGTCGTGGGAGTCGGGCTTTCGCTCGCCGCACCTCCCGTTGCACTGGCTCTGATCGAATCAGGAACGGTGTCCGGGACGACGGCGGCAGTCGGCCTCTGGGCCGTCGAGACGGGTGCCAGCACGGCCGTGGATTATGGCGCGTTCGGCCATGTCACCCCAGGCGGAGTGGCGTTCAACGCGGCGACCGCGGGACTTGGAGCGTGGTTCCTGAAGGCCCACAGCAAGGCCCTGCACGCGGGCTCGGGGGTCGAGCGGCGCATGCTCGACGATGCGATGCCCTCGGTGGTTCCGCCGCGCAAGGCCGAGCCCGTCGACCCTGTTCTCGATAGTGACGTGGTGATGATGGCATTCAAGGCGCACAGGGGAAGCACCAACCCGAGACATGTCGATGCGCTGAAGCTGCTTGGGAATGACAATTATCTCTGGGTCATCACGCCGACGGGCTATCGCGAGATCCTCAACATCAAGAGGAGCCAGGCGGCGCATCGCCGCTTCTTGAGAAAGTTCAAGAATGTCGTGGTGTTGACGGGAGAGAACGCCAAGAATCTCAGGAACACGGATCGCTTCAAGGAGGTCGAGAAGATCCTTCGCGACGCCGCGAACAAGAACAAGCCAGGTCTAGGGGACCGAGCCAGACGTGGTGACCACTCGCATTACAACGACATCATCCACAGTGGGTTCGCCGAAGCCTTGGGAATCCCCTTTGTCTCCTCGGACGGAACCTTCTTGCGGTTCGCGGGGAACCATGGGAGGAAGGCGAAAGTCAACGGGATTCATTACCAGTCGGTGCCGGAGGTGCCATGAGCCAGACCAACGGTTTTGTTTGGGATGGTACTTGCCCAAACTGCCGGGCCGAAGTGAGGGTCGTCTTCCAGTCCCATGTGGGCCTGCTGGATGATCAAGTCTTCGAGCGAGGAGACGATGTCTTCGGTCGCGAGACGAACAAGAAGCGCCCGGTCTATGCGCCTCGATACGAGCTTCGGAGCGGCAGTTTCTGGGCCTATGGCGTTGACGTCTGTCCGAATTGTCGGACGGAGTTGTGGTGTCGTGTGATTGTAAGGAATGGCCGCTACGAGGCCTCCGTGCCCGTTGCGCCCCCTGAAAACCCTCTCTTCTGGGACGAGTTGTGAGTCTCTTCGTGAGTTGGGAGGAGAGCGCCCTCAGAAGAGGGCTCCTATCGCGTTGCAGGGGCCGGGGAGTCGCAAACTCCTGAGGCGGTTCGTTCATGGAACCCCCCGCCTATTTCGGTGCGTGGTGCCGGATGCGGCCAGGAACTCGCACGGCCGTCGTGAAGTGGTTGATGAGTGCGCGCCAGCTGAACGTCGCCGAGGCGCTCGAGGCTGCGCGCTGGATCGATGGACTCAAGGGATGGGTCCAGCTCTGCTCGACGTGTGGCTGGGTGGAGGCGACCGAAGCCGTGAGGAACCTTCCGTCTTTCGCTGAGCCTGGCTCAGGCACCGTCATGGCGCTGGATTACGCGCCGTGGGACGGTGACGGCCGCTGTGAGAATCATGGTGTCGGCTATGTCGGCGATCGGTGCCCCGTCTGTTCCGGGCGGTATGCGATATCCTCGTCCGGCGGCGCGTTCTTCTTCCGTGACGGTGAGCCCTGAGTCGACTGTGAGAGGCGCCTGGCGTGGAACAGGGTGAGTGCTTGGAGTGCGGTCAGCCCGCGCACGTCGAGTTGGCGAAAGGGGTCTTCTCCGTTCGCTGTGCTCATTGCGGCTACGGGTTTTCGGCGTTCGCATCGCCTTCCCTGGAAGAGATCTACGCCTCCCGAGGCCCTCTGTTCTCGGTTAAGGTGGGATGGGGTGGAGGGGCTGCCAGTGTCCGACAGGTATTCGCGATGCGGCAGTTGGTGCTTCAATTGAAGGAGCTGTCGGTCGGTGACGCTCGTTCGATGTTGGCCGGGATGTCCGAGTGGCCCTTCCCTGACCTGTCGAAAAGCGGAGTGGATGCGTTGGTCAAGCGTGTCGAGGCTCTCGGCCTGACTGCTCGAGTGGAACCCATGCCGGAAGAGCCCTGAGCGGGCGCTTCCGCACTGAAGAACCTCGCTATCCCCGAGGTGTGAACGCAGTCGCGGTTGACCCGCGACGACACGCCGGAGGTGTGTCCGAGCGCCTCGATTCCCGCGCCCGTGAGGGAAAGCGGAAGGCCTGACGACCTCAATTAATGGGTGGCCCCGTATGTGGGTAGGTGCGTCTCGATTGTCGGGAAGTGGGCGGCGTGCAGGCGGGGGTTCCGGAGTTCGTGGTTCGTCGGTGGGAGGGGCTGTGAACAGTCAGGGTTGGAGCGGTGTTCGCGCGGTGCTCACGGTGCTGTGTCTGGGGTTCGCGCTGGTGGCCCGGGCGGAGCCTCCCGTGGTGACGGCGGCCTATCCCCTCGCGCCTCTGCGCCCCGGCGCCCAGAGTGTCGAGATCGGCTTCGACATCGAGCAGCAGGTCTCCCAGGTCCTCGTCACCCTCGAGGGCACCTCGGACTCCCATGGCTCCTTCGTCGCCACCTCCAACCTCCGGGTCGAGCGTGACTTCGCGGGCGCGGTGCCCTTCCACGTGCTCGTGCCCCTCAAGGTCGCCTTCCCCGACGACGGCGCCCTGAAGGTCACCGCCACGCCCATCGGCTCCGACTCCGTTCCGGGCACCCCCTTCGTCACCACCTTCAACGCCAAGGGCAGCCCGCCCGGCTTCGCCGCCACGCCCGTCACCGTCCGCTCCGACGCCACCGCGGGCGGCATCGTCCTGCAGGTCGCCTACACCGGCCAGGTCGCCTCCGCCGAGCTCTCCATGATGGGCGCCTCCGCGCTCGCCCTGCGCACCGTCCACGGTGACCTCGGCGAGGCCGAGGCCCAGGCCTTCGTCACCGCGCGCCGGCTGGTCGGCCGCCCCCACGTCGCCACCCCTGGCCGCATCAGCTTCTTCATCCCCACCACCGACGGAAGGCTGCCCCCCGACGGCGTCGTCATCGCCGACGTCGCCCTCCAGGACCCCTTCGGCCGCACCGTCCACACCTCCGCCGTCGAGTTCACCAGCTCCACGTCCTTCGACCCGCTCGTCGACATCACCGTCCAGCCCAGCTCCCTCCTGCTGGAGCAGGTGGGCCAGCGCGAGGACCTCAAGGTCTTCGGCAACTTCGCCGTCGCCGGACAGGCGGACCTCTCCGGCGGTCGCCGCGGCGTCCTCTACGAGTCCAGCAAGCCCGCCGTCGTCGCCGTCACCCAGTCCGGTGAGGTCATCGCGCTCGCGCAGGGCGAGGCCACCCTCAAGGTGACGTATGCCGAGCGCACCCGCGAGGTCCCCGTCATCGTCACGGACCCCTCGCGCATCGCCGGCGTGAGCATCCTCCCGGACACCGTCACGCTCGCGCGCGTGAAGGACAGCCTCCAGCTCCACCTGCAGGGCCGCCTGGACCACCCCGTCACCGGCCGCGTCATCGACCTGACCCCGAGCACCCTGCGCACCACCTGGAGCTCCTCGCACCCGACCATCGTCGCCGTCAGCCCCGAGGGCAAGGTCACCTCGCTCGCCCCCGGCAGCGCCACCATCACCGCCACCCACCTCACCTCGGAGAACGAGCCGTGGACGGAGACCCGCCGCGTCGAGGCGAAGGACGGCATCCCCTCGGTGCGCCTGTCCGGCCCCACCTCCATCGCCGCCGGCGCCAGCGTGGAGCTGCGCGCCGTGGCCTCCGACGACGTGGCCGTCAAGCACGTCAGCTTCCTCGTCAACGGCGTGCCCACCGTCATCGACGACACCGCGCCGTACAGCTTGCGCATCCAGGCCCCGCCGAACGTGGGGGCGAGCTTCAAGCTGTCCGCCATCGCCGTGGACTCCGGTGACCAGGAGTCCACGCCGGCCGTGCTCCAGGTCAAGGTGACGGCGCCCCCGGGCCCGAGCACCCGACAGGTCGTCTACGAGCAGCCCGTCTCCGGCGCGAACCTCATCGAGGGAATCCCACACATCCTCCGTGTCACGAGCGGCGACTGGACGTCCGGCACGCTGTCTCCGCTCGACTTCCAGGTGGTGCGCTTCACCGTGGACGGCGCCCCCGTGGGCTCCTCCTCGACGGCCCGCATCGAGCTGCGCCCCGTCCCCGACAAGGTGCCGCAGGAGATCGTCGCCGTCCCGCTGTGGGAGGTGAGCTACGTGCCGCCGCCGGGCAGCGCGGGCACGGGCGCCTCCATCAAGGCCATCGCCGTGGACCGCCATGGCGCCACCGCGGAGGGCTCCGCCGTCCTCGTGCGCATCGTCGGCAACGCGCCTCCGCTCATCACCCGCCGCGCCCCGCTGGGCAGCACGGTGGAGGTGACGGAGAAGGTGCCGCTCGCCGTCGAGGGCACCGTGGGCGACGACGCGCTGTCCTTCGGCGTCAAGGTGGCGCTGTTGGTCAACGGCAACGCCGTGGCCACCACGCGGCTGGATGAAGGAGGGCAGGGCGGCACCGCGCAGGGCTCGCAGAACTTCAGGCTCCTGTGGACGCCGCCCGCAGGCTCGGCGGGCAGTCGGCCTCGCGTGGAGATTCAGGCCATCGACCACGGCGGGCTCGAGCGCCGCGTCGGCTTCGAGGCCGTCGTCGTGCAGGACGGCCCTCCCAACGTGGCCATCCAGACGCCCACCTTCACGGACTCGTACGTGGGGGGCACGCAGGTGCTCCTCACCGCCGCCGCCTCGGATGACAGCGGCGAGGCGCCGCAGGTGACGTGGAGGGTGAACGGGACGCCCGTGGGCCAGTCCTCCGTGCCGCCCTACCGGGTGACGTGGCGCACGTCGGTGGTGACCACGGCCACCCCCTACAGCCTCACCGCGTCCGCCCGCGACGCCCAGGGACACGAGCGCGAGAGCGACCCCGTCGAGGTGGTGATTCGCCCGGACCTCAACAAGCCCAAGGTGAACATCCTGACGCCGCAGCACCTGGTGAAGGTGCCCAACTCGCAAGGGCTGCTCGTCACCATCGCCGGCTTCGACGACGTGGGCGCCAAGCGCGTGGAGCTCTACCTGGGCGAGGAGGAAACGCTCGTCTTCACCGACACCTCACCCGGCGACAACGCGGGCGTGCCCGGCTCGTTCATCAGCTACACCGTCATCCCCATCGAGCATTTCTTCGAGGGCACGGTCCCCAAGGACAGCCTCAAGCTCACCGCGCGCGCCTACGACACCTCGGACAATCACGACGAGGTGAGCCACACCGTCAATCTCCAGGGGGACCTTCCGCCCACCGTGGAGTTCGTCAGTCCGAGCCCCGGCTTCGTCGGCACCGCGAATACGCTCGTCCCCATCGTCCTCCACGCCGAGGACGACGTCGCCGTTTCCAGGGTGGAGCTCTTCGAGTACCGCGGCTCCACGCGCCACTCCGCCGGTGTCGCCACGCTGCCGCCGTACCGCTTCGACCTGCGCCTGCCCTCGACGGCGGGGAGCGTGCGGCTGGAGGCCGAGGCCACCGACAGCAACAACGCGAAGAACACGAAGACGGTGGGCCTCACGCTCGACGTGAAGGCGGACGAAGAGCCGCCCATGGTGGCCTTCCGGAGCCCCGCCGAGGGCACGCGTGTCTTCGCGGGCCCCGACCGGAGCGTGGACGTCGTCGTGGTGGCCACGGACAACGTCCACGTCAAGAACGCCCGGCTCTTCCTCCAGGACCCCCTCCAGCCCAAGAACCCGGACGCTCCCGAGTCGCCCGTGGGCTCCGTCAACGCGGGGACGGAGGAGGGGCTGTACCAGGTGTTCAAGTGGAAGCTGGACGTGCCGGCCGAGTACGCGGGCCATCCGCTGCGGCTGCGCGCGGTGGTGGTGGACGATGGAGATCGCTCCGCGGAGCGCAGGCTGGTCCTCCAGGCGGTGAAGAACACCGCGCCGGTGGTCAACCTGATGCTGCCCGCGCCGAACTCCGTGGTGAAGGAGGGCCAGGACGTCACCATCACCTTCACCGTGTCCGACGACGAGGGCGTGGCGAGCGTCGCGGGTCGCTCCGGCGGCGTGACGCTGGAGCCGTTCATCGGTCCGGTCAACACGGCCATCCAGCAGAAGCTGGTGGTTCGCGCGCCCATCGTCGCGCCGACCACGCCCGCGTCCGAGCGCTCGGTGGGCGTCGTCGCCAAGGACGTGAGCCCCGTGCCCCAGCTCGGCCACGAGGACGTGCTGCTCGACGTCATCGACGACGTGGAGCACCCCACCGCGCTGCTCCTGTCGCCGATTCCCGGCACGGCCACGCAGCCCCTGCAGGTCGCCAACCGCAGCAGCCTCGGCCTGCGGGTGGATGTCTCGGACGACGTGCGTGTCTCGCGCGTCGCCGTGGTGCTGGACGGCGTCGAAATCCGGCCCGAGCCGCAGAAGGACTACCTGCGCGCCAGCCACGAGGACTTCGAGGAGGTCCGCGCCCCCAACCCGCAGGGCCCCGGCGACATCCTCGTCAGCCGGCGCTACGTGGGCACCTACTCCGGGACGATTCCCGTCCAGCGCACCGGCACGGACCCGTCCAACACCGCGCCCGAGAAGCACGTCGTCTGGGCCCGCGCGTATGACCCGGCCGGCAACCCCACCGACACGTCCAAGGTGGAGTTCGAGGTCATCACCCCCGAGGACAAGCTGCCGCCGGTGGTGCGCATCTCGCTGCGAGGCGTGCCCGACGCGAAGACGTGCGTGTCCGGCTCGGAGGTCACCCTCCAGGCGCAGGCGTCCGACGACAGCGCCGTGCAGTCGCTCGCCGTGAGCTTCGATGATGGTCTTGAGGATCCCGAGGGCATCGAGGGGCTCGAGCAGCGGCCGGAGACGCTGCCCGCGGCCTCGGTGAGCTTGAGCGGTCCGTTCATGATGCCCACGCTGACGAGCGGCGCGTCGCGCACCGTGAGCTTCGAGGCCACGGCGACGGACACGCTGGGGCGCACCACGGTGTCCGGCTACTCGTGCCTGCTGGTGCCCGACGCGGCGCCCGTCGTCCGCTGGGTGTCGCCCACGAGCGGGGACCTCATCGAGGAGCAGCGCTACACCGGCTCGATGGAGCTCCAGGATGACGTGGGGCTGCGCGCGGCGTGGCTCGTCGCCTCCACCTCCGAGGTGAAGTCCGCGACGGCCACGGACCTGTCGCTCGACGCCCCGCTGCTCACGGGCACGACGCAGGTGCCCTTCTCGCTGTCGAACCACGCGGTGTCGAGCGCGACGCTCACCTTCGGCGCCCAGCCCGGGAGCGGCACCTCGGCGGGCACCCCGTTCACCTTCGTGGTGACGGGTGAGGACGGCGCGGTGCGCGTCACGCCGCATGCAGCCCACAACTCGGACCACGGCCCGGGGCAGCTCCGCCTGAAGGTCGCCGCGGACTCGCACGGCGCCCAGGCGCACGTCTCCTACCACCTGCGTCCGAAGACGCAGCTGTCGACCGAGGCGCAGGCGGAGCTGGCGGCCTTCAAGGCCCTGTTCCCCTCCGGTGACATGACGCAGACGCGCGTGCTCACGCTCGACGCGGGCAACCTGTACGAGGTGGACCTCGGCTTCCCGAAGAACGCGGTGGAGGTGGAGCAGGTCCTCGTGTCGCTGCACGCCGTCGGCGGGGACTCGCGCCCGGTGCTCGTCTCCGAGCTGGCGCTGCGCTACCAGTCCGGTCAGCCCCACCAGGTCCGCGTGGCCGCCGCTGGCCAGCGCCTGACGGTGGACCCGCTGTCCGCGACGCTCACGGCGGGGCAGCTGAGCGCGCGCCAGGCGGGCTTCCGCATCCCGGCGGCGTGGACGGCCACGGACGCGCGCCTCACCACCGTCGCGGTGGACACGGCGGGCGTGGTGGCGAAGGACGCTCGCGTCCTGAAGGTGGTGCCCGACACGGTGGACCCGACGGTGGCCTTCGTCGGCCTGGGGGAGGGTGCCTCGGCGGTGACGGGCCAGCCCTTCAAGGTCCGCCTGCGCGCCGCGGACAACGCGAGCCTGGCCAAGGTCCAGTTGCTGGTGAACAGTGAGCCCCAGGGCGACACCCTGCTGGTGGGGACCTCGCAGGACGTCGAGCTCACCCTGCAGCGCACGACGCTCGGGCCCGTCACGCTCCACGCGCTCGTCACGGACCGCGCGGGCAACGACGCCGTGTCCCACCCGGTGTTCGTGCAGATCGTCCCCGACGCCGCGCCGACGATCCAACTGGACCGACTGGTGGCCACGGGGGAGACCATCCACCGCGCGGAGCTGGAGAACGGCTTCGTCAGCCTCCTGCAGGGCAAGGAGGCGACGCTGTACTTCACCGTCAAGGACGACGTGGGCGTGGCCTCCGTCACCACGACCTACGGCGACGGCCTGCCGGACACGCGGCCCTTCACGCCGGCGGCGACGGGCAGCAAGTCGCTGCAGGTGGACTTCACGCCGCCCATGGGCGCGGATGGCCAGCCCACCGTGTTGACCCTCACCGTCAAGGACACGGCGAACCAGGAGAAGAGCGCGCGGCTGGTCATCGAGAGCCGCAGACCCCGCGCGCCCCAGCTCGCGTTCCTGGAGCCCGCGGCGGATGCCTACCTGGTCGAAGGCAGCATCCAGCTGCGCCTGGGCGCGCTGGCCGCGGACGACACGAAGGTGACGCTCGTGGAGTTCTTCGTCAACGGCAAGGCCGCGCTCCAGCTCGCCGAGCGCGACGGCACCGTGGTGCCCACGCTCTTCGACCCGGAGGGCAACCCCGTCGCCGCCGACGTCACCGTGCGCGACACGCTCGCGGCCCTGCGCGTGGCGCCCGAGGACATCTCCCGCTTCCGCATCTTCCGCGGGCTGCTGTCGCTGCCCCCGGGCTTCGTGCGCCTGGACCCCACGCGCACGGAGAGCCACGTGCTCTTGCGCGTCGAGGCGCGTGACCTGGAGGGCAACCGCTCCTCCGTCGAGCGGCGCATCCGCGTCGCCGAGGACACGGCCCTGCCGGTGGCGAACGTGCTGCGCCCCAGCCTGGGCCGCGACGTCATCGAGAACACGCCCGTGCTCATCCAGGTGCAGGCGCACGACAACGCGTTCGTGGACCGGGTGGAGATCTACGCCGGCCCGAGCGCGGAGGGCCTGGAGCTGGTCCACGTCGCCGGAGGCTTCCCGTCGGAGAACGGGCTGCCCGGCTCGCCGTTCGACGTGTACTCGCCGGTGGTGACCTTCCAGTACTCCGTGCCGAAGCTCTCGGAGCTGGGCGGCCTGGACCTGGTCCCGTACTTCATCGCCACGCGGGCCCGCGACATCTCCGGCAACCAGGGCGAGCTGGAGTACCAGCAGATCGACATCGTGAGGGACCGCGAGCCCGCGCTGGCCATCCTCTCCCCGTCGGATGGGACCACCGTCGTCGCGGACAACCCGCTGCCGGTCATCCTCTCGGCCGAGGACGACGTGGGCGTCACGTCCGTGTCGCTCTACCTGGACGACCAGACGGCGCCCATCGCCACGCTGAACCAGCCGCCGTTCCGCTTCCTGGTGCCGGTGCCCGCGTCGACGGGTGGCACCCTGCGCCTGCGCGGCCACGCGGTGGACAGCTTCGGGCACGAGGTGAGCTCGCAGACGGTGGTGCTCTCCGTGGTGGGCGACCAGCCGCCCACGGTGGCCATCGCGCAGCCGGCCCATGGCGCCATCGTCACCGAGGGCCGCGACTTCGCCGTGCTGGTGGCCGCGCAGGACGACGTCGAGGTCCAGCGCGTGGAGGTCACCGTCGAGGGCGGTGTCGAGGGACCGCTGCGCTTCGCCAGCGCCACCCGTCCGTACTCCTTCCGCGTCCCGCTGCCGCATGGCTCGGCGGGACGTCACCTGACGATTCGCGCCAACGCGCGGGACTCGTCGGGCACGACGGTCCAGGCGCGCGAAGTGACGGTGCAGGCCAAGGCGGACACGCAGGACCCGGTGGTGAAGCTGGTGTCCCCGGCGAATGGCTCGGCGATGGTGTCCGGCCTGCGGATGGATGTGGAGGCGCGCGCCGAGGACAACGTGGGCGTGGCGAGCGTGACGTTCTTCGTGAAGGTGGGGGACGGGGCGGAGACGCAGCTGGCCCAGGTCCCCGCGCCGCCGTATCGCTTCTCCTACCTGGTGCCCAAGAACCTGGTGACGGAGGCCGGCGTGAGCGTGCCGCTGCGCTTCACCGCCCGGGCCGTGGACCTGAGCAACCGGACCTCGTCGGACGTCGTCACCGTGAGCGCCATCAACGACAAGCCGCCGTCGGTGTCGCTGCGCAACCCGCCGTTCAAGGTGGTGGCGAAGCTGCCGAGCACCTTCGCCACCGAGACGGGCGACGACGTCGCGGTGTCCTACGTGACGTTCCTGGTGGGCCCCGCCAGAGACCAGCTGGCCGAGGTGGGCCGCCGCTTCCAGCTCCCGTTCGAGCACCTCTACGTGGCGGACCCGTCGGACGTGGGCAAGCGGCTGTGGATCGCCGCGCGCGCGGTGGACACCGCCGGACAGGCGACGCAGTCGGAGCCCATCGCGTTCAGCGTGGTGGCGGACCAGCTGCCCACGGTGGAGCTGACGCGGCCGGAGCCCGATGGCACCGTCTTCGCGGGCGCGCGGCTGCGGCTGGAGGCCAACGCCTTCGACGTGGACAGCGGCATCGAGGCGGTGTCGTTCTTCGTGGACGGCCGCAAGGTGGCCACGGCGCTGACGCCCGCGGGCATCCCCGGCCGCCCCAACGCCTACGTGGGCAGCTTCGTGGCGCCCATCGGCAGCGGCAGCCGTGAGTTCTTCATCAAGGCCGTGGCGGTGGACAAGGCGGGGCAGGAGGTGGAGACGCCCGAGCGCAAGGTGGGCACCATCCCCGACACCACCGCGCCCGAAGTGGAGCTGGTGGACCCGCCGCACCTGGACGTCGTCACCGAGGGCGACCCGCTGCTGCTGTCCGCCTTCGCCGAGGACAACGCCGGCATCCACGAGGTCGCCTTCCACGCGGCCTACACGAACGTCGCCGGCCAGCCGGTGTCCGAGCAGGTCGGCGCCTCCGTGGTGCCGGTGACGAGCAGCGCGAACCGGCCCCAGTACCGCTACTCGTGGCTGGTGCCCACGCCGATGGCCGGCAAGGCCATCACGCTCCACGCGCTCGCGAGCGACCTGTCGGGCAACCCGAAGGCGACGCCCGTGGTCCAGGTGGAGGCCGGCATGCGGCCCTCCCGCGCGCCCTACAAGCCCTTCGGTGGCTCGGGGGAGAGCACCCGCCTGTCCGCCCTGGCGGTGGACGGCGAGGGGTTGGGCATCGTCGGTGCGACGGGGCTGCCGAAGGGCTCGCCCTTCCCGCGCGGCGTGGAGTTCTTCCGCGTGACGGACGCGCCCCTGGCGGCCCTGGGCGGACATGCCCTGGAGGGCGTGCCGGTGGCGTCGGCGTTCCATGAGGGCCTGGCGCTGGTCAGCGTCCGCCACGACTCGGCGGCGCGCAACGGTGAGCTGGTGCTGTTCAAGACGAACGACGCGGCGAACATCCTCCAGCAGGGCAGCATCGAGCTGTCCGGCCCCGAGGTGGGCGGCGTGGTGGCGGCGGGGCAGCTCGCCTTCGTGGCCAACGGCGCCGCGGGCGTGGTGGTGGTGGACCTGTCGGACCGCGACTACCCCCAGCGCGTGACGACGCTGCCCACGCTGGCGCCGGCGCGCGACGTGGCGGTGCTCGGAGACAAGCTGCTGGTGGCGGCGGGGACGAGCGGCCTGCGCGTGTTCGACCTGCTGGACCCGAAGCTCGGTGAGCTGGGGTACGCGGCGGTGCCGGGTGGCGCGGAGACGGTGACGGTGGTGGGCGAGCGCGTCCACGTGGGCTGCCAGGGGGCCTCGGCCTCGCTGGCGGTGGTGGACGTGAGCGCCGCGCCTCGCGTGCTGTCGCTCCTGTCCCACGCGCCGGGCCGCGCGGACCTGCTGGCCACGGGCCAGCGCTCCGTGTCCGGTCTGGGCAACGTCTCGGTGTCGACGGTGCAGCTCATCGACCAGACGAACCGCCCGGTGAAGGGCCTGCTCACGGCCTCCATCGTGGACGCGGAGGGCGTCGCGACGACGTCCGTGCGCGCCAACGTCCCGGTGGCGGGTGACGTGGAGATGACGTCCGGCGGGCCGATGACGCTCTTCGGTCACCAGGGCGTGGCGGAGTTCACGTTGCCGCGCTTCCTGGTGACGGACGTCACCCCGGCGGACGGCGCGGAGCAGGTGGCGTTCGAGGCGCCGGTGTTGTCGGTCGGCTTCTCGCAGCCGGTGGACGCGGCCACGGTGAACGCGTCGCGTGTCATCCTGCGCGAGGGCCTGCTGAATGGCCGCGTGGTGACCGCCGACGTGCGCGTGAGCGCGACGGATGCCTTCCGCGTCGAGCTGGTGCTGCCCGCGGGCGTGAAGCTGGCGCGCGGCAAGGAGCACTCCATCGCGGTGGAGGCGGGCCTGGGCAGCACCTTCGGCCTGACGCTGGAGCGGCGCTACCTCTCGCGCTTCCGCACGCGCACGACCGAGGGCGAGCTGCCGAGCGTGGAGCGCGTGGTGCCTCGCGCGGGCCCGGTGGATGGCGGCACGCGCGTGACGATTCACGGCGCGCGGTTCGCGCAGGGCGCGCGCGTGTACTTCTCCAACGCGGAGGCGACGGAGGTCTCCGTCGATGAGACCGGCACGCGCCTCACCGCGCGCACGCCGCAGCAGGTGGAGGGCCCCGCGCGCGTCACCGTGGTCAACCCGGGCGGGCTGCAGGGCAGCCTCCTGGGCGGCTTCATCTTCATGGACATCCTCCAGGTGAGCCACGCCTCGCCGGCCTCGGGTCCGCTGGCGGGCGGGCAGATGGTGGAGCTGTCCGGCGCGGGCTTCCAGCACGGCGCGGAGGTCTTCTTCCGGGGCCAGGGCTCGCAGACGGCGCGGGGGCGCCCGGCGCGCTCCGTCACGGTGCTGTCGCCGGGCCGCCTGCGCGTGGAGACGCCCGAGGGCGGCTACGGTCCGGCGGACCTCTTCGTCGCCAACCCGGACGGGCAGCTCGCGGTGGCGCAGAGCGCGTACCTCTACACGAACCTGTCGACGACGAAGCGCATCGGCCGCTACCAGCCCTCCATCGATGGCACGGACGGCCGCCCGTCGGACCGGATGCCGCAGGGACGTCCCGGGCCGCTCGTCCTCTCCGGAGGCCGGGCCTACGTGCTCTCCGAGGCGTCCATCCAGCAGGGCATCGACGTCATCGACGTGCTCAAGCGCAGCACGCAAGGCGCGCTGTCGGTCATCGACGTCTCCGTGCCGGAGGACGCCGGGATGATGGGCGGCGTCTCGTTCCCGCCGCCCTACGAGCCGCGGGCGCTCACCGTGCGCGGAACCATCGCGTACGTGGCGGCCGACGCGGCCGAGCTGACCCACGTGGACATGGTGGGGGAGGGAGGTCCGTCGCTGCTCGTGGTGGACGTGAGCAAGCCGACCGAGCCCAAGCTGGTGCAGGCGCTGCCCTACGAGGGCGAGGCGCTGGATGTCGCGGTGGTGGATGACCTGGCGCTCGTGGCCGCGGGAGACAGCGGCCTCGCGGTGTTCTCGCTGGTGGAGCCGCTGCGCCCCATGCTGCTGGGCGCCGTGAAGTCGTTCGTGATGAACGGCACGGTCAAGACGCCCTCCATCGAGCAGGTGCGCATCCTCGGTCGCCACGCGGTGCTGCGGGCCCGGCTGGGCAACGCCGCGGCCACCCTGGTGGTGGACCTGGCGCGCCCGGGCTTCCCCGTGGTGGGAGAGACGTCGGACGTGGGGGACCTGGCCCTCCACTCGGGCCGGGGCCTCGCCTCGCTCGAGACGGCGGCCACGGTGTCGCTGTCGCCGCCCACGCTGCCGCGCAAGGTGGCGTCCATTCCGGCCCTGGTGGGCACGCGCTTCTTCCAGTCCGCGCTGGGCCCGCACCTGGGCGTGAACGCCGGCGCGGGCGTGCTCCAGTTGTCGGCCGCTTCCGAAATCGACGCCCCGCTCGCCGTGGACGCGGTGGACCTGTGGCCGGCGACGTCGCTCGCCGACGTGGGCATCGACCGGGGTGTGGTCGTGGCCAGCATCAACGGCGTCTTCTCGCCGCGGAACCTGCCCACGCCGAATGACGGGTTCGCCGTCGTCGCGGTGCCGTTCCCGATGGTGACCGCGATGCGTCCGGCTGCTTCCGAGCTGGGCGTGTCCACGCTGGAGTCGCTCGTCGCCGACCTCAACGTCCCCATCCGCGACGTGTCGTCGGTGAACGCCCGCCTGTACGTGATGGATGGCTCCGCGCAGGGCGCGGAGGTCCCCACGGAGCTGAGGACGCCGGTGGAGGCGGGCATCCAGAAGCTCGTCATCGACCCGGTGGACGCGCTCGCGGGACGCACGCGCTACCGCCTGGTCATCTCCGGTCTCCAGGCCCAGGGCCCGGACGGCTCGCTCATGCCCGGGCGCTTCGTCACCGAGTTCGAGACGTCCAGCGACACCGTGTCGCGGCAGGTGGCGGTCGACACGATTTCGCCCCGCGAGGGCCCGGTGGCGGGCGGCACGCTCGTCACGCTGACGGGACGCGGCTTCGAGACGGGCCTGGAGGTCCGCATCGGCGGCCTCCCCGCGGACATCCAGTCCGTGTCGGCGAACGAAGTCACCGTGCGCACGCCCGTGTCCACGGTGGACGGCGCGGTGGCGCTCGAGGTGCGCAACCTCTCGGGCACCTCGGTGACGCGCGCGGGCGCGTTCATCTACACGCGGCCGCTGTCGCTGGTGTCGATTACGCCGGGGCGCGGCCCGTCGTCGGGCGGCACGAAGGTGGTGCTCGAGGGCAACGGCTTCTCCACCAGCGGCACCGTCCGGGTGCTGTTCGGCACCACGCCGGCGCTGCGCGTGCGCGTGCTGGGCATGAAGCGGCTGGAGGCCTTCACCCCCAACGGGCTGCGTGGCGCGGTGGACGTGTCGGTGGTCCAGGACGGCGCTCCGCCCGCGGTGCTCGAGGACGCGTACATCTTCGACCAGCCCACGGACGCTTCGGTGGCATTCCAGGGCGAGATTCGCGACATGGTGGCCATCGGCGACCACGTCTACATGGTGGGCGCGGGCGGGCTGCGCATCGTCGACCTGTCGGGCCTCTACCTGAAGGGGCGCCTGGCCGGGACGCCGATTCCTCCCGAGCGTCGCAACGAGCTCATCGACGAGGACAATGACCGGCTGGACGACCGCATCATCGGGAAGTGGGACTACCTGGGCGCGGACCTGCTCTCCATCGCGTACGCGTCCGAGTGGAATGACCGCCTGTTCCTGGGCTCGGGCTCGCTGCGGGGAAAGAGCTCGTACTCGGCGGCCACCGTCCTGGAGCTGGACATCTCCAACCCCGCGCGGCCTCAGCTGGTGCGCACCACGTCCGCCGGCGACGGCGCGGCCTTCGGTCTGGACCTGCGCGGAGACCGGCTGCTGACGGCGGCCGGCAAGGGCGGTCTGCTCGGCTTCGACATCACGAACGCGGCCTTCCTGCTCCACACGTTGAAGTCGCCGCTGGTCCCCGAGGTCAGCGCGCTGGCCGTGGAGGAGGACCTCGCGGTGGTGGGCACGGGCACATGGACGCCGGGGCACCGCTTCACCGGGGGCCAGCTGCACACGGTGCGCGTGGACAAGCGTCCGTCTCAGCGGGGCTCGCTGGCGCTGGATGTCCAGCGGGTGCGCCTGCGTCGGGACCGCTGGGCCGTCGTGGCGGCGGGCAACGAGGGCCTGGTGTTGGTCAACGTGTCCAACCCCGATGCCCCCCAGCGGGGCGCGTCGGTGGGCACGGACGTGCTCAAGGGCTTCGCCTCGGACGTGCGGGTGGTGGGGGATGTGGCCTACGTCGCGGTGGGCGCGGCGGGCGTGGCGGTGGTGGACCTGAGCAACCTGGCGGCGCCTCGGCTGATGCACCACGTCGCGGGTGCGAACGGTGGCTCCGCCGAGCGTGTGGCGGTGGCGGGAGGCCGCGTCGTCAGCGCGAGGAACCGTGGCGCCGCGGGCTGGGCGCTGGAGTTCGGGCAGGCGGCGGAGCTGACGCTGGTCTCCGCGAGCGTGAAGTCGGGCGACGTCGTCCCGCTGGACCTGTCCTCGATGATGCTGTCGTTCTCGACGACGGTGACGCCCGAGAGCGCGAAGCAGGCCGTGTCGCTGAGGGTGGACGGCGTGGAGTGGCTGGGCCCGGATGCGCCCGGCGCCGACCTGGAGGCGGGGAGCGCGGAGCAGCCCGTCAGCACGGTGCTCGTGCGCTTCCGTCCGGAGATGCCGCTGCCTCCCAGCGCGGTGCTCCAGCTCTCCGTGTCCACGGACCTGCTCACGCCGGACGGCAAGCACCTGCTGACGCCGTTCTCGGTGGTGCTGGATGCCGCCGCCGACGAGGGCGCGCGCCCGGAGATTTCCCAGGTGGTGCCTCGTGTGGGGCCCACGGGTGGCGGCTCGTTCGTCCAGATCCTCGGCCGCAACTTCGCCGAGGAGACCACCGTCCTGATTGGCGGCGCGAAGGCGACCGTGCTCCCGCCGGACGGGCCCGCGTCGTCGGAGCGGCTCGTCGTGATGGTCCCGGGCGGAGAGCCGGGGCTCGCGGACGTGGTCGTCATCAACGGCGTCGTGAACAACGCGGGCGTGCTCGTGTCGGGCTCGGGGTTGTGGGACCGCAGGGCGGGTGGCTTCCTGTACAAGGCGCCGCTCTTCCTCTCGGCCGCGACGCCGCGCTTCCTCAACCCGTTCGGCGGCAGCCCCATGCGGCTGCGCGGTGACGGCTTCCTGCCGGCATGGGCCTATGGCGCGCTCGGACCGCCGAAGGTGTATGTCGGCACGCTCCAGGCCACGGGTGTCCAGGTGGTGTCCACCGAGGAGCTGACGCTGACGGCTCCCATCGGCTCGTTCGGCGAGGACGGCTTCGCGGAGGTCCGCGTGACGTCCCAGCTCCCGGACAACCGGGGCTCCGAGACGGGGACGGACCTGTTCGAGGACGTGCGCCTGGCGCGCAAGGTGGGCTACGGCCTGGAGCGTGGACGCCCGCAGAACGCGACGGGGCCGGTGCTGCCCTCGGACGGCGTGGTCTCCGTCAACGACTTCAACACCCGGGCCCTGGTGGCGGACCTCGACTCGCCGCTCTACCTGTACTCCGCCGCCGGCGCCTCCATCCGGGGCAACCGTCAGCGCAAGGAGTTCCAGGGGACGCACATCGACGAGGGATACTTCTTCGACGCGTTCACGGCCGCCACGTTCGACGTGCGGCTGCCCGGACAGGCCGTGGCCTCGATTGGCCAGACGTTGAACCCGAACCCGGCCCGGGTGGACCTGCTGCAGGCCATCCTGTTCGGCTACCTGCCCGCGGAGACGCCGTGGCCGGAGCTGGAGCTGACGTCGGACTCGCTCGACGTGGCGACGCTGCCGGGCCAGGTCCTCATCGCCAACGGCGCTTCGGGCCTCGCGGTGACGACGGCGAACGACCGCGCCATGACGGAGCTGGGGCGCGCGAAGTTCGGCGGCTGGGCGGACCCCGAGTTCGCGACGCGCCTGTTGCCGACGCCCATGGGCAGCTGGGTGGCCTTCAACAAGATGGTGCCGAACCCTCCACCGGACGCGGGGCCCTGCAAGGGCTTCGAGCCCGCGGCGGGCAATGGCGGCGTCCTCCGGTTGATGGACACGCGCTACCCTGCGGATCCGCTGCTCGTGGGCAGCCTCAGCCCCGGCGGCGAGCCGTACGGCATGACGGTGCACGGTGGCCGGCTGTTCGTCGCCACGGGGCACCACGAGGGCGTGCACTACTGCAACAACCCGGAGGGCGCCCTGCCTCCGCCGCCCGAGTACTCCGTCGGTGGTGGTCTCGGCGGCGGTCAGCGCACGACGTACCACGCGAAGTCGTCCGTGGCGGGTCCTCGTGGCAGCCTGGTCATCTACGACTCGGCGCGCCCGGACGCGTCGGTGGTGAAGCGGCTGGACTACGACGCGAACCTCACCGACGTGGTGGTGGTGGGCGACACGGCCATCGTCGCGGCGGCGGAGCTGGGTCTGCTCTTCATCGACATCAGCAGCCCGGCGGCCGCCGAGGAGCTGGAGTCGCTGCGCATCGACTTCGACGAGACGCTCTCCAACACGCCGGGTCAGCCGCAGCGCCTGCGGCTGGTGGGCGACATGCTCTTCGTGTCCGCGAAGGATGGCGGCGTGGTGCTGGTGAACGTGGCGAACCCGCGCGAGCCGGAGCTGGTGAGCGGCGGCAACACGGAGTCCGCGCTGGACACGGCGCTGGCGGGAGACCGGCTGCTGCTCGCGGGCGGCGACAAGCTGACGGAGCTGGAGATTCCGTTCTCCTTCGTCACCGACGTCACGCCGGAGCGTGGCGCCATCATCACCCCCGACAGCCCCGTGCTGGCGGTGCGCCTCAACCGGCCCGTGCACGGGCCCAGCGTGACGGCCAGCTCGGTGTACCTGCTGGGTGAGAACGGTCTGCCCGCGCTCGGAGCGAACGGCCAGCCGGTCTCCCTGAACCTCACGGTGGAGCGCCTCGATACGAAGCGGCACTACACGGTGAAGGCCACCGTGCTGGGCACGCTGAAGCCCGAGGAGGACTACACGCTGGTGCTCACGAAGGACGTGACGGACGAGCGCGCCGGACGGCTGCTGTCCGAGTTCCGCGCCACCTTCACGACGGGCAAGGCGAACGCCCAGGTGCCCATGCTGGTGTCGGTGTCTCCCACCACGCTGCCGCGCACCGCGGGCGGCCGCATCACCCTGGCGGGCTCGGGCTTCACGGGCACGGAGGAGGTGCGCGTGGGGGCGGAGGTGGTGAACTGCGCCTCGCCGGCGGGGACGTGTCTGGTGACGGAGAGCGGCACGCGGATGGCGCTGACCGCCAAGGCGGTGGCGCAGGCGGGCCCCGTGGACGTGTCGGTGAAGCACCCGGGTGGCCCGAGGTCCGAGCTGGCCTTCGCGCTCTTCTTCGTCGACGACCCGGGCCAGGCGGTGGCCACCCTCTCGCCGAACCACGGCCCCGTGGGCGGTGGCACGCGCGCCACCCTGACGTTCGACAAGTCCGTCCTCGAGCCCGGCATGAAGGTCCGCTTCGGCGAGTCACTGGAGGCGGAGGCGGTCGACATCGTCGACCTGCGCACGGTGCGCTTCACGGTGCCCGCGGCGACCGCGCCGGGACTCGCGACGGTGACGCTGGTGCGCCCGGGCTCGACGCCGGAGACGACGCACACGTGGAACGTGGCGACCTTCGCCTACGACTTGCCGTTCGGCTCGAACCTGGGGCTGCCCGGCTACCCTCCGAAAACCATCTCCGAGCTGCGGCTCTCCGGGAACACGCTGTACGTGGGCGTGGGCGGACCGGCGAACGCGGTGGGGCTGGACATCTTCGACGTGACGCTCGAGGAGCGTCCCATCCGCCTGGGTGGCGTGCGGACGGACAACCCCGTCAACGGCCTGGACGTGAGCGGCTCGCTGGTGCTGCTGGCCGAGGGCCCGGGGCTCACCGTGGTGGACGCGAGCAGGAGCCGGCTGCCGTACATCACCGGTCGGGTGAACACCGGTGGCCTGGCGACAGGGGTGCGCATCGAGGGCTCGATGGCGTACGTCAGCATCACCCAGCCCGGCGTGCCCAGCGGGCAGATCCAGGTCTTCGAGCTGCTGGGACCGCAGCCCGAGTTCGACCACAACATCCTGCTGTACCCGGAGGACGGGCTCGCGTTGGACCTGGGGCCGGACCGCTTCTACGTCCTCACGTCGAACATCAACGCCTCGGGTGGCAATGGCCTGCGCCTGGCCATCCATGACCGCGCGGGTGCGCGGCTGGGCGGTGTCACGGTCGACGCGAACGCGACGCTGGAGCAGATGATGCGTGCCCGAGTCACGGTGCGCGCCGGTCGTGCCTACGTCACGGTGGGCACGCGCCTGTACGTCTTCGACGTGACGACGGCGAACGAAGGCCAGCCGAAGCTGCTCCAGTCCACGTTGTTGGAGGCGGAGGGCTCGGGCCTGACGTGGTTCGGCGGCGCGCTGTGGGTGGCCACGCGCGGTCAGAATCGCAGCGTCGTGGAGGTGCCGTCCTCGGAGCTGCTCGCGGTGGGCTCGGCTCCGGAGGATGGCGCCATGGCGCCGGTGGGCACGGACGTCCGCATCGACTTCACGATGCCCGTGGCGCTCAACACGCTGCAGCCGGGCGCGCTGGTGGTGAAGGCCGTCTCCGACGCCCACCCGACGGGGCGCATCGTGCAGGGGACGCTGAGGGTGGAGGCGACGGGGCTGAGGACGTCGTCCCTGTTCTTCACGCCCGACCCGGGCCATGTCTTCGAGCCCGAGGAGGAGGTCGAGGTGTCGCTGACGGCGGGCGGCGTGCGGTCGATGCTGACCGAGGCCGGCCTGACGTATCCGCTGGCCACGCCCGTGCACTTCCGCTTCATGGTGGACCAGGCGGGCCGGGTGCGGCCCTCCATCACCCAGCTCACCCCGTCCAGCGGCCTGAAGACCGAGACGACGACGGTGCGCATCGACGGCGCGAACCTGGGCAGCCCGGGTCTGGTGGTGTTCGTGGGCGAGACGCCCATCAACGGCGCGGGGGCCGTGGTGTACGACGCCGAGACGGGGGCGCTCACCGTGCGCATTCCCCCCTCGACGAACTCCGGTCCGGCGGCGGTGCGCGTGGGGTACGCGGATGGCATGACGGCGACGCGGCTGGGGACGTTCACCTACCGCGAGGTGCTCCAGTTGAGCGCGCCCGTTCCCGACAACTCGGGTCAGCAGGGCGGCGTCGAGGTGGCGCTGCGCGGCGCGGGCTTCCTGCCCGACATGAAGGTCTTCTTCGGTGACGCGCACTCCCTCACGGTGCACGTGCGCTCGGCCAACGAGGCCACGGCGGTGGCGCCGCCTCACGGCGCGGGCCTGGTGGACCTCACGGCGCGCCTGGAGCTGCCCATCCACTCGGGTGGGACGCAAATCAAGGAAGGGGTGCGGCCCGACGCGTTCCTCTACGGCGCGGGCGCCATGGCGCGGCTGGAGACGCCTCCGCTGCGGCAGGTGCTGGTGGACCGGGGCGTGCTCTATGGCGCCATCGGCGGACAGGTGGAGGTCACCGGGCCCAACGGCGCGGCGGTGGAGGGAGGCGGCTCGCGTGCGCAGTCGCAGGGCGGCCTGTACATCGCGGACCTCTCCGAGCAGACGGCGGTCCGGCAGATGGCCCGGGTGATGTTCACCGACAGCGGGACGTCGGGCGCGTACCAGCTCGCGAAGCAGGGCAGCACGCTGTACGTGGCCGCGGGCACGGCGGGCGTGAAGGTGGTGGACGTGGCGCGGCCCTCCGCGGCGAGCGTGAAGTACACGCTGCCGGGGACGGGGGCCACGGTGGGCGTGGCCGTCGCGGGGGACATGCTCTACGCGGCGGACGCCTCGGGCATCCGCGCCTATCGGACGACGGAGAACCCGCAGCCCCGGCTGACGTCCCAGCGGCTCATCCCGGGCGGCGTGACGGCGATGGCGCTGCATGGCCACCACCTGCTCGCCGCCACGCAGGGCGCTGGCGGCACGCGGCTGCTCGTGCTGGACGCGCGGCGCGGAGACCTGGCGCAGGTCGGTGAGCACGCGCTCATCGGCGCCGCGCGCCACATCGCGATGGACGGCTCGCGAGCCTTCGTGTCGCTCGGCTCCAAGGCCCAGGTGTCCATCATCGACGTGAAGACGCCGGACGCGCCGGTGCTCCTGGGGGCGCTGGTGCTGGCGGACGTGACGGGGCGTGGCCGCGTCTCCGCGGAGCAGACGCGCGTGGCGGCGGGCCTCGCGTACGTCGCGGCGGGCGGCGGCAAGGTGCAGCGCTTCCGGGTGACGCACGCCGGGGCTGTCACTGCGCTGGAGCATGCGCTCGTCCAGGGCGACGCCACATCGCTTGCGCTGATGGACCGCTACCTGATGGTGAGCACGTTGGTGCTCGACAAGAACGGCCGCGCGGTGGAGCTGCCCGTGCAGCCTCCCGACGACGGGCGCGGCGAGCTGGCCGGCACCCTGGCCTCGGTGATGCTCGACCACCTGGAGGTGCGTGGCTCCATTCCCGAGGACGGCGAGACGGTGCCGGTGGGCACGCGCCCGGCGGTGCTCCTGTCGGAGCTGCCGAGCACGGACACGCTGGACGAGCTCCGCCTGGAGACGATGTCCGAGTCGCCACAGACGGTGACGGGCACGGTGGAGGCCCGCTCGGACGAGGGCGGCGCCAGGGCCACGTTCATCCCCGCGTCCGCGCTGACGGTGGGCACGCGCTACGTGCTCAAGGTCGGCGGCGGCCTCGCGGACCTGCAGGGCGGCACGCTGGGCGCCGACACGGAGGTGCGCTTCCAGACGGCCACGCGCAACACCGTGGAGCGTCCGACGCTGGGCGAGGTGAGCCCGGGGTATGGCCTCACGGCGGGCGGTGAGACGCTGACGATTCACGGGACGGGCTTCGAGTCCGGTTGCACGGTGCGCATCGGCGGGCAGCTTGCGGGCGCGACGTCCCTGGGGGCTTGCGCCGTGTCGCAGGGTGGCAAGGTCATCACCGTCCTGGCGCCTCCGGGCGTCGCGGGCGCGGCGGCGGTGGAGGTCATCAATCCCGATGGCCTGTCCGTGTCGCGGCTGGGGGCCTACCGGTACCTGCCGGTGCCCAAGCTCACGAAGGTGGAGCCGGCCTTCGCGGAGACGATGAGTCGCGCGCAGGTCCGCTTGTCGGGCGAGGGCTTCTACGCGGGCTCGAAGGTGACGTTCGGCGGAGTGCCGGCGCTCACCACGACGGTGGACGTGTCGGGCACGCTGACGGCGACGGTGCCGGATGGAATCGTCGGTCCGGTGGACGTGCGCGTGGAGACGGGCTCGGGCGGCAACGCCCAGGGCAGCTCCCTGGTGGCGGGCTTCACCTTCACGCTCGCCCAGCGCGACAGCCTGACGGTGGGCGGGGCCGCGAGCGCGCTCGTGGGGACCACGCTTCTGCAGGCGCGGGACAAGGACCTGGTCGCCATCGACCTGTCGACGTCCGGCAACAAGCTGGAGCTGGGCCGCGTGTCCGGTGTGGAGGGCGCGCTGTCGCTGGCGGTGTCGGGCGACCGCGCCGTGCTGCTCGGGACGAACGTGGTGGTGCGCTACGACCTGGGGGCCTGTGGCAGCGGCCCGGGTGTGCCTTGCGCGCCCGAGGAGCTGGACCGTGTCCCGTTGGTGACCGGCGTGCCCCTGTCGACGGTGGCCGTGGGGCCCGGCGCGACGACGGTGGTCGTGGCGGGCGGAAGCGAGCTGGTGGTGCTCGGTGAGCTGCGCGAGGGCGCGCAGACCCGGGACGCGTTGGTGGTCGTCGCTCAGCACTCGGTGGCGCCCGCGCGGGTCGTCGCCCTGGGCGTGGTGGGCGAGGCGCTGGCGGTGCTGATGGACGAGGGCCAGGTGTCGCGCGTGGAGCTGCGAGACCTGGGCGACGGCGAGCTGGAGACGCTCTCCGTGGTGAGCGGGCTCGCGGGCGTGGCCCAGGGCCTGGCCGTGGATGGCAGCCGCATCGCCGTGGCCACCGGCCGCACGGCCCATGTCGTGGAGGTGTTGGACCCGGAGTTCCCGAGGCGGTTGGGCTCGTGGACGTCGGTGGACGAGTCGACGAGCACGCCGCGCACCGTGGCGCTCGCGGGCCCGTGGCTGCTGGCCTCGGGGACGAACCGCGCGGCGTGGATCGACACCACGACGGCGCCGGGCTTCGTGGAGCGCACGTTCTTCATGCACACGGTGTCGTCGCAGCCAAAGGCGCTGCTGGGAGATGGCGTCGCGCTGTTGTCGGGCTCTTCGCGCACGCAGCTCTTCGACACGCTGCCCTATCCGACGGTGCGGCACATGTCGCCGCCTCCGGGAGGCGCGCTGTCGCCGGAAGCTCCGGTGACGGTGTCCCTGGCCAGTGAGCTGCCGCTGACGGTGGCGGCGCAGTCGTCCATCCTCCTGTTGGAGGGTGAGACGGAGGTGCCCGCGAGCGTGGAGCGTTCGGGCTCGGTGGTGCGTGCGCTGCCCGAGGACACGCTGGTGACCTCGCGCGACTACACCGCGCGCGTCACCCTGGGCGCGACGCCGTACCGGGGCGGTACGGTGCTCGGCCCCTGGTCCTTCTCGTTCAAGGGCGGCGCCGGGGATGCCGGCGTGCGCGTCAGTCACATCGGTCCGGACCACGGGCCGATGGCGGGTGGCACCGGGGTGACGCTCACGGGCCAGGGCTTCTCCGCCGCGTCCCAGGTGTACTTCGGCGCGACGCGGGCGGTGGCCGACCCGACGCACACCGCGAGCGGCACGGAGCTGCGGGTGCTGGCGCCGTCGACCCTGTTCGCGGGGCCGGTGACGGTGCGCGTGGTCGACGGTGGTGACGAGGCGCGCGTGCCGGGCGGGTTCGTCTACACGGCCCCCATCGCCGTGTCGGAGGTCACTCCGAGCCGGCTGGACTTCGCAGGGGGCTGGGTGACGCTGAAGGGCACGGGCTTCACCCGGGGCCTGGAGGTCCGCTTCGCGCCGAGCGCTCCTGCCGCGAAGCTGTCCGGCTTCACGTCGACCCGCGTGGATGTCCAGGTCCCCGCCGGAGTGGCGGGCTGGGTGCCGCTGTACCTGTCGCAGCCCGGCGCGAGCCTGGTGCTGCCCGAGTCCCTCTCCCGAGGCGACCTGAAGCCGCCGACCTCTCGGCCCGTGTATGCGCCCGTGGGCGCCGTGCCGCTCGCGCAGAAGGTGTTCAGCGCGACGTTCGACGAGCCCATCCGGATGCACACGGGGAGCGAGCCCGCCACCACGGCGGTGCTGACGAACGCCACCACGGGCGCGACCGTGGCGGGCACGGTGAGCCTGTCGGGCTCCACGCTGACGGTGACGCGCGGCGCGAGCGCGGCGAACCTCGAGTCGAACGGCGCGTACAAGCTGACGCTGAAGAACGTCTACGACCTGGTGGGCAACGTCCAGGCCTCGCCGGACGCGCACTACTACTACGCCCAGGACACCATCGACCCGACGGTGGCGCTGGCCTTCGTGGGCCGCGCGATGCCCGTGCACAACGCCACGCTCGGCATCGGCACGGAGTACGTCTTCGCGGTGTCGGGCAACGACGCCAGCGGCACCAACCTCGAGATGGAGCTCTTCATCGACGGCGAGGAGGTGTCGCGCGTGGACCGCTGGACGCCGCACTTCCGCTACACGTGGCGGAGCATCCCGCCGAGCGGCGAGTCCACCATCGTGGCCCGGGTGACGGACCCCAGCGGCAACGACGCCGAGCTGACGGCCACCGTCTTCCCGAGGTCGGACCGCGTCCCCTCGGTGCGCTTCCTCGAGCCCACGCTGTCCGCCGTGGAGCGCAAGGAGGGTGGCACGCTCCCGCTGGTGGTCCGCGCGGAGGACCCCGACGCCCTCAACGCCCTGGAGCTCAGCCTGGACGGTCAGCCGTTCCGGCGCGTCACGGGCCTGTCGGGCCAGCTGTATGACCTGACCGAGTCGCTGCCACTGGTGCTGTCGGGCTCGACGAGCGAGGTCCATGAGCTGGTCGCGGTGGCGACGGACTCGCGGGGCCAGACGTCCCCGCCCGCCCTGTTGCAGGTGACGGTGACGCCGGACGTGCAGGACCCGACGGTGGCGTGGCTGTTGCCGACGGCGGGCGCGAAGCTGCCCTCGGGCGCGGGGTTGGACCTGCGCGTGAAGGTGACGGACGACAACCGCGTCGCTCGCGTCACCCTCGAGGAGCTGGTGGGCACCGGCGCGGCGAAGCAGGTCGCCTCGTTCACGGGGGTGCCGGGGCCTGTGCGCTGGGTGGCGCCGACCGTGTCCCAGGACACGCAGGTGAAGCTGCGCCTGAGGGCCTATGACGCGCGCGACAACGACGCGGAGGCGACGGTGGATGTCACCGTGCTGGGCGCGAGCTCGAGCGCGACGCGGCCGAGGGTGAGCCTGCGCGAGCCCTCCGTGGGCAACACACTCACGGAAGGGGCGCTCGTCGACGTGCTCGTGGACGTGAGCGCGCCCGCCGGCATCGCGTCCGTGCGGCTGGAGCTGGACACGCAGTCGGTGACGCTGACGAACGCGCCGTGGCGGCACACGTTCAAGGTCCCCGTGCTGGTGAAGGACGCGCCGTATTACGTGCCCGTCCGGGCCGTGGCCACGGACGTGGACGGACTTCAGAGCGAGCAGCTGGTGCACTTCTTCTCCGTGGAGGACGCGCAGCCGGACCCGGTCATCCAGGTCGCGACGCGCCCCGCGGGGCCGAGGTGGCTGGGCGGCTCGTCGCTGCGCGTGGGCGCCGAGGCGGGCAACATGACGCCCGTGCCCTCGCTCCAGGTGGGCGCGGTCGCCCTCACGGAGACGGCGCCGGGCGTGTACCACCTGCCGTCCGGGCCGGAGTCCGCGCCGGTGGTGGCGAAGGTGGAGGCGCTGGAGACGGGCTCGCAGCGGCTGGCGAGCACGAAGTCCGGAACGCTGGCGGTGTTCGCGGGCGCGGAGGCGTCCGGGGTGCGGGAGCCGTCGCTGCCGGTCATCGCGGTGGCCGCGCGGAGCGATGCGTGGGCGGTGGTGCGTGAGGACTCGACGGGCGAGAGCCTGGTGGAGCTGCGCTCGCGCGGCGCGCTGGGCGTGCTGGCCGAGCGCCGGGTGAAGGGCCGCGCGGTGGGTGTGGCCTTCGTCGAGGACTCGCTCGCGGTGGCGGTGCGTCGCGACGGCGCGGGCGTCATCGAGCTGATGTCGCTGCCTGACCTGACGGTGACGACGGTGCCCGTGCGGCGCGCGCCCACGGCGTTGGCCTCGGTGCGTGGCGCGCTGTTGATGGTGGGCACGGACGAGGGCGTGGAGGTGCTCACGGCCTCGGGTGTGCTCACCGCGCGGCTGTCCGGAGCGCCGGTGAAGTCCCTGTCGTCGAACGGGACGCGGGCGTTGGTGCTCGAGTCCACCCGCTTGCTGTCGCTGGACCTGTCCACGCCGCACGCGCCCACGCAGAAGGCGTCGGCGCCCGTGACGGATGGGCAGCTCGTCGTGGGCGTGGGCGCGGACCAGGCCTGTGTGTTGGGGACCAACACCGTGCGCTGCTTCGAGGAAGCCGGAAGCCTCCTGGAGCAGCAGGGGACGGGGGCCGGTGTGGAGGCGCCGGTGCGCTCGGCCTCCGTGCTCGGGCCGTGGCTCGCGGTGGGGACGGACCTGGGTGTGCGCGTGTTCGACGTCCGCTCGGAGCCGGTGTCGGGCGGCGCGTATCCGGTCGGCGTGGGTGACTTCCCCGCGCTGACGGGGGCGTCGGTCCTCGCGGCGGGAGACCTCCTGTCCGCGGAGGCCGGGGCGGTGGCGCGCCTGCCGCTGGTCCGTGGGCCGGCGGAGCCTGAACTGTCGCTCCAGGTGGCGTCGTCGACGGCCGTGGCGGGGAGTCGGCTGGCGCTGACGGCGTCCATGACCGACGAGGTGGACACCTTCGCGGCCTTCGTCTCGGTGCTGAAGGTGAACGGCCGCACGGTGCAGGTGCTGGACGGACGGCTGCCGGACGCGGTGGACCTGCCGCTGACGGGGGCCACCGCTCGCATCGAGCTGGCGGTGTTCGACCAGGCGGGCAGGTCCGACGCGAAGGTCGTCGAGGTGGGGTTGACCCCGCCGACGACGGGCCCGGAGTTCGTGTCGCTGGAGGTGCCCGCGCAGGTGTACGAGGGCACGCTCATGACGGTGGTCCCGAGGTTCGTGGACCCGTCGCGCGCGAAGCAGGTGACGGTGACGCTGAAGGATGGGACGACGGTGCTCGACAGCGTCACCGTGAGCGCGCCCTTCCTGCGGGCGGTGCTGCGCGTGCCCATGGTGGGCACCGGCGTGGGCCATGGCGTGACGGTGGAGGCGACCGCGACGGACGGCGTCCACACGGCCATCTCCGCGCCCACGCCCGTGCTCGTCTTCACCAACCCCCAGCCGGTGGGGACGGCGTTCACGCTGACTCCCGCGGTGGCCCAGGTCGTCGAGGGCCAGCCGGTGCAAGTGACGATGGCCTTCGGCAACGGGGTGAGCGCGCCGGAGCGGTACACGGTGAGCTTCTCGGTGGGCAGGACGACGATGACGCAGACGGAGCAGCAGGTCATCGTCTCGCCCGCCACCGTGGCCACGCCCCGGATGCCGAACCTGGCCCAGGCAGAGGTCCAGGCGCAGATGCTCATCACCGCGCGCCTGGTCGATGGTGACGGTCGCGAGTCGGTGGCGAGCACGCAGGTGCTGGTGCTGGAGGATGTGTCGAACCCGACCATCTCCGACCTCGTGGTGACGCCGGCGGGGACCGAGGTGTCCGCGGGCTCGACGGTGACGGCGAAGCTGGTGGCCTCGGACGGGACGTTGCCGCTGGCGGAGCAGGTGCTGCGCGTGAAGCTGGGCGGGGCGCTGGTGGCCTCGGGCGGGCCGGCGCTGAGCTACACCGTGCCGGTGGGCACGCCCTCGGGCACCGTGCTGCGCGTGGAGGGTTGGGTGAAGGACCTCCAGGGCCGCGTCGGCGAGGCGTTCCGGGAGCGGACGGTGAGCGCGCCGGTGTTGTCCGACGGCGCGGTGACGGTGGAGGGCATGTTCGCCAACGCGGTGGACCTCGCGGTGCTCGGTGACCGGGTCATCGCCGCCACGCCCTCGGGAGTGGCGGTGGGTCGCCGGGTGGAGGACGCGCAGGGCGTGACGGTGACGCCCGTGGGACAGGTGCGCGTGGAGGGCACGCCCCGCTCGCTGGTGGTCCAGGGACATCACGTCCTGGTGGCGGTGGAGCAGGGCGGCCTGTGGGTGGTGGACGTGTCGAGGCCGGAGGCCCCGCGCGTGGTGGGCCGGTACGAAACGTCGCTGGTGATGTCGATGGGCGCGTCGAGCCGGGCCTTCGTGGCGCACGAGTCTTCGTACAACGTCGACGAGGTGCACCTGACGGAGCCCTCGGCGCCCGAGCTGACGCGGTACGTGGAGCGCTACAACCCGTGGCTGACCACGCCGCTGCTGGGCGTGTCGAATGACAGGCTGTTCTACGCCTCCGCGCAGACGCTCTACGCGCACAAGGTGGAGGTGGAGTCGGTGCCTTGCTGCGGCGGGCCCATGTCCGCGAGCCTGCAGTCCACGGTCCGGCAGGTGGACGTGGACGGAGGAATGGCGGTGGTGGGCACCGCGCGCGGCATCCACGTGGTGCACCTGGGCGCGTCGAACATGGTGGCGCTGGGCGAGGCGCAGCTGGGCATTGGAACGCGGGCGCTGACCGTCAGTCGCGGTCTGGCCTACGTGGCCGGTGACGACGACGTGCTGCGCGTGGTGGACATCCGGGAGCCCACGACGCCGCGCGTGCTGGGGCAGCTGCCGGTGGCGGCCCGTTCGCTGCGCGTGTCGGGTGGCGCGCTGCTGGCGGCGACCCCGCGAGGGCTGGTGGTGCTGAAGCTCGTCGACCGGGTCTCGGAAGGGACGCAGCCGCCGATGCTGGGGGATGGCTGGTCCACCACCGATGCCGTGGTGGGGCTGTCTCCGGCGCGGCGGGGTGTCGTCGTGGCGGCCGGACTGGGGGGCGCGTCGCTGCTGGACCTGGCCGACCCGTCGCGTCCGGTCCTGAATCGCGCGGTGTCCACCACGCTGAAGGCGGTGCGGCAGATCGAGCGGCTCGGCGGGGACACCTTCGTGCTGAACGACGCGACGCTGTCCGTGCATACCGACGCGAACAGCACGGGGGCCTTCAGCGTGGACTCCACGCGGGGAAGCCCGCTGACCAGCATCGGGAGCGTGGAGCGGTTCGCCGTGAGCACCGGCCGGCTGTGGACGGTGGGCGGCGGAGTGCTCGCCACGGCCAGCCTGCCCGGCGTGGCGTCCATCAAGAAGCTGGACCTGCAGGGGCCCACGCTCGACGTGGCGGGTGATGAGCGCCGCGCCGTCATCGCGCAGGGCACCATGGGCTTCACCTGGGCGGAGCGCGACATCGCCGGAGACATCCTCCGGAGGGCGAGCGTGTCCGGTCAGGCGACGAACGTGGTGGCGCTGGAGGGACAGCGACTGCTGGCGGGCAACGATGAAGGCTTCCGCGTGTACACGCTGGACGCGGCGGGGAGCCTGCGCGAGGCGGGCACGGTGCCCACCGAGGGGGCCGTGCGCCGCATCCGGATGGTGGGCCTGCTGGCGCTGGTGTCGACGGACGAGGACGTGCAGCTCTGGGATGTCTCGTCCGAGACGCCCGTGCTGAGGGCCACGCTCGACGCGCCGGACGCGCGCGACGCGGTGCTGGCCGGTGACCAGGTCGTCGTGGCGCGGGGGTTCCAGGGCCTGTCGGTGTTCACGGCGCCCGCGCAGCTCGCGCCTCCTTCGGCGACCCTGCGGTTGGCGGCCGCGCCGCTCATCGTGGAGCCGGGCACGCTGGTGTCGTTCGACGCCCGCACGTCCGGGGCGCGTCTGGGGAATGCGACGCTGTGGGTCAATGGCGCGCCCTTCGCGCACCTGGAGCCCGGAGCGGTGTCGGGTCAGTGGTGGGTGCCGGAGTCGGCGCTGCCCGGCTCGGAGTGGGTGCTCCAACTCCGTGGAAGGACCGCCAGCGGCGCCGAGGCTCAATCCGAGGCCCAGGTCATCCGCGTGAGCGCTCCCGAAGAGGAGTCGCTGTGGGTGTCGATGCAGGAGCCGTACGCCTATCAGGACTTCGCCAGCGGTCAGCTCATCCCGGTCCGGGTGAACGTGTCCGGCGGTGCCCGGCCGTACACCGTGACGGTGAGCCTGGAGGATGTGTTCGTCGGCGTGCTGTCGCCCGTCGTGGGCGCGCAGGGGGACTACGCGGGGGTCGTCCGACTCCCGGAGCACCTGGTGGGCAACCCCGAGGTCCACGTCGACGTGGTGGACGCCCTGGGGCAGTCGGTGCGTGAGTCCGTGCCGCTCCAGGTGCGTGACTCGTCGAGTCCTCCGACGCTGCTGTCGGGGCTGCCGCCGCGGCTGTTCGCGAGCCCCGCGAAGAACCAGCTCTACCTGTCGGCGCAGGATGACGGTCCGTCCGTGCTGCGCTTCTCCGTGGACGGCGTGGTCGTCGCGAGCAGCGCCTCGGACGAATACGGCGGCGAGCACGGCTTCGAGCACCTGCTCGAGTTCCCGACGAAGCAGGCGGGAGACACGGTGACGCTGCGGCTGGTGGTGGAGGACACGCTGGGCCAGCGCGTGGACACGGGCGAGCGGAGCTACACGCTGCTGGAGCCCGTGGCCCTGCCGGACATCGAGTACGTGTCGATGTACGAGACGCGCGCGGAGGGGACGTCCACGAACATGAGCGCCCGGGCCAGCGACGTGGACGGAGACCTGGACACGGTGAGCGCGTGGATCATCTACGGCGCGACCTGGGTGAGCCCCACGCACATCGTGGGAGGCGGGACGCCGCAGCACCTGGCCACCAGCGGCAACGGCTACGTCGAGACCACCTTCCCGGTCCCGCTGCTGTCGGACCCGGTGCTGGCGGGCAAGACGTCCCTGGTGGTGATGGTCGTCGCCCGGGATTTGATGGGCCACGAGAGCCGTCGCTACACCGAGCTGAACATCAGCGAGAACGAGGAGCCCTCGGGCAGCTTCACTTTCGGCTCATGGCCGTGGGGCCAGGAGCTGGTCGCGGACCATCCCGTCGAGGTTGGGGTCAGCGCGTGGGATGACGTGGGCCTGCAGTCCGTGTCGCTGACGGTGACCGACTCCACGGGCGCGGTCTTCACCGCGTCAACCACCTGCTCGGGCACGACCAGCTGCTACGTGTCGCTCCCGTCCAGGGCCTTCCCCGCGGGTGCGTTGCACCTCGAAGCGGACATCACCGACGTCCGGGGGCTGGTCGCGTCCATCGAGGCCACGCGCCAGGTCGCGGTGAACCGCGCGCCGTGGTTCTACCTCTCCTCACGCGAGAGCTATGCGCTGGCCGGCCGCCCCATCCAGGTGCGGGCGACCATCTACGACGAGAAGCGCATCGCCCTGATGTCGCTGGCGGCGGACGGTGTGTCGCTGGGCGGCAACGGTGGGATCGACGTGAGTCCGTACTCCGGTTACACGCTGACGGGCACGCACACGCCGTCGGCCCCGGGGACGATGACCGTCACGGCGTTCGCGGCGGACTGGCTCGGCGCGAACGCGACGTCCGCGCCGTTCCAGGTGCCTGTCTATCCGTCCGACCGGGGCGGGGCCTGCCAGTCCTCCATCACGATTCCCGCGGGCGTGGACTTCTTCCCGCTGAACGTGACGCATGCCACGTCGGTGGTGCAGCCCTGTGGGTATGGCTCCAGCTCGGGCAGTGGGACGTGGTTGTCGCTGCCCTTCGATGGTCCGGTCGAGCGCCTGGCGGTGTCGGGGAGCTCGGGCTACTACCTGCCGCTGGCGTTCTTCATCCAGGACATGACGGGCGAGGAGGGCTGCACGCCGGTCCCCGAGCGCGCCACGTGCCGGACGACGGCGGTGACGAGCCTCACGTCGGGGCCGCTGTCGAAGGACGCGAAGATCTACTTCCCGAACTCCGGGCCGGGAGTGGGGCTGCGGCTGACGAGCGCTGTGCTGGGTGTCGGGGCGCGGTGCACGCCCGGGAACGCGAGCTTCGTCTGCGGCCACGGTGTCTGCGGCGAGCAGGAGGACGAGCAGAATCCGGATGGCTCACCGGTGTACCGCTGCCAGGCGAACGCGTGTGACGACGGCAAGAACAACGCGGACGGAGACCTGGTCCACGACTACCCGAGCGACCCGGGCTGCGAGTCGCCCGAGGACGACGACGAGACGGACCCGCTGACGCAGCCCGCCTGCTCGGATGGCGACGACGACGACGGGGACGGTCTGGTGGACTGGCCCGAGGACCCGGGGTGTGGCAGCGCGGCGGGGACGTCGGAGTCGGGTGAGGGCGAGAGCTGCGAGGCGCCCATCGACCTGACGACGGAGGCGAGCGTGGGCCTGGAGCCGATGGGCGTGCTGGCGCTCGACTTCACCGAGGCGGTGGATGACCACCGGTTGAGCTGCTCGACGCCGGGGCAGGTGGACCGGGTGGTGGGCATCCGGGTGCCGGGGCCCGGGTCGGTCTTCGTGGTGGGAGACCCGCAGGTGCAGGGCATCTCCCTGCGGGAGGCGTGCGCGTTGGACTCGCGGGCCCGGACCTGTGACGTGGCGTCGGCGGCGCAGGCCACCAGCTACACGTATTTGCGGGAGGGCGGCGTGGTCTACGCGGTCGTCGAGGGGTCGGGCCTGGGACGCATCGATGTGACCGGCGTGCTCGATGACGACGCCGCGTGCGACCCGATGCAGCCCTGGTTCCAGTGCTCGGAGACGCAGGTCTGCCGGCCGAAGGTGCTGGAAGGCGGAGGCGTGTCCTCCACGTTGTTCCAGTGCCGGGTGCCCCGGTGCTCCGACGGGGGGGACTCGGACGGGGATGGGAAGAACGACTTCCCGTACGACCCGGGGTGCGAGAGTCCGATGGACGATGACGAGACGGACCCGAGCCCGGTGCCGGCGTGTGGCGACTCGGTGGACAGCGAGCCGGTGGGCTTCACGGATGGGTTGATCGACTTCTCCCTGGCGCCGGGGGGAGACCCGTCCTGCACGAGCGCCGCGGATGACGACGAGGTCGCGTGTGGACAGGTCCTGCCGGCGCAGAACCTCCCGACGGCGCCGGTGGTCCTCGCGGGGAAGACGGCGCGGGCGGGGCGGTACGTGTCGGCGCAGTGTGGAGGGATGAGCGGGGCGTCCATCAACGCGGTGGCCTATGACCTGGTGGCGCCCATCGCGGGGACGTACCGGTTCGTGGTGGAGGGACGCTCGAACCTCTACCTGTCCCTTCGCAAGGAGACCTGCCGGGGCGGGTTCGTCGCGAAGTGCAGCCGGAACAACTGGCCGGACGGCGTGATGGGCGAGGTGACGCTCGCCGCGAACGAGCGCGTGGTCGTCGTCCTGGAGAGCTACGGCCCGCAGGACTTCACGCTGAACGTGGAGATGCCGTACGCGTGCAGCAACGGGCGCGACGACGACGGTGACGGGCGCGTGGACTACCCGAACGAGCCGGGGTGCGATTCGCCCAAGGACGAGTCCGAGGTGGACCCGGCGGTGCTGCCCACGTGCTTCGACGGCGTGGACAACGACGGCGACGGGGACCTCGACTATCCGCAGGACGCCGATTGTCAGGCGGCCTCGGGCCGGACGGAGCGCGCCAACTGCCAGGGTGTGGAGGGGGTGGCGCTGACGGGGACGCTGCCTCTCTGGACGGCGGGGAGCACCTCGGGGCCCGGCTCCATCGACCACGACGAGCCGACGTGCCGCTATCCCTCCACGGCGCCGGAGAAGGTGTTCTTCTGGGAGGCGCCGGCGGCGGGGACGTATGTGATTGATACGGCGGGCTCCAGCATCGGCACGGTGGTGGCGGTGTACCCGCGCACGTGCGAGCCCCGGCAGGTGCTCGTGTGTGATGGGAACGACCGGGGCGAGGGTGTCTCGGAGGTCCGGATGCCGCTGGCGGCCGGTCAGGCCATCTCCATCGTCGTGGATGGCTACAGCGACTGGGACGTCGGCAGCTTCCAGCTCAGCATCCGTCAGGAGTGAGCCTCACGGCCCGCGCTCGAGGAGGAGCGCGGGCCAAAGCGGCGCTCAGCAGCGACCGAAGTCGAAGGTGAGGTACCAGTTCGTCTCGATGCCGGATTTGTAGCCCACGCCGCAGCGGCAGAAGTCGGTGCCGACCGAGTAGGTGTAGTACCCGTCGTTGTAATAGGTCGTCTCGACGTTGAGGTCGTAGGGGCAGGTGTACGGGCCGTTGGGGCCGCCAGGGTTGGTGGGGCCGCCGCCCGTTCCAGCGTCCTCGCCGGTGCCGGCGTCCTCGCTGCCCGCATCCTCGCTCCCGGCGTCTTCTTCGCCTGCGTCCTCTTCGCCTGCGTCCTCTTCGCCTGCGTCCTCGGACGCTCCTCCATCCGGGTCACCCCCCGCGTCGTCGAGGAAGAAGCGGTCGTCTCCGAAGTGGAGGGCTTCGGGGGCGGCATTGTTTCCGCAGCCCGTCAGGGCGAGCAGGGTGGAGAGCAGTGCCACACGGTAGGACGGTCCTGGTTGCATTCACGACTCCTCGAGGGGCTGCGTGGGTACGGAGGTCTCCGCGTCGCGACGCTCCAACCAGGCCGTGACGAGGTGGCGCAGGAGCAACGCAAGCGTCAGTGGAGCCAGCATCGTGCCTTCCCCCGGAATCCTGGCGGGTGCTCCAGGGACTGAGCGCTGGTGACGCTCCTGGGTGGAGGCCCAGCGTGAGCGAGGCCTCACGGGCAGGTCCATCCCAGGAATGTGGGGACACCGCTCCCTCACCACCGCTGCACACTGCTTGCTCCTACTGGATGACGCTGAGCACGAAGTTGCCGCAGTTCACGCTGTACCCCTGGACCACGGCGCGGACGCGCTGCCCCGCGTTGAGGGAGACGGTCACCGAGGACTGGCTGTTGCCGCTGGACGCCTCGTCATTGCAGCCGAGCGACTGTTGCGTCGAGTCGTCCACGAGCTCGAGGACGGTGTCGAAGTCCGAGCCGAGCGTGTGGAAGGTGAAGATTCCCGCGACGGGAGCGGTCCAGGCGTGGATGGACGCGGGGCTGACGCTGAAGGCACAGCTCGGGCTGAACGTGCCCGTCGCGGAGCAGGTGTTGCCCTGGGCGATCTGTCCGGGGGCGGCGGTCTCGGGGAAGTACAGCTCGGCGCTCCGGTCCAGGCCCGCGACGAGCACACTGCCATCCGCGAGCGCCACGCCGGCGTGAAAGGTCCGAGCGGAGCGCATGGGCGCCGTGAGGCTCCAACTGTTCGTCGCGGGGTCGAACAGCTCGGCGGACTGGCGCATGGTGCGGTCCCCCTCGGTATGCCCGCCCGACACCAGGACCTTGCCGTCGACCAGGGCCGCGACGTGGAAGGCGCGTGTCGTGCTCATCGTCCCGGTGGGGGACAAGGTGTTGGTCGAGGAGTCGTACAACTCGGAGGCCCCGCTATGGGTCCACCCGCCCGTGAGGAGGACGCGCCCGTCGGGGAGGCGGGTCGCCGAATGCCGGTAGCGAGGGGCCCCCATCGTGGGCCCGGCGGCCCAGGTGTTGCTCACCGGGTCATACAGCCGCGTGGTGGCGATCATCGTCCCGTTCCAGCCACCTGTCAGGAGCACCTTGCCATTCGGGAGCAGGGTCGCCGTGGAGCCCTGCCGCCCGAGGTCCCCGGAGCCCGCGGAGGTCCAGGTGTTGGTGGCTGGGTTGAACAGCATCGGAGTGGTCGCACTGCCTCCCGAGGCGAGCACCCTCCCGTTGTTCAGGAGCGTGAGGGTGAAGTTGACGTTGTTGACTCCGATCGAGCCCGCGGAAGCCCAGGTGTTGGTCGAGGGATTGTAGACCTCCGCGGTGTTGGTGGCCCCCGATGCGGTGTACCCGCCGGCGACGAGCACCCGTCCATCCTGCAGGAGCACGGACGGGTGTTCGCTGCGACCCGTGAGCATGGGCGCGGCCATGGACCAGGTCCTGCTGGCCGGGTCATAGATATCCGCACTCGCCACGTGCGCGCTGCCCGAGTAGCCACCGGCGATGAGCACCTTGCCCGAGGTGAGCCGGACCATGGACGTGCTGCGCCGACTGTCGCTCATGAACCCGGTGGCTTCCCAGCGGGCCGCGGCGAGCGCGGAGGACGCAGCGGTTCCTTCCCGTTCCGCGAGCGGGAGGGACGCATCGACACCACAGCCCACGAGCGCGGTGACGGCGAGGAGCACCACGACACCGCGGGGATTTCGATGGAGGGACATGGGTCTCCTGGAGTGATTCGGCGTGGGCGTGTCTGGGGGTTACGGGACGTAGACGAAGGAGACGGGCGAGTAGCTGGAGAAGGTGCCGTCGGGAGCGAGCCTGCCTTTGGAACGGAACTCGTGGAGCCCGGCCGTGCTCACCTGGACCTCGAAGTCGAGCGCGTCCGTGCGCGTGACGGCGAGCCAGGTGGAGGTACCCCGGAGTCGGTACTCGAAGACATGCAGGGGTGAGGGCCCGAGCGAGGGGGCGTGGCAGCCCGGGCACGGAGGCGCCGTGGGAGTCGCCTTGAAGGTGTGAAGCCCCCCGGCGCTGGTGCTCGCGGCGGTGAACGACGACACCGAATAGGTGGCGGGGGTGAGCGAGGCCGTGAGGGGAGACACCTTGATGATGGGCAGCGGGCCGCAATCCGTGGCGAGCTGATAGGCGGCCGTGAAGGTGAGCGAGGGACAGTACTCTCCGTCGAGCAGCGTGGAGCTGACGGTGACGCGGTAGCGCTTCATGGACACGCCCCACGGGTTCACGAACGTGTCGAGCTCCTGCACGTGCAGCGGGGCGGGGCGCAGCGGCTGACCCGCCAGGCCCAGCTTGCCGACCGAGTGCGCATGGAACGGCGCGAGCGTGATTCGCGCGGGGACCTCATGGAGGAAGGTCACGAAGAGGGTGGTGGTGCCCTCGGTGCACGACGAGCGCTCGGTGAAGAAGCGCTCGTAGCGCCAGGGGGTGTCGTGGTCGGAGTACTCCAGGTCGCAGCCGGGGTAGTCGAGCGACGGCTCCTGGGAGACCGCGTCGAGCGGAACGGCATCCGCCGTGAAGGTCAGGCAGGCCGCGATGAGCGGTCCTCGAAGCAGAAGGCGCATGACGCTCCCGAGCCCGGGTCCTCCCCGCCAGGACGCGCGAGGAGGTGCCCGGGAACGAAGGGGTTACTGGAGGCGCAGCTCGACGTTGTCGAGCCCCCAGGCCTCGTCATTGATGCCGGACAGGCCGCTGGCGCCGAACACGAAGGTCGCGCTCGAGGCCGTGTGGCTGAAGGAGTACTGGAGCCGGTAGACGGAGTCGCCGAACGGATAGCGCAGCGAGTTGCGCTGTGATGCGCCGGTGCCGGGCCTGTGCTGTCCGGGAAAGGTGTTGGGGTAGTTCTGGGGGGATGACGTGTTGGAGAACGTGGTGTCGAGCAGGGTGGGGAGGCCGTGCGCCTGCAGGAAGAATCGACTGGGCCCGAAGGCGCCAACCCCATCCCAGCCATTGATGACGTAGAGGTCGAAGCTGAGGGTGAGCTTGGTGTGGGGAGGCAACGCTGACACGTCCAGGCGCACCGACTCGTTGCCGAACGTGCCGAGGAAGGTGTGCTCGCCCGTGGGAGAGGTGCTGCGGAGCGACGAACTCCACTCCGCGCCAGGCGCTGCCGAGTCGAAGCTCGTCAGGTACACCGATTGGGGCGCGGGCTCCGGCGGTGGAGTGGCGCCCTGGGCCTGGGCGCTGGCCTGGACGGTGGCGGCGGTGCTGGCGAAGGAGGCGTCCTGGGTGAGGCCCACGTCGGTGATGCAGGCCCACAGGGCGGCGATGGCGGTGACGCCCGCGCCCTGGCAGACCTGTTGGGCCTGCTGTCGCTGTGAGGCGGACAGCACGGGGGGCGCCGTGGGGAAGTCGAGCAGGGTGAAGGTGTCGGTGGAGGCGCCCGCCGCGTAGTCGAAGAGGGACTCCGCGCGGGAGATGCGCCAGCTGTTCACGAAGGAGTTGGGGCCGGTGTACATCTGCGCGAAGGACGGAGGCGCGTTGAGCAGCGTCCCGTTGCGCAGGGCGAAGTCGTCCTCGCGATTGCCATTGAAGTTGCCCAGCGGGCCTCGGACCTTGCCTCGGCGGGAGGGGGCGAGGAGCAGGTCGATGTTCAGGTAGCTGCTGACGGGCGTGAGGGTCAGGTGGTCGCCGGTGGGCCACTCGAGGACGTAGCCGCCGCCCTTGGGGAGGATTCGCCCGCCGCCGCGCAAGGTCGTGGCCTGGGTGATGGGCGTGGAGATGCCGTTGACCTTGAGGGGCGGCGAGGCGCCCAGGTAGTAGGCGACGCGGTCCGTGCCGAGCTTCACGGCGGCGGCGGTGAAGACGCTCACCTGTGACGAGCCGTTCCAGGGGACCTGGCGGACCTGGACGATGAGGTCGCTCACGGTGGACTCGGCGAGGATGAACTCGCCCTGGCCCTGGAAGTCGTAGGCGTAGCCGTCGAAAGTGACGTAGTGGGGATCTCCCCAGCCGTAGCTGAGCTTGCACTGGTTGGGTGTGGTGACGGTGCAGCCGTCCAGGTACTTGAAGACGACCAGGTCCGTGAGGCCGGCGGTGGCGGTCCGCAGCACGGGGAAGAGCGCCTCGGTGTATCCGGCGACATAGACGCCCGCGCCCGTGTCGGCGGCGATTCCACCGCCGATGTCCTGTTCAAAGGTCGTGTCGGCCGCGTTGGTGGAGCCGATCTGCCGGGCCTTCAGCGGCGCGCCGCTGGCGTCGAAGCTCATCACGAAGACATCGGTCTCGAACGGGTCCGCGGCGTCGAGCGGGGTGTTGGGCTGCTTGATGTCGTAGGTGCTGGTGCCGGTGACATAGACGGTGCCGCCGCCGTCGGACGTCACACCGAAGAGCATGTCCCTGCCTGGGGTGCCGAACTGCTTGGACCACTGGACGGAGCCATCCGGGCGGAGCTTGAGGAGGAGGGCGTCGTAGTCGCTCGTCGGATTGGTCCTCGCGTAGCTGCCGAGGGTGTGGCCGGCGAGATAGAGGTCGACCTCGCCGGTGAGTCGTCGGGAGGTGGCCAGGTCCTCGACGACGTCCGCGACAGGGGTTCCGAGCTGTTGGGTCCAGGTGATGCTGCCGGCGGGGGTGAGCTTGACGAGGAAGATGTCACTGACGCCCTGGTTGATTCCGCCCAGGTTCCCGAAGGTGTGTCCGCCGACGTAGATGTCGCCGTTGGCGTCGGTGGCGACGCCTCGGGCCTGGTCGTGTTGGTTGTTGCTGCTGGCGAAGGTCTGTTTCCACTGCTGGGTGCCCGCGTCGTTGAACTTGAAGACGAAGGCGTCGGTGCCGGCGTTGGAGGTGGCGCTGTAGCCGGCGACGTAGACGTTGCCCAGTCTGTCGGTGGCGACGGAGATGCCGCGGTCGGCGAGCGGGGTGCCGAACATGCGGGTCCACAGGCGGGTGCCCTTCTTGTCGTACTTGGTCAGGAAGGCGTCGTAGTCCCCGAGGGGCGCATTTCCATCGAGGTTCCCGTTGGAGTAGCCGGCGACGTAGATGACGGGGTCATCGCAGCGGCCGCCGACGTCGAAGGTGGCGACGGACTCGGCGAAGTCATTGGGGGAGGGGACGGTGCCGGTGGCGAGGCCGCCGTGCTGGCGGGTCCACTCGGCGTTCCCTGCGAGGTTGTGTTTGATGAGGAACCAGTCGTTGCCGAGGACGGTGCTCGCGGTGCCGCTGAAGTTCCCGGTGGTGTAGCCGACGGAGTAGGTGCCCTCGCAGGACACGGCGATGTCGGTGCCCTGGTCGATGCCGCTGGTGCCGCGCTGCTGGAGCCAGTTGGGGATGTCCTCGGGCAGCATCGATGGGGCGACGCCGGGTGTTGCCCGTGCATCTGGGGCCCGGGGAGGGGCCTTGAGGAGGGGGACGGGGAGCAGCGAGTAGGGGCTGTCCGGAGAGTCCGCGACACGGCCTGCCTGGGCGGATGTCCCGGCGAGCAGGAGGAGCGGGAGAAGGCGGATGCGGTGAAGCATGAAGGGTTCCCCTCGTGGGTTCACCCCGTGCCCCTGGAGCGCGATCTGTCGATGTGTGGACGGAGTCCTGGTGGTCGGTGCCGCGAAGCAGCACGCGATGTTTAACAGGAGTCATACGGAATGTGAAATCGCCGGAATCCGTTGGAATCCGGAGATGGAGGGCAGCCGGGCGAGGGGAGGAGGGGGAGCGTACGTGGTGCTTGAGGTACCCCGGGGCTCTTGCTAGAAAGCGCCGTTGTTTCAGGCGTTTGTTGGCACGACCCCGTAGCTCAGTTGGATAGAGCGGCGGTTTCCTAAACCGCAGGCCACAGGTTCGATTCCTGTCGGGGTCACTCGCCAACTCCCTGTTGTCCCTGGCGAATCGGGCTGGAGGGGCGGGGGAGCGACACGTGCTGTTCCAGCATGCGCTCGCGCTCCTCCGGACTCAACAGCTCGTAAGGCCGTGCGTCTGGCACGTCGGAGACGGGAATGGTCAGCTCGATTCCCGTCGCACGATCACGGAGCCCGACTCGCAGCCAGCCGGCCTTCTCGAGGGCTGGGCGAGTGCCCTCAACGCGGGTGACGAGCGCCCACTCCATGGTGGCTCGAAGCTCCTGCTCGTTGCTGCCTGCGAACGGCTCGACGTAGAGAAGCGTCGTGTGATGCTTGCCGGTCGCCACCCACTCGACGTGGAAGGTCTTGATTATCTTGCTGGTGCGCTCGCAGAGCTGAACGCGCTCCATCTCCTGCAGCCGCTCCTCCTTGGAGCGAAGGTCGCAGGCGGTGAAGGTCAGCAGAATGGGGAGGAGGTAGCTCAGGTGCATGGGCGGGGAGTACGCACGAGCCCTGAGTTTGGGTCTGCTGAGGCTGCGTCCCCCTAAGGGCTGGCGGCCCGCTCTTGAGCACCAAGGCGGGCTGCCATGCCCGTTTAACGGCCACATTTCTGGGGGGATGGAGTCTGCGAACCGCGCGGCAGTCTTCAGTTCACGCAGTTCAGGTAGCACTCGTCCCAGCACGTCGGGTTTGTCCGGCCACAAGACTGGTTGCACGCTCTTGCGCAAAGGCAGCCGATATTGTCTTCACATGCCTGCGCGCTTACGTTTGAAGCAGAATCGGTCGGGCGCTCTTGCATGGATGCTTGCGTTTCTTCGGGCGTTGATGCACCGCAGCCAGCCGCCAGTCCAATCATCGCCATCGCCGCCAACCACAGGGGTGCTCGCAGTCGTCTTTTCATTTCTCGGTTCTCCGTGTTGTAGCGATAGTGCCGGACCGAGATATGTATCGAGGTGTGCGAGCGGAGGTCGACCGGGCTGAGGACATCCTCCACGATTCGGGGCCCGTGGGCAACTCGGGCTGGCGCAGCCCGGACTGCGTCCTCGGCGTGGGGCGGTACCTGTTGATGAGGTCGTGAACGGGTTCGCAGCCTCCTCAATGTCGGCCGTCCCTATCCAACTTGGACCGACGCATCCTCGAAGTATGTCAGCTCCGGAAACACATCCTTCCATCCGTAACGTTCACAGGACATGTGGAAGTAGATGTAGCCCTTCATGTAGTTCTCCAGGAGTGAGCGCATCCGCTCCGCGCCGGGTGGGGCCGCCGCCAGGATGAACTCGTATGCGGCCAGCCCATCGTCGGCGGCCTGCTGGGTGACCTCCACGAAGGGCGCCTGCCTCTTCATGGACCGCTTGTACAAGATGGAGTTCGCGAAATCGACCTCCGAGACGGCCTCCTTGTAGACGGACAAGACGTCATTCACCGTCTGCACGAAGATGATGATGGCGTCCATGATCTCCAACCAGAACAGCTTGTTCTCCGAGAACGCCAGGCATGGGTCCGAGAATTGGAGCGTGATGAACCAGAACTCGCAGAACCCATTCATCACGCGGATGTACTCGGATCCATTGCTGATGTGCTGGGTGCCCGTGCGGTGCTGCTCTGCCTCGAACAGCGTCCCCACGAAGCCCTGGTAGAAATAGAATTTGAAGAGCGCCAGGAACCCCGGATCGCAGAAGGGCGCCACTTCGGAGAAGGCCAGGTCGCAGTAGTCGGCCAGGAGCGAAGGGGGCTGCTTGACGTTGAGTCCACATTTGAGGAGACAGAGGCTGTTCTCCGGCTCGTACTCGCTGATGTCATCACAGTAGGTTCCCAGAACCCACAGCCGGCTGATCGCCAGACCCAACGCGGGATTGTCCGTGGGCACCATGAGCGCCCGCATGTAGACCAGGGTGCGGACCATCCGGCCCTTCCCGATGAACCCACGGGCATCCATCTCCGCCTGAATGGTGGCGACCTCACGGTCGATGCTCGCCAGATCCACCTGCGGCTCATAGCGCAGGTCGGCGGGGGCGCTCGGCTCCGTGCCAATCACCCGTAGCAGCTTTCGCAGACAGCCCGCATCGAGGACGCGCTCCACGAGGGCTCGGTATTCCTCGTTCTCGATTCGGCTCAGCCCAGGCGTGCTTCTGTCATTCGCAAGCATGGATGTCTGGTCCTGGCGATAGGGGTTCGTTTCAGGCGCCCGGCGTTCAAAACCCTACGCTGCTTCTTGGACACGGGCTTTCGACAGGCGCCCCCATCGCCTGGTGCGTTCGCCATGCATCATTGACATGCCCTCGAGACTGAGAGGAGCGCTTGCCCGACTCCCTGGCCTGCGGGAAAGCCGACCTCAAACGCTCTGTGACGCGACGAGCGCGAGGTTTCGCGGAGACACGTCGGGTTCGAAGAGTTGGAGCAACTCGACCTCGAAGCCCAGTTCCTCCAGGAAGATCGCGCGATCGAGCAGGAGCACGACCTCCAACGCCCTCGCGAAGCGGTCCCTCAGCAGATGGCAGAGCAAGAGGTCCCGCGTCTCGGCGCGAACGGAGACCTCGAAGGCAGTCAGTTCGTCCGCCGTCATGTTGGACGAGAGACCCAGGCGCTCCAGTCGGTCGAGCGCGTAGCTGGCGAAAGGGCTGTCATAGAGCGCCCGGGGCGCGTCTCCCGCCCTCACGAAGTCTCGCTCGGGAAATTGCCGCTTCGACAGGAGATGGAATGCGAAGCGCCACGCGTACACCTGCTTCATCCGCGCGAACTCCGCCTCGGTCTTCCGCGGCCGTCCCCTCGTCGTCAACGCGAGGGCATGTGGGGTGAAGGGGAGCGGATGCTCGCGCCCGATTCCGGAGACCGGGTAGTCCCGTGGAAGCTCCAGCTTGTCATAGCAGCAGCCGATGTTCAGGACGAAGCCCGCTCCCCGGCTCTTGCGGATTTGCGTGAGAGCGAGCGGTCCGCAGGTGTGCAGGCCGATGGATGCCCGGTCTCGACCCGAGAAGAGCGGATCGATCCGTGGTTGGGGTCCATCCTCGACGGAGGCCTGAATGAAATGCAGGGGGCCTCCGACGGGGGAGCGGGCTCTCTTCAGCCACTGTCGGCCCTTGTCCTGCAACGCGGCGTCCCTATCGATGCTGTGGAAGGTCCACCCGAAGGTCCGCGCACAGAGGCGGGCGAGGTGTCCCATGCCTCCGCCGATATCGACCGCCTGTTGGATGAAGCGAGTCCTCGACCCCAGCAGGGCCAGCACCCGCGCGAGCTCGTGGGCCTTCTTGTCGCTGAGTCCTTGCGTCTCCGAGACCGTCATCGGGTGACGGTCTTCGTGCCAGGGAAGCTTCGTCAGTTCCTCGAGCGCGCCGAGGAGCGCACCCAGGGACGGAGGCGCCGCTCCCACGAGTTCTCCCTGGTCCAACCTCCGCTCGCCTGTCTCATCGAGTGACCGGGCGTAGTCCAGCCAGTCCTCGGGATAGGCGGCGCCGGACTCGGGCCACCCCTGGAGGATGGAGCGGGACCAGAGCGCGGACCAGGGGCGGAGTTGGTGCGTGAGCGCCTCGAGCCGCGCCTGGAAGTCCATGGCGGCGCATCCTATGCGCCACCGGGGCATGCGCGTGTTACGTCGTACTCGGCGGCCCGAACCATCGGGCCAGGGCTTCACGCAGACCCTGGTCCGTGCCCTCGCCGACCCACGCGACGTGTCCGTCCGGACGAATCAGCACCGCGACAGGCGCGGTGACCACGCCGAGCACCGGCAGCTCCCACTCGCCCGGGTAGCGAGCCGCGACCCGTTGAACCCGGTCCGCCCAGGGCGTGATGTCGAGTGCCCCAGCTTCGCCTAGGTCGAGCAGCACTGGCCATGCTTCGTGCAACAGCTGGAACACGCGCCGTGGGCCATCGGAGGTCACCAGGTCGAGGTCCGGCATGCGCCGCCCGAGCAATGGGTGTCCAGCGCCCAGGTCATACTGGACGTCCAGTCCCGACATCATCGCCGCGTACTGCTTGCGAGGCTCGTCCATCCGCAGCAACTCCGACAGTGTCTCTCGCACGGCGTCCATCCGCGCGTCACCGCGGCTGAGCGCGGTCTGCGCCATGGTCTTGCGCAGCGCGCGGGCCGCGACGGGGTGTCGCTCGGCCTGGTACGTGTCGAGCAGGCTCTCCGGCGAAACGCCTCGCACGACCTGCGCCAGCTTCCACCCCAGGTTCACGGCGTCCTGCACACCGAGGTTGAGCCCCTGTCCACCCATCGGTGAGTGTACGTGGGCCGCATCGCCGGCCAGCAGCACCCGTCGGTCCCGGTAGGACGCCGCCTGCCGCGTCATGTCGGTGAACCTGGAGAGGTACGTGGCGCTTCGCAAGCCGAAGTCCGACCCGTAGAGCGCGACCAGTCCCTCACGCAGCGTCTCGAGGGTCGGCGCCTCACCTGTGTTGACCTGGTCCTCCCTCAGCACGACGCCCACGCTGCCGTCCGCCTGCTTGCCCATGGCGAAGGTGCCCTTCTCGTCCCGGCGGATGCCGAACGCGGGGGCTCCGGTCATCTCGACCTCGGCGATGAGGTAGCTGATCGACGCGTCCCACCCCGGGAACTCGATGCCCGCCGCCTTGCGGACCAGACTCCGTCCTCCGTCGCACCCGACGAGGTACTTCGCCCGCAGCGCACGGCCGTCGGACAGCGCCACGTCGACGCCGGTGTCGTCCTGCGCGAAGCCCGTGACCTCGCATCCTCGGTAGGCGGGCACCGCCAGCTCGCCCACCCACTGCGCCAGGATGCGCTCGAAGCGCTCCTGGAGGAGCGCGAGCCCATGGTTGTGACGCGTCGGGAAGTCACTGAGGTCCAGCGGCGCCTGCCCGAACGCCACGTTCTGGACGGGTTGCCCTTGCGAGACGAAGCGCTCGACGACTCCGCGCTGATCGAGCACCTCCAGGCTGCGCGCGTGCAGGCCTCGCGAGCGCGAGCCGGCGACATCCTGACTAGCGCGGCGCTCGACGATGGCCACGTCCACCTTCGCCAACGCCAGCTCCGCCGCCAGCATCAGCCCGGTCGGGCCTCCTCCCGCAATCACCACGGCGTGTTGCGTCATCAAGTCCAAGTGCATGGTTCGGTCCTCCCGCTCCTGGGTCGAAACGGGCGAGGGTGGACCATGACCGGGGGGGCTTGCGGCAATACCCGGGGTCTGGCATCTGCTGATGGTGGAAAGAAGGCGGGCCAGCGCCGTGGCGGTGGGGCAGGGCGAGCGCCGCGAAGAAGCGCCACACCGCGGCCACGTGATTGGATGCCCCGAGCCCTCTACGTGACGGTGGGCAGTCCGCCCTCTGCTGCTGGGAGCGGCGGGCCGTACCACTGCCTCCCAGCGACCCGGCCAATCACATAGAGGCCGATGTTGAAGGGCAGCAGAAACATGAAGAAGAAAGGCATCGTGAGGGACTCGGCTCCCGAGACCTCATATTCGATGGACGCAATCTCTTTCTCCTCTCCCTGGGCGAACAGCACCTCTCGATAGGCAAAGAGGTCGTTGCTGAGCTCTCCAGAGTGGCAGGTAATCAATCGCATCTGCCCCGAGTCGCTTTGCACCGTGATCACTTCACCCCTTCGTGGCGAGGCCCAGTTCCCGCAGACGCGCTCAATCTGCGGACGAAGTGCTTCCACCGACTCCGTCCGAGAGATGTCCCCCGGTAACGCAATCACCGCGGCCATCAGCCGGTCATTCATGCACCTGGGCTCGAAGTTGAAGAGCGGGCATCCGATGAACTCGCTCGGCACGATGGGCGGGGTCGGACGTAGCTCCACAGTGCCGTTCGGGTCGCTCGTGAAGGACGTCAAGGCTTCGAGTCGGCGCGAGGAGGCCAGCACGCCCGCTCCGCTCGGCGGCGTGATGAAGTAACCCCAGAGGCCGTAGCAGAAGACCGAGGCCTCAAGACCGCTGATGAACACCAACGCGAGGACGACGAAGGCTCTGTTCAGCATGGCGTCGAATCCCTCCAGGGGGCCGGGGGACGCGCCGGCAGCGCCACCCAGAGAAGGCCGCGCCATCGTACCTGGAAGACTTGCGCACCGCCGCCCCTCCCGTGTCCAGCGAGGGACAGGAGGGGGGATTCCAGCCAGCCTCGAGCGGCGTCCAAGGACGCGTCACTTCTCGCAGGTCAGGTCATAGCCGGTGCTCCAGCTCACGCCATCCATCGAGTACTGGCCACGCAGGGTCAGCTTCCCGGGCGAGACGAGGCGCTCTGTGTCCTGGATCTTCATCCTGCCCATGGGACCGGTCGACTCGCCGACCCAGGTGCTGCCGTCCGTGGACGAAGACGTCGCCTCGCCGCCCATGTTGTCGAGGATGACATTCCTCCACGTGCGAGACGTCGCATCGAACGTCCGGTACGACGTGAACTTGTAGGGATACTCGCCGGACACCGTCACGAAGTCGGTTCGCAGCCAGGCCTTGTCGAGCTCGAGCCGGGCCTCGAATCGGACCTCGCTCGGGCTCGCACCACTGGGGCCATGGATGGAGCCGCTGCAGGTCCACGTCCCGGTCAGCTCCCTGGCCGCATCTGCAATGGCCGACGTCGCGGCTCTCGTGGAGTCGGCCGTCGAGGGGGGCGAAGGAGCCGCGTTCGAGGACGTGCCTCGGCACCCCACGACGCAGACAACTGCGATGAACAGGGAGACGGACGGACGCGCGAGCATGAGTTCTCCGGGGAAGGCTGCTGTGAATGCTCAGGGCATCTAAAGCAGCCTCTCGCCAGGAGGACAGAGCGCCGTTTACGAGAGGATCGGCGGATCCTCAGGTGCCGTCGACGAGCTCCCGCTTCACCTGGGTGAGGCGGCGCTGGATGTGCCTCACGACGCCGATGCACAGCACCGCGGTGAGCACGAGCATCGCTGTATAGGCGAGCTGGGTGGCGCGTAGGACGAAGGTCTTGATGTTCACGACTTCGTCCACCTGGAGCAACAGCTCATGCCCCAGGCCCAAGGTCAGTGTGAGCAGCCCCAGGCACCACCAGGCGAGTATCAGAAGGGTCCGGCTCGATTCGCCTCCCAGGTCGCGCCAGAGGTCGCGAAGCACCTGATAGGGTTTGAAGAGGTTCAACCCCGGGATGAACCAGGACAGGAGGGCCCAGCGGGGCGAGAGCCGGCTGACCTCGAGCTGGGTCGCGATTCGAACCGCCTGGAACTGCCACGTCAGGAACCCGACCACGCCGAACACCCACGCGATGGCCTGGACCATTCCCAGGAGGAAGAGCGACTCGGCATAGAGTGCAGTGGCGTCACTCCGCGCGTAGCCGAGTTCGAGGAGGGTGCTGAATGCCCAGATCATCACCGAGAGCTGGAGGAGCTCGGAGAGCGCGTGGATGCCAACAGCCAGGAGCGCGACGACCGCCCAGGGCCCCACGGAGGAAAAGGACCGCTGCGTCAATCGAGCGCGACAGGCGACGCACATGGGCGCGTCGCGCGGTTGGCACTGCTCGCAGGCAAAACTCCCGCATCGGGCGCAGGTTCGCGTCGCGGACTGCTCCGGATGCCGGGCACAAACCGTCGCGACAGGAGGGCTGACTGGCTCGATGTGCATGGGGTGGACCCCGCCGAGGGTTGAGTTCGTTGCTCGGCGGGACGAAGGCCCACTCTACCCGTGAGGTGTCAGGGATTCTTCGCGGATGTCTTGGAATTGGATTGGACACCTCCTTTGTCAGTTTCTTGATACTTCAATGCGTTGCAGGGCCCGATCACCGTTGCAACCCGGGCAGCAGCGGCCCGGCGCCGAACTCCGGCGTCGCCGCGAGCCTGCGCAATGCCAACGTCAACAACCCCAGCACCTCCAGGCGCGTCAGTCCTCCCTCGTCCCGCCACACCGTGAGGCTCAATGGCGGCGCCATGTTCCGCCGGGCGCTCTCACAGGCATCCTCCCAGCTGCGGTGCTCGACGACCTGCGCCGCGGGCACTTCCTCCGGGAATGGCTCCCGCAGCTCTTCGGGACTCGACTCCTTGCGCGTCTCGGCCAGCAGCCTGTCGAGGTACGCGTGGGCCTCTGGGGACATGCGCACCTGTCGCTCGACCAGGTGTCGCGCGGCCATCAGGTCCGGATCGCCCGACGCAATCCGGGTCCGGAGTTCCTTCAATGCCTGCGTCAGCGTGTGGCGAAGCATCAGCGACCCTCCAGCAACCGGTGGGGTACCCCGCTTCAGCACCTTGGCCATGCGCACGTCCCAAGGCCACCGAGGAGCGTGCCACGCCCCGGGCCCGCGCCTCCAATCCCGGCCCTCGCCCCTGATGACGACCGTCACCACCCCCTTGCCCGCAGACATCACCGCCTCCGCCCGAAACCACCGCCTCGAGTCCGCAACCCACTGAAATCACGACACCCGATGGACGGCGCTGGGGTGGGGAAGGGTCGGCACGGCGAATGCTCCAGGGCATCCACGTCACCGACTCCCACTCCGAGGCGACCCCCATGAAGCTCCGCTCCCGCCCGTCGTTCTCCTTGCCGTCCTCGTCCCCCAAGACGGACGCGCTCTCGCGCCCCCGCTCCAACAGCACCCCGGCGAGGCCCGACACGACGTCGCTGCCCAAGGCGCGGCCGTCCGCCACGGAGCTCCAGGATGGGAAGAACAACCTCAAGCCCACCGACTATGGCGTCACGCACCCGGACCTCCCGGGCATCCGGACCCGCCGCGATGGCGGCCAGAGCGGCGCCCAGTTCGCGGACTTCACCCGCGACACGCGCGAGTCCACCCACACGCTGATGAGCCGGCCGAACGGCCATCGGATGATGACGGAGCTGGACGGCCGCACCCAGGCGCTCAACCCCGGCCAGACGGGCACCGTGCGCAACCCCATCACCTCCACGGACATCTACTCGGGCCGCAACGCCGACATGCCCATGTCGCACCTGCCGCGGCACCAGGGCACCTTCGAGTCCATCCGCCCCGCGTACCGTCATGACGGCCAGCCCAGCGCGGGCCTGCCCAGCCGCATCAACTACGATGAGTCCGCCCCCGGTCACCAGCGCTTCAACAGCCTGGGCCACGAGTCGGTCCACGCCTGGCGCGCCTCCAACGGCCTCCAGGTGGGCTCCATCGAGTCGAGCAAGCACGCCAACGCCGACGTCTTCAAGCGCTACCCCGACTTCGCCGACAACATGAAGGCGAACCTCAACCGCCGCACGATGCTGACCGAGGAGTTCGAGACGGTGGGCCTGAAGCCCACGCCGCACACCCCCGCGGGCTGGGCGCCCACGGAGAACAAGATCCGCGCCGAGCACGGCCTGCCCAGCCGCAATGACTACTCGGGCCGCGCGCCGAACCTGCCCAACCCGACGAACGAGGCCATCCAGCGCTACGACGAGGGCTCCGACAACCGGAGCGTCTTCCAGAAGATGATCGGCACCCCGACCCCCATCGGGAAGATCCTCGGCGACATCGAGGGCTGAGCGCCCCCCACGCCCGGCTCCCACAAGGGGCCGGGTAGGGGAATGCGAGGAGGCAACTGCCGGACTTCCGGGCCCGCTCCGTATACGTCACGGACTGTTCTCCGGAGGCGTCGTGAGCCAGCAGGCTGGGATGAAGAGGGGCGCCGCGCTCCTGGGCATGTTCCTCGTGGTGGCCTGCGGCTCGCCCGTGCCGAAGAGCGCCGAGCCCGCCGCGCTGGTGTCCCAGGAGACGCGGGTCCTGACGGCCTCGCCCACGTACAACCGGACGGGCTTCACGCAGACGACGCTCGCGGATGGGCGGGTGCTCGTCGCTGGAGGCACCGCGCAGGGCGCTCCCGCCGACTTCCGCGCCGCCGAGGTCTACACGCCGGGCGCCTCGACGCCGTGGAGCACCACCGGGGACATGGTGGTGGCGAGGTACGAGCATGCGGCCACCCGGCTCCAGGACGGGCGCGTGCTCGTGTCTGGCGGCATCACCCCCCTGGGCAACGGCCGCGACGCGGAGCTGTACGACCCGGCCACGGGGACCTGGACCGCGACGGGTTCACTCATCACGGCTCGGACCCGACACACCCAGACGCTGCTCCAGAACGGCAAGGTGCTGGTGGTGGGCGGCGACGGCACCGCCACCACCCAGGGCCTGTCCTCCGCGGAGCTGTATGACCCGGCCACGGGCGCCTGGACGCTCGCCGCGTCTCCGAACCGGGGGTACTCCGGCCACACGGCCACGTTGCTGCGCAATGGCGACGTGCTGCTCCTGGGGAATCGCAACCAGCACCAGCGCTACCGGCCGAGCACGGATGCGTGGAGCGCCACGGCGAACAGCGGCGCGGTGCTCGCGGCGGGGCACTCGGCGACGCTGCTGACGACGACGGTCAATGGCGAGGTGCTCGTCGTGGGGCCGCAGTGGCAGAGCGATGTGCCCAGCCAGATGGCCTCCCGCTATGACCCGGTGACGAACACCTGGACGACCGCCATCTGGGCGCCGTTCCCGCGCGTCGGACACGGCGCGGTGGAGCTGAGCAACGGCTCGGTGCTGGTGGTCGGCGGATATCACCCGACGACGGGCGCGCCGGCGCAGTGGGTGTCGCGCTACGACATCGGCACGGGCGGCTGGACGGCGCTGACGGCGCTCGCGCTGGCGCGGCGGGACTTCGGGCTGTCGCTCATCGGAAACGCGCCGGATCAGGTGCTGCTCAACGGCGGGTGGAACGTCGACTCGAATGGCGTGTGGTCCCGCCAGGCCAGCGAGCTGTACTCGACGGGCTGTGTCCCGAAGACGTCGTGCATGGCGAATGGCTGGCAGTGTGGCAGTCCCTCGGATGGCTGCGGCGGCAAGCTGGAGTGTGGCTCCTGCGGGGTCGGCTACGAGTGCAACCCCCTGAACTACTGCGAGTCGAGCTGTGTGCCGGACCCGCTCGTCACCACCTGCGAGAATCGCTGCGGCTGCGTCGCCAACAACTGTGGGACGTCGGTGAACTGCGGCCCGTGCCCGGACGGTGGCGCGTGCCCGACGGGGCAGCAGCTGTGCTGTGACGGTGTGTGCCGGCACAAGAACGAGTGCTTCATCATCGCCTGCGCCAACTCCGCGCAGCCCCACGCGTCCGTCGGACTGTCCTGCGCGCCGGAGTCCTGAACACGACAGCGCGTCCTGGGCCTGGATCCAGGGTGGGGGCGCAAGTACAACCCCAGGGTCAGGCGGGCACGACGCCCGCCGACCTGGGACGCATGATCTCGAATCTCCACAACGCCGACATTCCCCGCCCCGTGCTCGACGTCATCGCGCGGCTGCGGGAGCTGAACCACGCCGTCTACCTCGTGGGCGGCTGCGTGCGGGACATGGTGCGCCAGGTCCCTCCGAAGGACTTCGACGTGGCCACCAGCGCGCTGCCCGAGGAGGTCCAGCGCGCCTTCCGCAAGGTCATCCCCACCGGCATCCAGCACGGCACCGTCACCGTCGTCCAGGGCGGCACCCACGTGGAGGTGACGACGTTCCGCTCGGAGGGGGACTACCTGGACGGACGCAGGCCCAGCTCCGTCGCCTTCGAGCGCGACATCGTCAAGGACCTGTCCCGCCGCGACTTCACCATCAACGCGATGGCCTACAACCCGTTGGACCGCGACCTGGTGGACCCGTTCGGCGGCCAGACGGACCTGCAGGCCCAGCTCATCAAGTGCGTGGGCTCCGCGTTCGAGCGCTTCTCCGAGGACGGCCTGCGCCCCATGCGCGCGGTCCGCTTCGCCGCCGTGCTCGGCTTCTCGCTGGACTCCGCCACGCGTGACGCCATCCCCGCCACGCTCGGCGTGTTCCGCAAGGTCGCGCTGGAGCGCGTGCGCGAGGAGCTGGTCAAGCTGCTGTTGTCCCCGCGTGCCGAGGGCGGGCTCGTGTTGCTCGTGGAGACGGGCCTGTTGGACGTGTTCCTCCCCGAGGTGGCCCGCGCCGCGCCCGAGGAGGCCCGGCTCGCGCGCGCCGCCGTGCAGGCCGCGCCGGCGGAGGTGGAGGTCCGGATGGCCGCGCTGCTCGCGGACCTGGTGGACCGTAATCAGGCCCGGGACATCGGCCTGCGTCTGAAGTTCCCCAACAAGGTCGCCGACCTGGTGGCCCTGCTCGTGGAGACCGCGAAGCTCGAGGAGCGCTTCTCGGACCCAGACCCCGCGCTACGTCGGCTCCTGGCCAGGGTGGGGCTCGCGCAGCTGCCCGCGCTGCTCACCGTGGCCCGGGCCCGTATCCAGGCGCGGGCCCCCGAGCGCTCGGCGGAGCTGGAGCGGCTGTGTGCCCGACTGGAGGCGCTCGCCGCCGCGAAGCCGCCCCTGGTGGCCAAGGACCTGGCGCTCACCGGCGGCGACATCATGTCCACGCTCGGCGTCGGCCCGTCGCCCATCGTCGGAGAGGCCACCCGCTTCCTCATGGACTCCGTGCTGGATGACCCCGCGCTGAACACCCGCGAGGCCCTGGCGCGGCGGCTCAAGGACTGGCACGCGGCCCGCCCGAAAGCTTGAGGCGGGGACCGCTCGCGCGACGGTGCGCGGGCTGACACATGGCTCGGCCGAAGGCCCGAGGCGAGCCCCTCGCGCGGCGGCGCATGGGCTGGCACGTGGCTCGTTCGAGGGCCCGAGGTTGGCGACCCGGCGCCCGAGCTGACACGCGGCTCGCCGGAGGCCCCAGGGGCGGCTCGCTTCTCCTGGCGGGCGTGGGCCCACCGGGGCGCACGAGCGCGCGCCTGCTCTCGCGTCGGCCGGGACTGACCTGTCCAAAGGGGCCTTCCCGGTCGGGTTCCGGGGGCGTCCGGCGTCCTGCCGCGTGCGCCCGGAGGCCGGGGCGTGTAGGAAGGGACACCATGCGAGTCGTCGTTGCGATGAGCGGCGGGGTGGATTCCTCGGCCGCTGCCGCCCTGCTCAAGGAGCAGGGCCACGAGGTCATCGGCATCACCCTGCGCGTCTGGTCCTACGAGGGCAAGGCGAAGTGCGGCAGTTGCTGCAGTCCCGACGACATCGATGACGCGCGCGCCGTCGCCCAGTCGCTGGGCATCCCGTACTACGTCGCCAACGCGGAGGAGATCTTCCAGGACCGCGTCGTCAACCCCTTCGTCCAGTCGTACCTGGGCGGACGCACGCCCATCCCGTGCGTGGCCTGCAACCGCGACGTGAAGTTCAACTTCCTGCTCAAGCGGGCCCGGGCGCTCGGCGCCAGGCTGGCCACGGGGCACTACGCGCGCGTCGAGGAGCAGGACGGCCGCTACGTCCTGCGCCGCGCCGCGGACCTGGCCAAGGACCAGAGCTACTTCCTCTTCACGCTCGGCCAGGACGAACTGCGCGACATCGTCTTCCCCGTGGGCGACATGACCAAGGCCCAGGTGCGCGCCGTCGCCGAGCGCCACGCGCTGCCCACCAGCCACAAGCCGGAGAGCATGGAGATCTGCTTCGTGCCGGACGGCGACTACGCGGGCTTCGTGGAGAAGGTCGCCGGCCCCCAGCCCGAGGGCGACATCGTCGACGCGGAAGGGCAGGTGCTCGGCAAGCACCAGGGCATCCATCGCTACACGGTGGGGCAGCGCAAGGGCCTCAACCTGGGCGGCGGCCAGGTGCGCTACGTCCAGCGCCTGGAGCCGGACACCCACCGCGTCGTCGTGGGCAACGCCGAGGACACGGGGCGAGATCGCTTCGGACTGCTCCAGCCCCACTGGGTGGACGCGCCCCCGTCGCCCGACACGCCCGTGGAGGTCCGCATCCGTCACCGCCACGCCGGCGCCGCCGGGCGCGTGGAGATCTCCCCCCACGGCCTCGTTTCGGTGAAGCTGGAGGCTCCGGCGCGCGCCGTCACGCCGGGACAGGCCGCCGTGGTCTACGCTCAGGACCGGGTCCTGGGTGGTGGGTGGATCGTCTGAGCTCGAGTCAACCGGGAGGAGTACGAGACATGGCGCAGCGCCTCGTGGGATGCCTGCTGGCCGCGGCCAGTCTCGTCGCCGGTTGCAAGGAGCGCTCGGACAAGCCCATCGCCGGACTGCTCGCGGCCGGCGCCCCCGTGGTGCGCAAGGAAGGCAAGGCCGAGTACACCATCGCCGTGGGCGCCCAGCTCCTGGGGGACGTGAAGCTCACCGCCACCGGGCCCGCGGTGCTCGAGTACTTCGGCGGTGGCCTGCGCTTCCTGGAGAAGGGCGACACGCTGGAGGTGGGCGACGCGGACGAGGCGAAGCTGCACGGCTCCAACCTCCCGTCGTACCGCTGGGCGGACGGCGGCGTGCAGGAGGCGCCCCGCGCGCTGCGCATCGTCGCCGCCCGCTACACCAACGTGCAGGTGACGCCCAAGAGCGCGCACGAGGACGCGTACTCGTCCACCCAGTACTTCGTCGCCTTCTTCACGCCCAACGGCTTGAGCCGGCTCGGCTCCGACACCAAGCACGAGGGGCCCCACCAGCCGCTGCCCGCGCCGCCGTTCCGTCCCAAGGTCCCCTTCATCCACGCCGGAGACCTGGGCGAGGGCGGGCTGGTGGCGGTGGTGGAGGACGGCTTCGCGGTGGCGGAGACGGATGACCTGGCCACCGCGGTGCTGCTGGAGGGGCGCGAGGTGCCGCTGGGCCGCACCGTGCGCCTGCTGGTGCCGGACGGCGCGGAGGTCACCCTCAAGGGGCCGGGCGGCGTCGAGGTGGAGGTGGAAGGGCCCGCCGACGTGCGCCTGCGTTGATCCTGGACCCGGGGGCGGTTTGTCCTCGTGGGGCTGGCTTCTGTAGAGTCCCTCGTCCCTCTCGGCCGGGGTGTGCCATGACGAGGAGTGAGCTCATCGAACGCATCGCGGAGCGTGCGCCCCACGTGCCGCGACGTGAGTTGGAGTCCATCGTCCACGCCGTCTTCGATTGCATGGCGGAGGCCCTCGTGGCCGGCCGGCGCATCGAGCTGCGCGGCTTCGGCGTCTTCTCGCTGCGCACCCGGCGCGCGCGCACCGGCCGCAACCCGAAGACGGGCAAGAGCGTCGCCGTGCCGGAGCGCCGCACGCTCTCCTTCGCCGCGGGCAAGGAGCTGCGCGCGCGCCTCAACGCGCCAGCGCCCCGACAGGAGCCCGTGGGCTCCGTGCTGCCCCCGGTGGTGCTCGCCACGCAGCCGCTCGCGTCGACGTCGCTCGCCCCGTAGCGGCGGCGCGGGCGCGCCGCTTTCCGTGAATTTGACCGTGTGGGAGGTGGGGCGTACCTTCCCTCGACGCCGACGCTACAGGCCGCAACACGGACTCGTGTGGCCCGCTCTGTCCGCGCGCGAGGATTCCAAGAGTCATGCGTGATGCCCACCGGATGAAAGAGAAGTTCGACGTCTCTCTGGACAACCGGCAGATTGTCAGCCTGTTGATCGCCGGCATCGTGGTGCTCGGCGCCGTCTTCGTGCTGGGCGTCGTCGTGGGCAAGAAGCTCGCCGGCGATGCCCAGACGGCCAGCGCCCCCGACCTGCTCTCTGCCCTGGACGCCAACGCCCAGGCGCTGCAGGCCGTGCGCAAGGAGCCGCAGCTCACGTTCCAGGACGAGCTGACGCGCAAGGCCAGCGCGGAGCCGATTTCACCTCCCGCGCCCAAGCCCGCCCCCAAGGCGCCCGTCGTCGCGGAGAAGCCCGTGGCCAAGCCGGCCGAGCCGGTGAAGAGCGCCGCGCTCGCCCCGACGCCGGACCCGGACACCGGTGAGCTGCCCCCGGAGGAGCCGGCCGAGGAGCCCAAGGCCGTCGCCGAGGCGCCCAAGCCCGAGGAGAAGCCCGTCGCCGCCGAGAAGCCCGTCGAGAAGCCCGTCGCCGCCGAGAAGCCCGCGGCCCTCGCGGTGAAGCCCGCGGTGGTGTCCGGCAAGGTGGAGGTGGCGGCGGTCCCCACGCGCACCACCCAGAAGGAGGGCGGGGGACTGAAGGAGGCCATCGCCCGGGCCGCGCAGCTGCCGGACCCCGCGGTGAAGGGTGGGGCGTTCACGCTCCAGCTCTCGGCGTTCCAGGACAAGCAGGAGGCCGAGCGTTTCATGGGTCGGTTGCGCGACCGCGGCTATGCCCCGTATATCGTCACCGCGGAGGTGGCTGGTAAGGGCACCTGGTACCGCGTGCGCATGGGCACCTTCGCCTCGAAGGACGCTGCCACCCGGTATCTGTCAGACTTCAAGCGAGAGACGCAGCTCGACGCGTTCGTGGCCGGCACGAACTGAAGAGCGGCCGAGGAAGACAGGAAGCACCATGACGACGACGAGGCGGGTGGAGAAGCCCTGGGGCCACGAGCTCATCTGGGCCCACACCGAGCGCTATGTGGGCAAGCTGCTGCACGTGAAGCAGGGCCACAAGCTCAGCCTGCAGTACCACAACCAGAAGGACGAGACGATCCACGTCCAGAGCGGCAAGCTGCTCTTCGTCGTCGACGAGGGACAGGGGCTCATCGAGAAGGAGATGAACCCGGGCGAGAGCTACCACATCAAGCCGCTCACCAAGCACCGCATGGTGGCCCTCACCGACTGCGACATCCTCGAGGTGAGCACCCCCGAGCTGGATGACGTCGTCCGGCTGGAGGACTCCTACGGTCGCACCGGCACCAGCAAGCCGTAGCAGTCACTGTCGTACCCGGAAGGTGGACGCGGCCCGGCGCCCTTCAGTCGCTGGCCGCGTTGTTGGGATTGCGGGTCCACTTGTCGACGGTGCCGTCGCCGTCCAGGTCCTCGCCGATGCGGTCCACCTGGCCCTTCTCCCAGTACTCCCAATAGTCCACGCGGCCGTCGCCGTTGGTGTCGCGCTCCTTGCGCACCAGCACGCCGCGCTCGTAGTACGTGACGCTGTCGGGCTTGCCGTCGCCGTCGAAGTCCCGCTCGCGGCGCGTGTTGGCCCCCTTCTCGTAGAAGTAGGTGGCGTCCACCTTGCCGTCGTAGTCCAGGTCCATCACCTCGCGCATCAGCGCGCCGGACTCGTCGAAGAAGCGCGTCAGGTCCACGCGGCCGTCCCAGTTCAGGTCCAGCTCCTGGCGCACCTTGCGCAGCGTGTCCGAGCCCTCCACGTCCACCGTGTACGTCCACACGTCGGGCTTGCCGTCGCCGTTCACATCCTGCGCCGTGACGTGCTCGCCTCGCGCGCGCTCCGGCTTCACGGACTCGCCCGTGGTGGTGGGTGAGGATTGACCCGAGGCGCCCTGATTGCGTCCGGAGGCCTTGTCCCCGGCGCAGCCCGCGAGCAGGCCCGTGGTGACGAATCCGAGGAAAATCCAGCGCTTGGCGACTGTCATCCGGGGCTCCCGCGACGATGGGGCGTCTGGGCCAGGACATGTGCACGAGATGCTTCCGCGCGCCACGTCATTCCATATATTTTCACATATCGCCATGGCCCGAAAGAAAGTCAGCACCACCATCTACATTACCCCGGAGCAGAACGAGCTCCTCAAGGCGCTGAACCAGAAGACCAAGGTGCCCGTGGCCGAGTACATCCGCCAAGGCATCGACCTGGTCCTGGAGAAGTACAAGGCGCAGCTGCCTGGGCAAGCGACCTTCGACGAGATTTGAAGAAAGAGGCGGGCACGTGAAGAGCATGCAGGGGAAGCGAGTGGTGGTCCTGGGGGGCGCGGGCTTCGTTGGCTCGCACCTGTGTGAGCGACTGCTGGATGACGGCGCGGCCGCGGTGACGGCGGTGGACAACCTCATCACCGGCAACGAGGAGAACCTGCGCACCCTGAAGGGGCGGCCGGGCTTCTCGTACGTGAAGGCGGACATCACCGAGGGCATCCCCGTGGAGGGGAAGCTCGACTACGTGTTGAACCTGGCCTCGCCCGCCTCGCCCATCGACTACGCGAACCTCCCGCTGGAGACGCTGCGCGTGGGCTCCATCGGCACGGAGAACGGGCTGAAGCTGGCGGAGAAGAACAACGCCGTCTTCCTGATGGCGTCCACCTCCGAGGTGTACGGAGACCCGTTGGTGCACCCGCAGCGCGAGGACTACTGGGGCAACGTCAATCCCATCGGTCCACGCTCGGTGTACGACGAGGCCAAGCGCTACTCGGAGGCCATCACGGCGGCCTACGGGCGCAAGGGCGTGCAGGTGCGCATCGTCCGCATCTTCAACACCTACGGTCCGCGCATGCGCCTCAACGATGGCCGCGTGGTGCCGGCCTTCGTGGGCCAGGCGCTGCAGGGCGAGGACTTCACGGTGTTCGGTGACGGCAGCCAGACGCGCTCGTTCTGTTACGTGAAGGACCTGGTGGACGGCCTGGTGCGGCTGGCCCTGTCGGACGAGCCCAACCCGGTCAACATCGGCAACCCCCGGGAGATGACCATCCGTCAGTTCGCGGAGGCCGTGCGCACGGCGGCGGGCGGGGGCGGGAAGATCATCGAGAAGCCCTTGCCCAAGGACGACCCCAAGCAGCGTCAGCCAGACATCACCCGGGCCCGCACGCTTCTGAACTGGGAGCCCAAGGTGCCGCTGGAAGAGGGTTTGCGAGAGACCATCGCGTACTTCCGCGAGGTTGCCGTGCGACGCTCCCCGGCATAGGTTGCCGCCGCGAGTGATCCTGGATGTGAAGACGGGTCCGGCCACGGCCGGATGGCGGGGAGAGCGATAGCGTGAAAGTCCTGGTGACGGGTGGCGCGGGCTTCATTGGCTCGCACGTGTGTGACGAGTTCCTCCGGGGTGGGCATGAGGTCATCGCCCTGGATGACCTGTCCGGCGGCCGGAAGGAGAACCTGGACCCTCGCGTCCGGCTGGCGGTGCATGACATCCGCAGCCGGGAGGCCTCGGAACTCATCAAGGCGGAGAAGCCGGACGTCCTCTGTCACCTGGCCGCGCAGATGGACGTGCGGCGCAGCGTGGACGACCCGGGCTTCGACGCGGACGTGAACATCCGCGGCATGCTCAACCTCCTGGAGGCCGCGCGCGTCTCCGGCGTCAAGAAGGTCATCTTCAGCTCCACGGGCGGCGCCATCTACGGTGAGCAGGACGTGTTCCCCGCGCCGGAGTCCCACGCCACGCGGCCGGTGTCGCCCTACGGCGTCTCCAAGGCGGCCGGCGAGCTGTACCTGGGCTACTACAAGGCCCAGTACGGCCTGCCGTACGTCGCCCTCCGGTACGCGAACGTCTACGGCCCCCGGCAGAACCCCCACGGCGAGGCGGGCGTGGTGGCCATCTTCTGCCAGCGCCTGCTGTCCGGGCAGGGCTGCACCATCTTCGGCGAGGGCAAGCAGACGCGTGACTTCGTCTTCGGTCCCGACGTGGCCCGCGCCAACCGGCTGGCCTTCGAGAAGGACTACGTGGGTGCCATCAACATCGGCACCGGCGTGGAGACGGACATCAACCGCCTCTATGGCCTGCTGGCCGAGGCGGCCGGTTCGTCCGCGCCCGCGGCCCACGCCCCGGGCAAGCCGGGCGAGCAGCTGCGCTCGTGCATCGACAACTCGCTCGCGAAGAAGGTCCTGGGCTGGGAGCCCACCGTGGACCTGCGCGAGGGTGCCCGCCGCACGGTGGCGTACTTCCGCGAGAAGGCCGAGCCCGGCCGCGCCCACGGCTGAAGCCCGCCGGGTCGCAGGGCAGGGGAGTCCGGGTGGGGCCCTCGGGGCGCCTCCCGGGGCCCCGTCATGGCCTGGGGTGTCCCGAGGGCGGCATGATGCTTGGGGAACAATCGAGCGCCCCTGACGGGTTGCTCGTCGGGCAGTCGTTCGCGCGTAGATTTTCGCGCGGTTCGATGTTACTCACGCCCGCTTCTTTCGACGAGCGCCCCGAACATGCCGGCTGAAAACGCGCACATCCGCAACTTCTGCATCATCGCCCATATCGACCATGGGAAGTCGACGCTGGCTGACCGCCTCCTCGACAAGACGGGGACGCTGAGCAAGCGCGAGGCGCAGGCCCAGTTCCTCGACAACATGGACATCGAGCGCGAACGGGGCATCACCATCAAGGCCCAGTCCGTGCGGATGAACTACACGGCGAAGGACGGCAAGCAGTACGTCCTGAACCTCATCGACACGCCGGGGCACGTCGACTTCGCCTACGAGGTGAGCCGCAGCCTGGCCGCGTGCGAGGGCGCGCTGCTGGTGGTGGACGCGTCGCAGGGCGTGGAGGCCCAGACGCTCGCCAACGTCTACATGGCGTTGGACCATGACCTGGAGATCATCCCGGTCATCAACAAGATCGACCTGCCCAGCGCGGACGTCGACCGCACGCGCGCCGAGATTGAAGACGTCATCGGCATCGACGCGTCGGTGGCGGTGCCCGCGTCCGCGAAGGAAGGCATCGGCATCCACGAGATCCTCGAGTCCGTGGTGGCCCGCGTGCCCCCGCCGACGGGCGTGCCGGACGCGCCCCTCAAGGCCCTGGTGTTCGACTCCTGGTACGACAACTACCGGGGCGTGGTGACGCTGGTGCGCGTGCTCGAGGGCACGCTGAAGCTCAAGCAGAAGATCAAGCTGTGGAGCAACAACAAGGTCTTCGAGGTCCAGGAGCTGGGCGTCTTCAGCCCGTTCTCCCGTCCGGTGACGCAGCTGATGGCCGGCGAGGTGGGCGTGCTGGTGGCCAACATCAAGGAGCTCCAGGACGCCAAGGTCGGTGACACCGTCACGGAGGAGGCCCGTCCCACGGACGCGCCGTTCCCCGGCTTCCAGGAAGTCAAGCCGATGGTGTTCTCCGGCATCTTCCCGGTGGACTCGGACCAGTACGAGAACCTGCGCGACGCGCTGGCGAAGCTGAAGCTCAACGACTCCGCCTTCACGTACGAGCCCGAGTCCTCCACGGCGCTCGGCTTCGGCTTCCGCTGCGGCTACCTGGGCCTGCTGCACATGGAGATCGTCCAGGAGCGCCTGGAGCGCGAGTACAACCTGGACCTCATCACCACGGCGCCCAGCGTGGTGTACCGCATCACCACCAGCAAGGGGGACGTCCTGCTCGTGGACAACCCCGCGAAGCTGCCGGCGGTGCAGAGCATCGAGAAGTTCGAGGAGCCCATCCTCACCTGTCACATCCACGTCCCGAATGATCACCTGGGCGCCATCCTGAAGCTGTGCCAGGAGCGCCGCGGCGTGCAGAAGGACATGAAGTACCTGGGCAGCAGCGGTCAGCGCGTGCAGGTGACGTACGAGATGCCGATGGCCGAGGTGGTCTTCGACTTCTTCGACAGGCTCAAGAGCGTGTCGCGCGGCTACGCGAGCCTGGACTACGAGCTGACCGGCTATCAGGAGGCGGACCTGGCGCGCCTGGACATCCTCATCAACGGGGACCCGGTGGACGCGCTGAGCGTCATCGTGCACCGCGAGCGCGCGTACCAGCGCGGCCGCGAGGTGTGCGAGAAGCTCAAGGAGGTCATCCCGAAGCAGATGTACGAGGTGGCCATCCAGGCGGCCATCGGCGCGAAGATCATCTCGCGCGAGACCATCTCCGCCATGCGCAAGAACGTGCTCGCCAAGTGCTACGGCGGCGACATCAGCCGCAAGCGCAAGCTCCTCGAGAAGCAGAAGGAGGGCAAGAAGCGCATGAAGCAGGTGGGCACGGTGGAGATTCCGCAGGAGGCCTTCCTCGCGGTCCTGAAGACGGAGCAGTAGCCCATGAACGCCGCCAGTCCTTCGGCCACCCCTCCCGCGAAGCTGGCGTCCGTCATGGCGGCCCGGCGCACCCCCGAGCAGGTGCGCGCCCGGCGCACGCTGGTGTGGCGGGAGATGCTCACCAGCCTGTGGGCCCCGCTGTGCATCGTCGCCATCGTGCTGTTCCCGTACACGGTGCTCATCGAGTACGTGCCCACGGCGGCCTCGTGGGCGCAGCCGGCGATGAAGGGGCTGGGGCTGTTGATGGTGGCGTACTTCGCGGTGCTGCTCGTGTGGCGCAACGTGTCGCCCAAGGAGAAGCAGCTGCGGCGCCTGCGGCACGAGGCGCACGAGCTCATCTCGGAGAACGAGCGCATCCTCCAGAAGCCGGGCGTGCGCGAGAAGGTCTCCCCTGCGGTGGCGGAGCAGATCGCCGAGCAGGCGCTGAAGGTGGAGGGCGCGTCGGCGGCGGGGGACTCGGACGCGCTGGTGCGCGAGGTGAAGGCGCTGGAGGCGCTGACGACGCAGCACCTGGGCGCGTTCCGCAAGGAGTCGGCGGCGGACTTCGTGGGCGGCTTCGTGAAGATGCTGCTGGTGGCGCTGGTGTTCCGCACCTTCATCGTGGAGCCCTACCGGATTCCGTCCGGCTCCATGCTGCCCACGCTGCAGATCGGCGACCAGGTCTTCATCAACAAGTTCATCTACGGCGTGCGCGTGCCGTTCGCCAACGTGGTGCCGTTCGTCATCGTCCGGCCTCCCGGGCGCGGCGACGTCATCGTGTTCAACAACCCCGTCAACGAGGCCACCGACTACATCAAGCGCGTGGTGGGCGTGCCGGGCGACACGGTGGAGATGTTCGACGGCGTGGTGCACATCAACGGCCAGCCGCAGGCGCGCCAGCTGGTGGACGGCGAGTACATCGTCCACAACATCACCGACAGCGGCCAGTGGTACGACCAGCAGGAGGCGCTCTACCAGGAGAGCCTGAGCGGCGTGCCGCACAGCGTGCTGCAGACGCCCACGCGCATGCCGCGCCACGAGGGCCCCTACGTCGTCCCCGAGGGCCACGTCTTCGTGATGGGCGACAACCGGGACAACAGCTCCGACAGCCGCCACGGCCTGGGTGTCACCGGCTACGGACGCACGGAGTTCGTGCCGTACGGTCACATCAAGGGCAAGGCCATGGTGGTGTGGCTTTCCCTGGGCTACCACGGCCTGTTCCACGGGCTGTTCGGCGGCACCGGCCTGCGGTTGGACCGCTTCTTCGAGCCTGTGCGCTGACGACGTCCGTCCCGGGCTGACGGGAGTTCCCTGGCAATCGTTCTCCTCGTGGTTCGTAGAGGGGAGCGGTCGACCATGAGCTCTTCGAGTCCCTCCGCTGTGTCCGTGGTGTCGTTGCCCTCCCTGATGGCGGCCCGGCGCACCGTCGCGCAGCGGGAGGCCTACCGGAGACTCCGGTGGCGGGAGCGGCTCACCAGCCTGTGGGCCCCGGTGCTCATCGTCGCCGCGGCGCTGTTCCCGTACATGACGCTGATTGCCTACGTGCCCCCGGCGGCGAGCTGGGCGCAGCCGCTGATGAAGGGGCTGGGGCTGCTCATGGTGACGTACTACGTCGTCCTCTGGGTCCGGCGGGGCATCCTGTCCACCTGGTTCCAGGCCCGGCGCGCGGCGCGTGAGCAGCTCGACGAGAGCGAGCGGGCCCTGGCCCGGGCCCAGGCGAAGCAGGCGCTGGCGGCGGGGACGGGCGAGCTGGTCGCCGAGCAGGCGCTGAAGGTGGAGGCCGCCTCCGTGCGAGGGGACGCGGACGTGCTGCACGGCGAGGTGAAGCTCCTGTCGGCCCTCACCGAGCGGCACCTGGGGGCCTTCCGCAAGGAGTCCACCGTGGAGCTCTTCGGCGGCGTCGCGAAGTTCCTGCTCATCGCCCTGGTGTTCCGCACCGCCTGCGTGGAGCCCTACCGGATTCCGTCCGGCTCCATGCTGCCCACGCTGCACATCGGCGACTTCGTCCTCATCAACAAGTTCATCTACGGCGTGCGCGTGCCGTTCGCCAACGTGGTGCCGTTCGTCATCCTGCGCCCACCGGCCCGAGGGGACGTCGTCGTGTTCAACAACCCGGTCGACACGTCCGCCGACTACATCAAGCGCGTGGTGGGTGTGCCGGGGGACACGGTGGAGCTGTTCGACGGCGTGGTGCACATCAACGGCCAGCCTCAAGCCCGCCAGCTCGAGGCCCCGGAGTTCGTCGTGCACGACCTCGCGGATGGGACGTGGTTCGAGCGGCGCGAGGCGCTCTCCCGGGAGGACCTGGGAGGTGTGTCGCACGCGGTGCTCCAGACGCCCACGCGGACGCCTCGCCACGAGGGCCCCTACGTCGTCCCTGACGGCCATGTCTTCGTCCTGGGCGACAACCGGGACAACAGCGCGGACAGCCGCCACGGGCTCGGCAGGCCCGGGGGCTACGGCGAGCCGGCGTACGTCCCGTACGGCCACATCAAGGGCAAGGCCCTGGTGATGTGGCTGTCGGTGAGCCACGGCGGTCTCTTGCACGGACTGTTCGGCGGCACCGGTCTGCGGGTGGATCGCTTCTTCGAGCCCGTGCGCTGAACCACACCCAGGGGGCGAGCGACCCGCCGTCCCTCGGACGGTGCTTGACGCGCCGCACGGCCCGGGGTACGCGGCGGCCCCGGCCATGAGACACCTCCTTGGAATCGAAGGCTGGCGCCGGGACGAGCTCGAAGCGGTGCTCGACAGGGCGCGTGCGCACCTGCCCGGTGGCCCGGATGCCACCCACACCCTGCGCGGCAAGGTCGTCGCCAACCTCTTCTTCGAGGACTCGACGCGCACTCGCACCTCGTTCCACATGGCCGCCCGTGGCCTGGGGGCAGGGGTGCTCAACTGGAGCCCCTCCGGCTCGTCCACCTCCAAGGGCGAGACGCTGCTGGACACCGCCCGGAACATCGAGGCGACGGGGCCGGTGGCCATCGTCATGCGGCACCGCTCCTCGGGCGCGCCGCACCTCGTCGCCAAACACGTGCGCTGCGCCGTCATCAACGCGGGTGACGGCACCCACGAGCACCCCTCCCAGGCGCTGCTGGACGCCTTCACCCTGCGCCAGCGCTGGGGCGGCCTGGACGGCCGCACGGTGCTCATCGTCGGCGACATCCTCCACAGCCGCGTGGCCCGCTCCAACCTCTGGTGCCTGAAGGCGCTGGGCGCGCGGGTGGTGGTCTGTGGTCCGCCCACGCTGATGCCCCCGGGGCTGGAGGCGCTGGGCGCGGAGGTGACGCACAACCTGGACGCCGCGCTGCCCCAGGCGGACGCGGTGATGTGCCTGCGCCTGCAGCTGGAGCGGATGGGCGAGGCGTTCCTTCCCTCCACGAAGGAGTACTCGCGGCTGTTCGGCCTCACCGCCGCGCGCGAGGAGCGGATGAAGGCGGGCGCGCTGGTGATGCACCCGGGGCCCATCAACCGTGGGCTGGAGCTGGCGCCCTCGGTGGCGGACGGGGCGCGCAGCGTCATCCTGGAGCAGGTGTCCAACGGCGTCGCCGTGCGGCGGGCCATCCTCGAGGTCTGCACGTCATGAGTGCCACGGTGCTTTTCCGCAGAGGCCGCGTCATCGACCCGCGCAACGGCGTGGACGGCGTGCGCGACGTCCTGGTGCAGGACGGCAAGGTGGCCCAGGTCTCCGACGCACCGCTGACCGCGCCCGCCGGGGCGGAGGTGGTGGACGCCGACGGCAAGTGGGTGCTGCCGGGCTTCATCGACCTGCACGTGCATCTGCGCGAGCCGGGCGAGGAGGGCAAGGAGACGGTGCTCACCGGCTGCCGCGCCGCCGTGGCCGGAGGCTTCACCGCCGTGGTGGCCATGCCCAACACCAAGGTGGTCAACGACAGCGGGCTCGTCACGGAGCTGGTGCTGTCGCGCGCCCGCGCCGCCAACCTGTGCCACGTGTACCCCGCGGGGGCCATCACCAAGGGCCTCAAGGGCGAGGAGCTGGCGGAGACGGGCGAGCTCATCTCCTCCGGCTGCGTGGCGATCACCGACGACGGCCGGCCGGTGATGAACGCGGCCCTGATGCGCCGCGCGCTCCAGTACGCCACGCAGTTCGGCGTGCCGGTGATGGTGCACGAGGAGGACCTCACGCTGTCCGCCGGGGGCGCCATGCACGAGGGGCCCACCTCCACGCGGCTGGGCCTGCGCGGCATCCCCGCGTCCGCCGAGGTGGCCATGGTGGCGCGTGATCTGGTCCTGCTCGAGGAGACGAAGGGCCGGCTGCACATCGCCCACGTGTCCTGCGAGGGCAGCGTGCGGCTCATCCGCGAGGCCAAGCGCCGGGGCCTGTTCGTGACGGCCGAGGTGACGCCGCACCACCTCATCCTGGATGACCGGGCGGTGGGGGACTACGACACCCACGCCAAGATGGCGCCGCCCCTGCGCGCGGACCGGGACGTGGAGGCGCTGCGCGAGGCGATTGTCGACGGCACCATCGACGCCATCGCCACGGACCACGCGCCCCACGGTGTCCTGGACAAACAGGTGGAGTTCGAGAAGGGCATCAACGGCATCGTGGGGCTGGAGACAGCCCTCGGGTTGACGATGGAGCTGGTGCACGCGGGGCGGCTGGAGGCGAAGCGGGCGGTGGAGCTGCTCTCGCACGGCCCGGCGAAGGCGTTCGGCCTGCCGGGCGGCCACCTGGCCCCCGGGGCTCCAGCGGACATCACCGTGGTGGACCCCTCGGAGGAGTGGACGGTGGATGCCCACCGGTTCTATTCCCGCAGCCGGAATACCCCCTTCCATGGCCGTAAGCAGAAGGGACGCGTGGTGCAGACCTGGGTTTCTGGCCGGCAGGTGTATGCCGACGGTCAGGTGAAGGAGTCGCGGTGATGACGAAGCGGGCAGTGCTCGCCCTGGCGGATGGCACCACCTTCGAGGGCCGCGCTTTCGGCGCGGTCGGCGAGACGGTGGGTGAGGTGGTCTTCAACACGTCCATGTACGGCTACCAGGAGATCCTCACGGACCCCTCGTACGTCGGGCAGATCGTCACCATGTCCTATCCGGAGATGGGCAACGTCGGCACGACGCCGGAGGACGAGGAGGCGGGCAAGCCGCACGCGGTGGGCATGGTGGTGCGCGCCCTCGCGAGCCAGCCCTCCAACTGGCGCTCGAAGGAGTCGCTGGACGCGTACCTGAAGCGCCACAACGTCGCCGGCATCGAGGGCCTGGACACCCGCCGTCTGGTCCGCCACCTGCGCACCCACGGCGCGCAGATGGGCGTCATCTCCAGCGAGGGCCTGTCCCCGACGGCCCTGGCCGAGCGTGCCCGCACGGCGCACGGCATGGAGGGCCTGGACCTGGCCACCGGCGTGTCCACCAAGACGCCGTACACCTTCACCGCGCCCTCGCCGGACGTCTTCACCGGCATCGGCGAGGCCCACCCCCAGGGCGAGCCGCGCTTCGACGTCGTCGCGTACGACTACGGCCTGAAGAAGTCGATGCTGCACTTCCTCGTGGACGTGGGCTGCCGGGTGACGGTGGTGCCGTCCCACACCACCGCGGACGAGGTGCTGGCCCGCAGGCCCCACGGCGTCTTCCTGGCCAACGGCCCCGGAGACCCGGCGGCGGTGAAGGGCGCGGACCGCACCGTGGCGGCACTGCTCGGCAAGGTGCCGGTGTTCGGCATCTGCCTGGGGCATCAGATCATGGCCCTGGCGCTGGGCGGCCGGACGTACAAGATGAAGTTCGGCCACCGCGGCGGCAACCAGCCCGTGAAGGATTTGACGACGGGCAAGGTGGAGATCACCGCGCAGAACCACGGGTTCGCCGTGGACGACGCCAGCCTCAAGGGCAAGGCCGTGGTGACGCACATCAACCTGAACGATGGCACGGTGGAGGGCCTGGCCGTCCCGGACGCGCGGGCCTTCAGCGTGCAGTACCACCCCGAGGCCTCTCCGGGCCCCCACGACGCACGCTATCTCTTCGGCCGCTTCGCGAAGCTGATGGCGGGGTAGGATCTACCACCCAATATGGACTCCCCGCTGTCACCGCTCTCCTACCAGCCGTACCTGGACCAGCTCATCGCCTTCGGCAGCGCGGAGTCCCGGAAGGAGGACCTCCTCGCGGCCAAGGCGGAGTACTTCCGTCTGACGGGCGAGGTCTTCGAGGACGACAAGCTCTTCGAGCTGCGCATGGCGTCGTTCCTCGACTTCTACCTCTACGACCGCGTCTCGCCGCTCACCGGCAAGACGCCGGCCGCGGAGTTCTACGAGCAGCGGCTCGCCAACACCCCGCCCGAGGAGGCCAACGCCTTCCGCAGCTTCACCGAGACGGTGCACGGGCTCTTCGAGGTCCGCAAGCTGGCCAAGGGCCTGGTGCGGCTGCGCGAGCTGTACTCGGGCAAGGACTTCGACGTGACGGAGCGCCGCCACATCGCGGGGCTGGAGACGGGCGACATCCTGGAGGCCCGGCTCATCCCCTTCGGCGGGCACCTCTTGTTCTCCGCCGCCTTCTGCTACCACCCGCGCGTGGCGCTGAAGTCCATCAAGGCCGAGGTCAAGCGCCGCAAGAAGAAGGAGCCGGAGCGCACCCCCAACGAACTCGTCTGGGAGTGCGCCCGCCGCGCCCTCAACATGGACCGCTACCGCCAGCTCTCCGTCGAGAAGATCTACGACTTCGAGCAGAAGGTGCTCTGACGACGACGTCCACCGCGCTCACACGCGGTGGATGCTCATCAGATTGGTGTTGCCCGGGATGTTCAGCGGCACGCCCGCCACCACCACGACGGGCGCGCCCTCCTCGCAGATGCCCTCGCGCAGGCACAGCTTGCGCACCTGGCCCAGCATCGCGTCGGTGGAGCGCACCCGGCGCACCTGCAGCCCCGTCACGCCCCAGTACAGCGACATCCGGTTGACGGTGGTCTCGCTCGGCGTGAGCGCGATGATGCGCGCGTTGGGGCGGAACTCGGAGATGAGGCGCGCGGTGTGGCCGCTCTCCGTGTACGCGACAATCGTCCCGATGTTGAGCTGACTGGCCGCCGCCACCGCCGCCGCCGCCACGCCCGTGCCCAAATCCTCGGAGCGCTCGAAGGGCGAGTGGTGCTGGTGGCGCGTCACGCCGCGCTCGGTCTCCTCGACGATGCGGGCCATGGTGGCCGCGGCCTCCGTGGGGTAGCGCCCCGCGGCCGTCTCACCCGAGAGCATCACCGCGTCCGCGCCGTCCAGGATGGCGTTGGCCACGTCGGACACCTCCGCGCGCGTGGGGCGCGGGTTGACCACCATGCTCTCCAGCATCTCCGTGGCGACGATGACCAGGCCACCCATCTGGTTGACCACCTTCACCATGTGCTTCTGGATGGCGGGCAGCTGCTCCAGGGGCATCTCCACGCCCAAATCCCCACGCGCCACCATGATGCCGTCCGCGGCGCGGGCGATGGCCTCCAGCTGCTCCACGGCCTGGGGCTTCTCAATCTTGGCGATGAGCGGCGTCTTGTTCTTCGCCACGTGCTTGCGGGCGCGGTGGATGTCCTCGGCGGTGCGCACGAAGGACAGCGCCACGTAGTCCACGCCCACGTCCTGGCCGAAGGCGAGGTCCGCCTCGTCCTTGGCCGTGATCGTCGGCACGGACATGGGCGAGCCCGGCAGGTTCAAGCCCTTGTGGTCCTTGAGGAGGCCGCCCACCTCCACCTCGCACAGCACGTCCTGACCGGACACCTTGCGCACGCGCAGGCGCACCCGGCCGTCGTCCAGGAGGATGGCGTCCTTGGCCGCCACGTCCTTCACCAGCGACTTGATGGGGGTGGGGATGATGGAGCCCTGGCCCACCACGGCCCGGGTCGTCACGGTGACGCGCTGGCCCGGCTTCACCACGAGCTGTCCACCCTCGAACTTTCCCAGGCGGATCTTCGGCCCCTGGATGTCCTGGAGGATGGCCACCGGCAGCTTCAGCCGCTGGGCGGCCTTGCGGATGAGGGACACCCGGTGGCGGTGCTCGTCATGCGTGCCGTGCGAGAAGTTCAGCCGGGCCACGTTCATGCCCGCGCGGATGAGGCCCTCGATGGCCTCCAGCGAATTCGTTGCGGGCCCCAGGGTGCAGATGATCTTCGCCTTGCGCATAGGTGCGCGCATCCTAGGCGCCCGGGTGCGTGGCTTGACAGCTTCGCGCTCGGGGGACTAACTCTTCGCTTCCAAGTACCGAGCTTCAGCAAGAAAGCCCGGCTTCCCTGGGAGGGGGGGCCGGGCTTTCTCGCGTCCAACGAGGCGCGTCACAGCTCGATGGTCTTCCCCGTGCCCTTGGGCCCGCCCAGCGGTGGGTGACCCGGTGGCAGCACCTCCGCGTCCATGTCGATGGGGGGCGCGCTGCCCGGGGCGGGCATGCCCGGAGGAGGCATGGGGGCGGGCTCGTCCATGAGGCCGCCCGGGCCGCTGCCGCCCACGCCGGGGCCGCCGCCCTGGAGGGACTCGATCTCCTCGCGGCTGATGCCCGCCAGCGTGAGCACCTTGCGCGTGACGCGGATGCGCGCGTGGCTGGTGAGCGCCATGGCGATGGAGTCCGAGGGCCGGGCCTCCAGCGTCATCTTCTTCGCGCCCTGCTCCAGGAACACGCGACCCGAGTAGACGTTGTCGCGCAGGTCGTCGATGCGGACCTCCGTCACCTTGCCGCCCAGCTCGTCCACGACGTTGTCCAGGAGGTCCTGGGCCAGCGGCTGCGGCGGCTCGCGCTTGGCCAGGCGGAAGGCGATGGAGACGGCGGAGGCCTCGTCCACGAAGACGGGCAGCACCACCTGGCGGTCCTTGGTGGTGAGGACCACCGCGTGCGTCTGGGCCTCCATCAGCGGCACGACGTCCTGGACTTCCAGTTCGACGAGCTCCGAGCAGGCCTTGGGGTCGCCCCCGTGCTCGGTGATGCAGGGTTGGCCGGTGGTGCCAGGCAGGGTGGCTGCGACAGCACCGGGCGCCGTGAAGGCGGGGAGCAGCAACGTCCCCCCCAGCGCCAGCAACAGCGCCGAGAGGGGGGCGAAGAAGAAAGTGGCGCGGTTGGGTGTTCTCACACCCTGAAGCTACGCACCCGCACCCCTGTCGGGAGGGTACGGCTTCCGCCCGGTTGCCCTGGGCGGCACGAACCGGCCGCCCGGAGGGCAAGGGAGCGAACGTCAGCGGCGCTCGTCGTCCTCGTCCTCGTCGTCGTAGTCCTCTTCGTCGTCGACGTCCTCGTCCTCATCCTCGTCGAGGTCATCGTCGTCGTCCTCGGAGTCCTCGTCCTCGTCTTCATCCTCTTCGTCGAGGGTGTCCGCGGCGTCCTCCGACTCCAGCGTCATGGAGACGGCGAACTTCTTGTCGAGCACGGCGATCTGCGCGCGCATCTCCGAGAGCGCGGCCACGAAGTCCTCCGTGAGGTTGGCGGGGGCCTTCGTCTCACAGTGGGGACAGACGATCTTCTCCGTCCCCTCGATGAGGTCTTGAACGTCAAGCTCGAAGCTTGCCTCGCACTTCTGGCAGGTGAAGTCGATGCTCATGGTCGGGCGCGGCATACAAAGCCCTCCAACCAGCTGTCAACGTCCACGAAAAGGGAGCGTGGTGATGAGGCCCCTACATCCGCTAGCGTCCGTCGGATGGACCTCCCGAAGACGATGGTGCATGCCCTCCATGACCGGGCCGCGCAGCATGAGCATCGGCCGGCCCTCTGGACGCGTCGAGGACGCGCCTATGTCCCCACCTCCTGGTTCGAGTACGCCCAGAAGGTCAAGGCCTTCGCCCTGGGCCTGAGGAGCCTGGGCTACGGCGCGGGCCAGCCGTTGGGCATCATCAGCTTCAACCGCGAGGAGTGGCACGTCGCGGACCTGGCCGCCATGGCCATGGGCGGGGTGCCGGTGGGCCTGTACACCACCAGCGCGCTCGAGCAGCTCGAGTACATCCTGGGCCACTGTGAGGCCACCGTCCTCGTCGTGGAGAACGAGAAGCACCTGGCCACGGGCCTGGCGCTCAAGGCCCGGCTGCCCAAGCTGCGCCACATCATCGCCCTGGACGTGCCGGAGGGGCCCCTGCCCGAGGGCGTGTGGCGCTACTCGGAGGTGCTGGCGCGAGGCACGGGCGTGGACGACAAGCCCTACTGGGACAGCGTCAACGCGCTCCAGCCGGAGGCGCTGTGTACGCTCATCTACACCTCCGGGACGACGGGCCACCCCAAGGGGGTGATGCTCAGCCACCACAACATCGCCTGGACGTCGCGCCAGCTCATCATGGCGGTGGAGTTCGGCAAGCAGGACGGCGTCATCCTCTCGTATCTGCCGCTGTCGCACATCGCCGAGCAGGTCATCTCGCTGCACAGCCCGTTGATGCTGGGCGTCCAGGTGTACTTCGCCGACTCGGTGGAGGCGATGCCGGGCAACCTCAAGGACGTGCGCCCCACGTTCTTCTTCGGCGTGCCGCGCGTGTGGGAGAAGTTCCGGGCCAAGGCGGAGGAGGGCCTTCGCTCGCAGCCCCCGCTCAAGCGCCGCATCGTCTCCTGGGCGCGCGGCGTGGCCTCCGAGTACCACTCCCGGGCCCAGCGCCACGAGCGCATCCCCGTGACGCTGGACGCGCAGTACAAGCTCGCGCAGCGGCTGGTGTTCGAGCCGCTCAAGGCCCGCATCGGCATGGAGCGGGTGGACTTCTTCGCCACCGCGGCGGCGCCCATCGCCCGGGAGGTGCTGGAGTTCTTCGCCTCCATCGACATCTTCATCCACGAGGTGTGGGGCATGACGGAGGTGTCCGGCCCGGGCACCGTCAACACCCAGGAGGCCACGCACCTGGGCACCGTGGGGCGCGCCATGATTGGCGTGGAGGTGCGCATCGCCGAGGACGGGGAGATCCTCGTCAAGGGCGGCAACGTGTGCATGGGCTACTACAAGAACCCGGAGGCCACCGCGGAGCTGTTGGAGGGCGGGTGGCTGCACTCGGGGGACGTGGGCCAGCTCGACGGCGAGGGCTACCTGCACATCACCGGCCGCAAGAAGGAGATCATCGTCACCTCCGGCGGGAAGAAGACGGCCCCGGGCAACATCGAGGAGCTGCTCAAGTCCCTGCCCGCGGTGGGCAACGCGGTGGTGGTGGGCGAGCGGCGCAACTTCCTGGTGGCCCTGCTGGCGCTGGATGTGGAGAAGGTGCGCGCCCTGGCCAAGGAGAAGGGCTGGCCCGAGGACGTGGGCACGCTCGCCCGCGACGCGCGCCTGCGGCAGCTGCTCCAGGAGAAGCTGGACCGGGACATCAACCCGAAGCTGTCCCGCTTCGAGACCATCAAGCGCTTCGCGGTGCTGGAGCAGGAGCTCTCCGTGGACGCCGGTGACTTGACGCCCACGCTGAAGGTCCGCCGCAAGGCCGTGGAGCAGAAGCACGCGGCGCTCATCGAGTCGCTCTACGCGGAGCTCGGCGCGGCCCACACGGGCTGAAGCGGTGCGGGGCAGGGTGGCCCGCAATGAGAAAGGGGCGGGGAACCTCTTGGGTCCCTCGCCCCTCCTCACCTCACGGAAGGCAGCGGCCTACTTCACGGCGCGCTTGTCCATGGGGACGTAGTCCCGGCGCTTCTGGCCCGTGTAGACCTGACGCGGACGGGCGATCTTCTGCTCGGAGTCCAGGACCATCTCCTCCCACTGCGCGCACCAGCCCACCGTGCGGGGGATGGCGAAGAGGACGGGGAACATCTCGGCCTGGAAGCCCATCGCCTCGTAGATGAGGCCGGAGTAGAAGTCGACGTTCGGGTAGAGCTTGCGCTTGACGAAGTACTCGTCCTGCAGCGCGATGCGCTCCAGCTCCACGGCCAGCTCCAGCAGCGGGTTCTTGCCCGTCACCTCGAAGACCTCGTCCGCCACGCGCTTGATGACCTTGGCGCGCGGGTCGTAGGACTTGTAGACGCGGTGGCCGAAGCCCATCAGCTTCTTCTCGCCCTCGCCGCTCTTCACGGACTTGATGAAGTCCGGGACCTTGGAGATGTGGCCGATCTCACGGAGCATGCGCAGCACCGCCTCGTTGGCGCCGCCGTGCAGCGGGCCGTAGAGGGCGCCGATGCCCGCCGTGACGGCCGAGTACGGGTCCACTTCCGACGAGCCCACCGTGCGCACGGACGTCGTCGAGCAGTTCTGCTCGTGGTCCGCGTGGAGGATGAAGAGCACGTCCAGCGCGCGCTCCAGCACCGGGTGGACCTTGTAGGTCGTGGTGCCGATGCGCTTCACCATCGCCAGGAAGTTGGCGACGTAGGACAGGTCATTGTCCGGGTAGATGTAGGGCAGGCCCATCGTGTGCCGGTAGGAGAACGCGGCCAGGGTGGGCATCTTGGCGATGAGCCGGGTGATCTGGATGCGGCGGCTGAGCGCATCCTTGGTGTTCTTCGCGTCCGGGTAGAAGCTGGACAGCGCGGCCACGGTGGAGCCCAGCATGGACATGGGGTGCGCGTCGTAGCGGAACCCGTCCATGAAGGACTTCACGTTCTCGTGCACGAACGTGTGGTGCGTGACCAGGTGGACGAACTGCTCCAGCTCCTTCGGGGTGGGGAGCTCACCGTTCAGCAGGAGGTAGGCAACCTCCAGATAGCTGGACTTCTCGGCCAGCTGCTCGATGGGGTAGCCGCGGTACTCCAGGATGCCCTTGTCACCGTCGATGAAGGTGATGGCGCTCTTACAGTTCGCGGTGTTGAGGAACGCCGGGTCGTAGCCCATCAGACCGAAGTCATCGTCCGAGACCTTGATCTGGCGGAGGGCGTTGGTGCGAATACAGCCGTGCTCGACCGGGACCTCGTACGTCTTGCCGGTCCGATTGTCGGTGATCGTCAGCGTGTCCTTGGGCATGGGCGGAGATTTCACAGGGCGCAGATCGCTTTCAACAAAAAAGAACGATAAGTCGGTGAGGGAGACACTGATGTTTCCTACGGGGACGCTGAAATGCGGACGCCCGAGCGGATGAGCTGCCGCCAGAAGCCCGGAAAGCTCTTCTCGACACACTCGGGGCCGGTGAGGACGAGGGTCACTCCGGACAGCACGCTCAGGGTCGCGGCCGTCATGGCGAGCCGGTGGTCACCCCGGCTGTCCATCTCGAAGCGGGCGGGCGGCGTGGACGGGGGCGTCAGGAGGAGGGTGTCGTCCTTCAGCTCCGCCTTGCCGCCGTAGGCCGTCACCAGGTCCCGGATGCCTTCCAATCGGTCGCTCTCCTTCAGTCGGAGGATTCCGACGTCCGTGAGGGTGGAGGGCTCGGGGAGCACACAGGCGAGCGCCGCCAGGGTCGGCAACAGGTCCGGGCACTCCTTGCCCGAAGCCCGCAGGCCCCCCGCGGGCCGTCCCGTCACCTTCAGGACGTGTGCCCCCGACGCGGGCTCCGTCGTCAGGCCCACCTGCTCGATGAGCCGGAGGATGGCCTGGTCCGGATGGGCGCTGGCTGCGTCCGCGCGCTCCACGGTGCCGCCGGCCTTCCAGGCCACGAGCAGCAGGTAGCCCAGCGAGGACCAGTCGCCCGGGAGCGTGGGGACGCTCGGCGGCGGGGTGTAGCCGGAGACGGTGTAGCGGGAGGCGGACTTCTGGAGCTCGAAGCCGAAGCGCTCCAGCCACGTCAGCGTGAGGTCCAGGTAGCCCGCGCTCGTCAGCGTGCCCTCGATGTCCACGCTCCACGCGCGGCGCTCGCGCAGGTACAGCGCCGCGCAGCCCAACAGGAGGCTGGAGGCGTACTGGCTGCTCTGCGAGCCGGGGACGCGGAACACGGGCGTGACGGAGGAGGTGTCCGTGGGCGCGGCGAGCTCCACCGGCCAGGGGTGCCCCTCGGTGAGGGTGAGCCCCGCGGGGCCGAGCGCGTCCTTCAGCGACGTGAAGAGCGGCCCGTGGGGACGCTCGCCCAGGCGAGGGGTGCCGGTGAGGCGCACGCGCGCGCCCGGCGTCACCGCGACCTGGGTGGCCAGGATGCGGAACGGGGCGCCACCGTCGGCGCAGTCCACGTCGCGCACGGGGCCGGCCGGAAGGCGCAGGGCCTCCACGCCCCGGCGCAGCACGCGCACGTCGGCGGGGAGGTCCTCGTCGGACTCGGCCTGCACGGAGGGCAGGGGCCAGGAGCCGGTGAGGTGGCCGAGCACCAGCGCCCGCTGCGCGTCCGACTTGGACACGGGCGGCGTGAGGGGCGAGGCCTTCAGGCCCGAGGTCTCCACCACGATGCGGCGGGTGCTGGCGCTCACGGGCGCACCGCCTTCGTCCACGCGGGCCACAGCGCGCGCCACGTCTGTGGGCCCACGTCGCGGACCTCGGTGGCGCCGATGGCCGTCAGCAGCACCATGCGCAGCTCGCCCTTCGCGCCGGCCTTCTTGTCGGCGTCGAGGAGCGTGGTGATGGTCTTGAGCGACGTGGGGCGAAGCAATTGGGCCACGCGCTCGCGGCCAAGGACGCCGGGGCCGTTGACCAGCGCCGCCTCCGCCTGGGCGGCGATGGGCTCGGGGGTGACGCCCAGGTGGCGGCCCACGTCCAGGGCCAGGAGGATGCCCAGTCCCACCGCGTCGCCGTGGGACAGCTTGAAGTGGGACACGCTCTCCAGCACGTGGCCGAAGGTGTGGCCGAAGTTGAGCACCCGGCGCAGGCCCTGGAACTCGTACGGGTCCTGGGCGCAGACCTTCTCCTTGAGGCCGCGCGCGTGCTTGACGAGCTTCTCCAGCGCGGGGGGCGTGCGCGTGTAGCGGCGGAACAGGGCCGCATCCAGGCTGATGACCATCTTCCACGCCTCGAGCGAGCCCTCACGCACCTGCGTGGGCGACAGCGAGGCGAACAGCTCCGGGCAGATCCACGACTCGTCGGCGTAGTGGAAGACGCCGGCGGGGTTCTTCACCACGCGGCCCTTCACGGTGAGGTCCACCGCGCCCTTGCCGCCGAGGCTGCTGTCGACGGCGGCGAGCAACGTGGTGGGCACCTGCACCAGCCGCACGCCGCGCTTGAGCAGGTGCGCGGCCACGGTGGAGACGTCTCCCACGGTGCCGCCGCCCACGGCGACGAGCGTGCCCGAGCGTGGCAGGGACAGGCCCGCGGCGAGCACCTTCTCCAGCGCCGCGAAGCTCTTGGCGCTCTCACCGCCCACCATCTGGACGATGGCGCGCGGCGCGCGGGCCTCGAGCGCGGGGATGAGCGTCGGGTGGAGCCTGGCGACGGTGCGGTCCACCACCGCGAGGCTCCCCTCGGGGAGGCGTTTGGCGAGTCGGGTGAAGGGTCCCCAGCGATCGTTGGGTGGACGGTAGGCGCCGGGAGGGTAGGGGGTCATGGCGTGTTGGGGCGTGCGTTCATCTGTTGGACGAGGTCTGCGATGACCAGGGACACCATGGACTCCAGCACCGGAACGGCGCGGGGCATGATGCACGGGTCGTGACGGCCACCCTTCGCGTGGTCCGCCAGCGTCGCTGGGGGTTTGAAGTAGGCGCGGACCTGGAGTGGCTCGCCGTTGGTGAGCCCGCCCTGGATGCCGCCGTAGACGTCCTTCACCGAGTGGAACTGGGTGCCCGGCTGGCCGATGCGCTGCATCAGGTCCGGAGGGCCCCAGACGACGCCGGTGACGGCGCCCACGCTGCCCAGGGCCTGGGCGATGAGCGCCTTGATCTTCCCGAAGATGGGCTCGCCCAGTCCCACCGGCAGGCCCTCCACGCGGATGTCGATGGAGCCGCCCAGGCTGTCTCCAGCCTCCTTGGCGGCGAGGATGCGGCGGGACATCTCCTCGCGCACGGCCTCATCGGGGCAGCGCGTGGGGTGCGCGTCGACCATGGCGCGCGTCAGGCCCGGAGCGGGCACGGAGGCGACGAGGTCGCCCACCTGGGACACGTACGCGACGGTGCGCAGCGCGGGCATGTCCCGCTCCAGGTACGCCTCGGCGATGGTGCCGCCGATGACGCGGCAGAGCGTCTCGCGGCCGCTGGTGCGCCCGCCGCCGCGGTGGTCGCGGTGCTTGTAGCGCTCGCGCCACACGGCGTCCGCGTGGCCGGGCCGGTCCACCTGCTTGAGCTCCTTGTAGTCACCGGAGCGCTGGTTGGTGTTGCGGACGATGGCGGCGATGGGCGTGCCGAGCGTCTTGTCCTCGAACACGCCGGAGAGGATCTCCACCTGGTCCGGCTCGTTGCGAGGCGTGACGAGCGCGGACTGGCCCGGACGGCGGCGGTCCAACGCGGCCTGGATGCGCGCGCTCGTGAGCGGCACACCCGCGGGGCAGCCGTCCACCACCGCGCCGAGCGCGGGGCCGTGGCTCTCGCCAAAGGTCGTCAAGCGAAAGAGGACGCCGAAGGTGTTCATGTCGCGGTCTCCCAAAGCTGGCGCTGTCGCCGGGCCTGCGCGACGAACCACGCCGCACCCAGCAGGACCGGGGTGCCGCCGCGCCGCGTGATCTCCGCCGCGATGCGTCGGCCGGGCGCACCGTACGCGATCACCGCGACGCGTGCTCGCTCGAATCGCAGGGAATCCGGTGGGGCCACCCGGTCCGGCCAGGTCCACACGACGGCCCCCGTCACCGGCCCCTGGATGTCGGCCCGGCGCAGGACTCGCAGCGCCTGTCCACGCTCGGCGGCCACGGTGCGCAGCGCGGAGGTCGCCCCGCCGTCGCCCAGGACGATGACGTCCTTCGCGTCCAGGCGCTCCAGCACCTTTCGGGCGCCCTCGGTGTCGGTGTTGAAGGACTCCCACCTGGAGCCCCGACGGACCAGGGTGTTGATGGCGTCCAGCGACGAGCCCGTGTGCTTCGCCAACCGCAGCTTGAAGGGGCTGGTGACGGCGAAGCCGCCATAGTGCGGCACGAGCGAGTCGAGCACCGCCTCGACGGGCCCGTCCTCGGGGAGGTCGATGCGGTCGAACGGCTGGCGGTGGATGCGGGGGGAGCGGGAGTGGGTGATGGACGTCCCGAAGATGCCCAGGCGCAGGGGCGCGGGGAGCGTCGTGCGGTCCGCGCCCTTCCACTCGCGCACGGCGTCGTCGAGCAGCCGCTGTCCAGGAGCGGCGACCCATGAGCCGCCTGCGGCCACGTAGTCGAGCAGGTTGTTGCGGGCCAGCACCGCGCGCGCCGGCAGCGCCACCGCGCCCATGCCCAGCACGGTGACGCGCGACACGCCGAAGCGCTCGCCCAGCCGTCGCTGCGTCTCCAGGAGGACGGAGACGTGGGCCGGGTCCTTCATGGGCTCCACATGCTTCACCAGTGCGTCCGAGGGAAGCTCGCGAGACCACAGCGCGAGCGCCTCGTCGGTGGTGAGCTGCCGGTCCGCGTGGTGCGACGCGAGCAGCTTTCCGGAGGGCGCGTCGAGCGAGCCCTGCTGCCCGGTGGCGTCCATCAGGTCCCGGTCCACGCGCCACGCGGCGGCGACCCAGGCGGGAGGAAGGGGCTTGCCTCTCTCGGACACGAGCAGCGGCAGCACGTCCGCGAGCGCGGCGGCGTCCACGGCGTCGGGGGCGTGCAAATCGGTGCGAATCTCCAGCACGTCGGCGCCGCGACGCTGGCACCCCCGGGCGAAGTGCACGGCGTCGGGGCCGAGCAGGGTGGGGGGCAGCGTCACGATGCGCCGGGCGGGCGTCACAAGACCTCCTCGGGATGCAGGCAGCCCCGGAGGAAGTCCACCAGGGCGATGGTGGGAACGCGGGCGTGCAGGGCCTCGCGCTCGTGGAAGATGGAGGCGATCTCCTCTTCCAGGGAGACCTCCGGTCGCAGCCGGGGCCGCGTCCGGTCCGTGAGCAGCCGCTCGCGGTAGGTCTCGAACGTCACGGGGATGATGAGGGTGAAGGCGCCGGCGAGCGCGTCCGGGTGATGCGACAGGAACCCGCCGCCCACGGCCACGAGCCCACCGGGCGGCAGCTCCAGCAGCGCGCGTCGCTCGGCGGCGCGGAACTCGGAAGGGGCCTGGGCCACCCAGGTGCGCAGCGGACGTCCGTGCGTGCGTTCCAGGTGCGTGTCCAGGTCCACGCCGGTGCGCCCGAGGAGCCGGGCCACGCGAGGCAGCAGCGTGGACTTGCCAGCGCCCCGGTGGCCACCCAGCACCACGGTCTGCCCCGCCGCGGGACGGGGCGTGGGCCCCGGGCGCGTGAGGGCGTCCCTCAGTGCCGGCGTGAGCCGGGGGTCCACCGAGGAGAGGACATGCTCGACGAGGTGTCGCCGCGGCTCAGCGGACGAGGCCGACATACACGTTCGCCGTTCCGAACGTCAGCGGATGCGCGCTTCGCTCCGCATAGGCGCCGGACTGGTCCATCAGCGACAGGAAGCGCTCCCCCGCGGGGAACGCCGCCGACGTGCGGGGCAGGTACTCATACGCCGCGCGATTGCCCGTGAGCAGCCCACCCACCGTGGGCATCACCGTCTTGCTGTAGAAGCGGAACAGCGCGCCGAACGCGCCCGTGGGCTGGCCGAACTCCAGCACGACGACGCGGCCGCCCGGCTTCACCACGCGGCCCATCTCCTTCAGGCACTTCACCGGGTCATCCACGTTGCGGATGCCGAAGGCGATGGACGCCACGTCGAAGCGGTTGTCCTCGAAGGGCAGGTCCATGGCGTCGGCCACCTGGAAGTCCACCGGGAGCCCCGCCTTCGCCGCCTTGGCCGGACCGCTCTCCAGCATCTCCGCGCAGAAGTCGGTGCCAATCACGTGGCCCGTGGCGCCCACCTTGCGCTTGAACGCGAGCGCGAGGTCACCCGTGCCGGAGGCGCAGTCGAGGACGCTGTCCCCCGGCTTCGCCTGGCTCAGGCGCACCGCCGTCCGTCGCCACAGACGATGGATGCCGAACGACAGGACCTCGTTCGTCACGTCGTACTTCGTGGCGATGGAGGAGAACATCTGACGGACTTCGGTGCTCATCTCGCCCTCACGACCTGGGCCGGACTCTCCGGCCGCCAAAGATGTCGGCCCACCGCGTCTAGCACGGGTGGAAGCCGCTGCATCAACGTTTGGAAGCGCTCCGGCGTCAGCGCCTGGTTCCCATCGCACAGCGCCTGCTCCGGCCGGGGATGGACCTCAATCAGCAGCCCATCCGCCCCCGCCGCCGCCGCCGCCAGGGACATGGGGAGGATGAGGTCCACCAGCCCCGTCGCATGGGACGGATCCACGATGACGGGCAGGTGCGTGCGCTGCTTGGCCCAGGCCACCGCCGCCAGGTCCAGCGTGTTGCGCATCTCCGTCTCGAACGTCCGGATGCCGCGCTCGCACAGCATCACCTGCTCGTTGCCGCCTTCGAGCACGTACTCCGCCGCCAGCAGCCACTCCTGCACCGTCGCCGACAGGCCCCGCTTCAGCAACACCGGCCGGCGCACCTTGCCCAGCGCGCGCAGCAGGGAGAAGTTCTGCATGTTCCGCGCGCCCACCTGGAGGATGTCCGAGGACTCCGCCATGAAGGGAATCTGCGCGGTCTCCATCACCTCACTGATGATGGGCAGCCCGTGACGACGGCCGGCCTCGGCCAACAGGTGCAGGCCGGGCTCGCCCATTCCTTGGAACGCATAGGGACTGGTGCGGGGCTTGAACACGCCACCTCGCAGCACGTGGGCGCCTGCCTGGGCCACGGCGGCGGCGGTCCGGTCGACCTGCTCCAGACCTTCGACGGCGCACGGCCCCGCCATCACCACGAACCCCGGCCCACCCACCTCCACCGAGCCCGCACGCACCCGCGTGCCCTCGGGACGGAAGGCTCGGAGCACACGCCGCGCGCCCGTCTCCTTCCCGGCCACCGCCGGCGCGGATTCGTCTGGCTGCTTGCCTCCCACGAGCCCTCCCATCCACCGAGTTCAAGAGGTTTTGAACTCCTTGGTGCATGTATAGCCGTTATGGCTTAGAAGACAACCGAAGGTGATTTCAGGGCAGTCGCGGATGAGGACCGCTGATGAAGACGCTCAATCCCGTTGAGGGCCAGCGCTGGGTGGCCGGAATGATGCCCCTGGCGGCGGTGGATCCACTCTCCGGAGCGGATTCGCTGGGCGTTCCGACGGTGTATTGGGAGCGTCCGCTGGCGCGCGAGGCGGCGGCCGGCTGGGGTGAGGCGGCGGTCGTCGAGGCGACGGCGCCCGCCCAGGTCCCCGCGGTGCTGGGCTCCTTGGGTGTCCTCTCGTTGAGGTGGTTGGACCCGGCGCCGTCCGACATGCCGGGGCCCTGGTTCGGCGGGCTCCGCTTCGGCGCCGCGGGCGTGGAGGACCCGGCGTGGGCCGCGCATGGCGTGGCGCGCTGGACGCTTCCGGAGGTGCTGGTGTGGCGCACCGGGAGCGGGCTGGCCGTGGCCGCGTTCGCGCCCGAGGCGCGAGGGGGCGAGGACGTGGTGCGCTCGCGGCTCGAGCGGGTCCGCGCGCGGTTCTCCGAGGGGTATCGCCACGCGCGGGGCTCCGAGGTCGCGCTCACGGTGGTGTCGTCGCGTCCGGAGTTCGAGGCGCGCGTGGAGCGGGCGCTGGAGGCGATTGCCTCGGGACAGCTCCAGAAGGTCGTGCTGGCGCGGCCCGTGGATGTGGAGGCCGCCGAGGCGTTCGACGTGGTGGACGTGCTGGCGCGGCTGCGTGAGCAGAACCCGCGCTGCGCCACCTTCCTGTTCCGCGCGCCGGATGGGACGTGCTTCCTCGGCGCGACGCCGGAGACGCTGTGTCGGGTGGAAGGCCGGGCGTTGGAGACGGAGGCCCTGGCGGGCACCGCGGCGCCGCGCGAGGCCGAGGGCTTGCGAGGACAGGACAAGGACGCGCGTGAGCACGCCGCGGTGGTCCGCTACATCCTCGCGGCGCTGCGCACGCTCGCGGGGGAGGTCCACTCCGACGCGGAGCCCCAGTTGCTGGCGTTGAAGAACGTGGTGCACCTGCGCACGGGCATCGGCGCGCGGCTGCGCGAGGGTGTCTCGGCGGCGCAGGTGGTGGAGGCGCTGCATCCCACGCCGGCGGTGGGCGGGACGCCTCGGGAGCGCGCGTTGTCCTTCCTGGTGGAGCACGAGGGGCTGGACCGGGGCTGGTACGCCGGGCCGGTGGGGTGGGTGGGGCCGGAGCGTGCGCACCTGATGGTGGGGCTTCGCTCGGCGCGGGTGCGGGGTCCTCGCGCCCGGTTGTACGTGGGTTGCGGAATCGTGGCCGGCTCCATCGCGGAGGCGGAGTGGCGGGAGACGGAGATGAAGAGTCTGGCCGTGTTGCGTGCGTTGGGAGGCGGGGATGTCGGGCGACAGTAATCTCAACCTGCTGTGGGCTCGCGCGCTCGTGGAGGAGCTGGTGCGTGGCGGCGCGCGACACGCGGTGGTGTGTCCGGGCTCGCGCTCCTCGCCGCTGGCCATCGCCTGCGCGCGCGCGGAAGACCTGCGCACCTGGTCCGTCATCGACGAGCGGAGCGCGGCCTTCTTCGGGTTGGGGCTCGCGAAGCAGTCGCGCACGCCGGTAATTTTGGTCGCGACGAGCGGCACCGCGGGCGCGCACTTCTACCCGGCGGTCATCGAGGCCTCGCTGTCCCAGGTGCCCCTCATCGTGCTCACCGCGGACCGCCCGCTGGAGCTGCAGGGGTGGGGCGCGGCGCAGACGGTGCCGCAGGCGCGCTTCTACGGTGAGCACGCGCGCAGCTTCACGGACGTGGGCGTGCCGGAGTCGAGCGACGTGGCGCTGTCGCACCTGCGCGCCACCGCGGCCCGGGCCGTGGCCACCTCCCTGCGGGCCCCTCGGGGCGCAGTGCAGCTCAACGTGCCCTTCCGCGAGCCGCTCGCGCCGGTGACCGAGGCGTATGGCGAGGAGCGTCTGTCTGCGCTCGCGAAGCAGGGTCGTCCGGGGGTTCCGTTCACGCGCATCGCCGCGCCCACGCCGGTGCCGGACGCGGCGGTGCTGGAGTCGGTGCGTCAGCGCATCGCCGCGACGGAGCGGGGTGTCATCGTCTGCGGTCCTCGCGACGAGGCGGACGGTTTCGCCGAGGCCATCTCCGCGCTGTCTCAGGCCACGGGCTACCCGGTGCTGGCGGAGGCCACTTCGCAGGCGCGTTATGGCGGCGGTCCGCTGACGCTCTCGCACTACGACGCGATGCTTCGTCACGCGCCCTTCGCCCGGGCGCATCGGCCGGAGCTGGTGCTGCGGTTCGGTGGAGGGCTCACGCCCAAGGTGCCTCAGCAGTGGCTGGACGGCTCGGGCGCGGACATCGTGCTCTTCAGTGATGGGGGCGCGCTGTTCGACCCCGCGCACCGCGCGGCCACGGTCGTGGAGGGCTCGGCGGTGGCGGCGTGCGCCGCGCTGGCGAAGGGCGTGAAGCGGAGCGTGGGCCGGTGGACCCAGGGCTTCCTCGCGGCGGAGCGGATGGTGCGAGGCGCGCTGGAGGCGGCCTTCTCCGAGCGACCGGACCTGCTCAGCGAGCCGCGCATCGCTCGCGAGGTGGTGGCCACGCTTCCGGCCGAGGTCCCGCTGTTCGTGTCCAGCAGCATGCCCATCCGGGACGTGGACGCGTTCGCTCCGGCGAGCGGGGTGCCGCTGCGCGTGCTGGCCAACCGGGGCGCGAACGGAATCGACGGCATCATCTCCAGCGCGCTCGGGGTCGCGGCCGCGGCCGCGCGTCCCGCGGTGCTGCTGACGGGGGACCTGGCGCTGCTGCACGACGTGGGCGCGTTCGTGACGGCGGCGCGCTCGCGCGTTCCGCTCACGGTGGTCGCGGTGAACAACGACGGCGGCGGCATCTTCTCGTTCCTGCCCATCGCGCAGGCGGCGAAGCCGGACGAGTTCGAGTCGCTGTTCGGCACGCCGCACGGCGTGGACCTGGCGCACGCGGCGGCGCTGGGTGGGGCTCGGCTGCATCGGCCCACGACGCCCGCGGCGCTGCGAGCGGCGGTGCGTGAAGGACTGGAAGGCGGCCTGCACCTGGTGGAGGTGCGCGTGGACCGGGCCGCGAACGTGGATGACCACCGGCAGCTCTTCGCGAGAATGGCCGCCGCACTCGGAGAGGGACCATGGGCGTGACGCTGGCGTACGAGACGTGGGGCGAAGGCCCCCGACCGCTCGTGCTGCTCCACGGCTTCACCGGGAACCGCGGCTCGTTCGACGGGCTGAAGCCGCTGATGGGCCGCTCGGTGAAGGCCATCGCGGTGGACCTGCCGGGCCACGGCGCCACGCCGCTGCCCGAGCGGCGCGGACGTGACGGCTTCCTCGAGACGGTGGACGCGCTGGTGTCCCTGGTGGACTCGCTGGGGCTGGGCACGGTGGACCTGCTGGGCTACTCGCAGGGCGCGCGCGTGGCGCTGGCCGCGGCGGTGCGGGCGCCGGACCGCTTCGGTCGGCTCATCATGGAGAGCGGCTCGCCTGGGCTGCACCGTCGTCAGGAGCGCGCCGAGCGGCGGGAGTCGGACGGGCAGCTGGCGGCTTTCATCCGCGCGAAGGGCGTCGACGCCTTCGTGGAGCGCTGGGAGGCGCTGCCGCTGTTCGACTCCTTGCGCGCCATGCCCGCGGAGCGTCGGGAGCGACTGCGGGCCCATCGTCGGGCCTGCACGGCGGAGGGGCTCGCCGGAGCGCTGGAGTGCCTGGGGCTGGGCGTGCAACCCGACTACTGGTCGGAGTTGCACCATCAGCGCCTGCCCACGCTGCTCTTGACGGGGGCGAAGGACGAGAAGTTCACGAACACGGCGCGGCGGATGGCGGCGGAGCTCCCGGTGGTGTGGCGACATGCCTTCACGGACTGCGGCCACGCGCCCCATCTGGAGACGCCGGAGGAGTACGTCCGCGAGGTGCTGGGCTTCCTGCAGACGCCCTGGTACGAGGCGCCCCAGTTCGAGGCGGCCGCCACGGGGGCGGACCCTGGGAGGATGAGTCCGTGAGCACGTCGGTTCCTGGCGCACCGGTGTCCCTGTCGAAGCCCCGTCCCACGGTGAAGACGTGGTTGATGGCCGTGCGTCCGAAGACGCTGACGGCGGCGCTGGTGCCGGTGTTGGTGGGGACGTCGCTCGCGTTCGGCCTGGGCGTGGGGCGGCTGCTCCCGGCGCTCGCGGCGCTGGTGGGCGCGGTGCTCATCCAGATCGGCACCAACTTCATCAACGACTACTACGACTTCAAGAAGGGCGCGGACACGCACGAGCGCCTGGGCCCGGTGCGCGTCACGCAGAGCGGGCTCATCGCGCCGGGCACGGTGTTGATGGGCGCGGCGGTGTGCTTCATCGCGGCGACGGCGGTGGGCGCCTATCTGGTCGCGGTGGGCGGCTGGCCCATCGTCGCGATCGGACTCGCGTCGCTGCTCTGTGGCTACGCGTACACGGGTGGGCCGTTCCCCTTGGGGTACAACGGCCTGGGCGACCTGTTCGTCTTCATCTTCTTCGGGCTGGTCGCGGTGACGGGGACGTTCTACGTGCAGGCCGGCACGGTGCATCCGGCGGCGTGGTGGGCGGCGATCCCCGTGGGGGCGAGCGGCACCATGCTCATCGTGGTGAACAACCTGCGCGATGTGACGACGGACGTGAAGGCCGGCAAGCGGACGCTGGCGGTGCGCTGGGGCACGACGGCGGGCAAGGCGGAGTACGTGTTGTTGCTCGCCGCCTCGTTCGCCACGCCCGTGGTGATGTACGCGCTGGGGTACGCGGCACCCTGGGTGTTCCTGTCGTTCCTGAGCCTCCCGTTGGCGGTGCCTCCGCTCCAGCGCGTGATGCGTGAGCAGGGGGCGGCGTTGAATCCCGCGCTGGGTGGCACCGCGCGCTTCCAACTCATCTTCGGAGTGCTGTTCGGGCTGGGCCTGTACCTGCGATGATGTGAGTCCATGCGCATCGTCAAGGCAACCCTGACCCCGCTCCGACTGGAGCTGCTCCAGCCCCTGAAGACGGCCCGAGGCACTTATTCCGCGCGCGAGGGTTTCCTCGTGCGCCTCGAGGACGAAGAGGGGCGGGTGGGGCTCGGTGAGGCGATGCCGCTGCCCGAGTTCGGCACGGAGTCGCTCCCCGTCTGCGGCGAGGTGCTGGCGGCGTGGCTGTCCTCGCTGGAGGGCCAGTTCCTGGGCGACACGGTGCGCGCGGTCGAGGACACGCTGTCTCCGTTCCCGCCGACGGTGGCGCGAGGAGAGGGGGTCCGGGTGCGAGCCCGTCATCCCGCGCCCCCGGGGCCGGTGCCCGCGGCGGAGCATGCGCTGGAGCTGGCGCTGTTGGACCTGCTCGCGAGGCGGCAGGGGGTTCCGTTGTGCTGGCTCCTGGCCGAGGAGGCGCGTCCCGAGGTCCTGGTGAATGCGCTGCTGAGCGGGGAGACGGCGGAGGCGCTGGTGGACGAGGCGCGAGTGGCGGTGGCCGAGGGGTATGGGACGCTCAAACTGAAGGTGGGCGGTCGCGCGCTGGAGGAGGACGAGCAGCGCGTGAAGGCGGTGCGCGAGGCGGTGGGGCCGGACGTGAAGCTGCGGCTCGACGCGAACGGTGGCTGGACGGAGCTCGAGGCGAAGCGCGCGCTGGACAAGCTGGGCTGGTACCAGTTGGAGCTGGTGGAGCAGCCGACGCCGCCGGACGACCTGGCCGCGCTGTGGCGGGTGCAGCGACGCGCGCCGTGCATGGTGGCCGCGGACGAGTCGCTCGGTTCTCCGGAGACGCTGCGCGCGCTGTTGGGCTCGGATCCGTTGTTGGGCGGTGGGCCGGCGGTGGGCGCGGTGGTGCTCAAGCCGATGGTGTTGGGAGGGCTGCTGCCTGGGCTCGTGGTTGCGATGCGGGCCGCGCGGCTGGGCATGCAGGCGTATGTGACGAGCTCTCTGGACGGCGTGGTGGCCCGGGCAGGGGCCGCGCACCTCGCGGCCGCGTTGCCTTCAGGGGCGCTCGCGTCGGGACTGGCGGTGGGGAAGCTCTTCAAGAGTGAGCCCGCCGAGCATGATTACCGGCCGCTGCACGGGCGCATCCGCTTGCCGGAGACGCCGGGACTAGGGCTGGATGCCGGAGCGGTGGTGTGACGACGTTCGGCTGTCCCATCCGCGAGGGCGCGCGCGTTCATCCGGAAGCGGAGGCGCTCACGTATGCGGGGCGCGCGTGGAGCTACGGCGCGCTGGATGCCGAGGTGAACCGGTGGGTGGCCGCGCTCGAGGCCCGGGGTATCGGCCCGGGGCAGCGGGTCGTGCTGCTGTCGACGAACCAGCCGGCCTGTGTGTTCCTGTTCTGGGCCCTGGGGCGAGTGGGGGCGCTGCTGGCGCCGCTGAACGCGCGCCTCACTCGCGCTGAGTTGGCTCCGCTGGCCGAAGACATCGCGCCCGCGCTCACCTTGGCGACGGAGGCCTTGCGAGAGCGTCTGCCAGGCGCGGAGTCACTGGAGACCTTCGCGTCGCCGGAGTACGTGGCGTCGGGGGAGCGGCTCCCGCGCGAGCGGACAATGAAGACCCGCGCGTCGTCGGAGACGCCGACGCCTGAGCTGACGTCGGGAGGGCGACCGCCGAACGCGCAGCCGCTGAATCCCTCTGTGGCGTCGGCAGTACGACCGCCAGACGAGGAGTCATTGGCAACGGGTGCGTCGCTGAGGCCGTCCATGGCCTGTGTGTCGACGACAGGGCGACCTCGGGATGCGAAGCCCCTGACTCCTTCAGAGCCATCGACGACCTGCATGCCGCTGGCTGAGGACTCACCACGCGTCGTGCTCTTCACAAGCGGGACGACGGGCAGGCCGAAGGGCGCGGTGCTGACGGAGGGCAACTTCCGTGCGTCGTGCCGAGCCTCGGCGGAGAACCTCGGATCGCATCCCGCGCCACGCTGGCTCGGGACGTTGCCGCTGTTCCATGTCGGTGGTCTCGCGATGTTGACGCGCACAGCGTACGAGGGCGGCTGTCTGGTGCTGCACGAGCGCTTCGACGCGGAGGCCACCAGTCGAGCCATCGACGAAGGCGTGACGCACGTGAGCCTCGTCGCCACGACGCTGGAGCGGGTGCTCGATATCCGAGCCGGTCGCCAGGTGCCGGAGACCTTCAAGCTCGCGCTGATTGGCGGCGGGCCGGTGCCAGTGTTCCTGTTGGAGCGGGCTCGTGCCGTGGGCCTCCTTGCGCTCCAGACCTACGGTCTCACCGAGGCCTGTTCTCAGGTAACGACGGAGTCTCCCGCCGAGGCGGATGGGAAGACCGCGGGACGCCCGCTCCCTGGGACACAGGTGCGCATCGTCGGTGATGACGGCGAGGCACGAGGCCCTGGCGAGGAAGGCAACATCGAGGTCCGAGGCCCCACGGTGATGGCGGGCTACTGGAATCGTCCCGACGCGACGCGCGAGGCGTTCCGTGACGGATGGCTCCACACGAAGGACCTCGGAGCACTGGACGCGCGAGGTCGCCTCACGGTGCTCTCACGTCGCACGGACCTCATCGTCAGGGGAGGGGAGAACATCTACCCGGCGGAAGTGGAGGCGGTGCTCGCGAATCATCCCTCGGTGCAGGAGGCCGCGGTGATTGGCCTGCCCGACGCGAGATGGGGCGAGGTCCCCGTGGCGTTCCTCGCGCCGCGCACGGGCCAGCCGCGCCCGGATGCACAGGAACTGGCGACGTGGTGCCGTGAATCGCTCGCGGGCTACAAGCTGCCCACGCGGTTCGTCTGGCTGGACGCACTGCCCCGTAACGCGATGGGCAAGCTCGAGCGGACGGCGTTGCGCAAGGTCCTCACGGAGGGGTGATAGGACTTCCAGCCGTGGGCGGCAGGGGCGCGCGCTCCGAGGACTTCAGCAGCACCTCCCGGAAGCGCCCTTCACGAGCAGCGACGCAGACGTTGAACCCGTCCACCCTGCCGCAGGTGACCTGCTCGCCCAATCGCTGGAACAAAGCCAGCTTCGGAGTGTCCACGACGTAGAGCGTTTCCGCCGAAAGTCGGCCCTGCTCGGCATCGGCCTTCAATGCCTCGCAGACCTGCTGGACATGTCGTTCATTGAAGCGCGCGGCGTAGCCGCTGTTCGTCGACATCCCCTTGCGATACGCGAGGTCACCCCATCGCACGTAGTCATCACGGGCGAAGGTGTTCTCGGTGCACGGCTGCTCCGAGTCATGGATGTACGGCGGATACAGCACCACGTGCCGATAGAACGAATCCAGTTGCGCCCACTCCGGCGCGCGCAGTCGGGGCCAGGGCGCCGAGCGAAACCGCTGCTGTGCCCAGAGCTCCTCGGTGTCGACCACCTGGATGAGCAGCGCACCGACCAGCACGCTCGTGATGACGGCGGGGCGCTCGCGCCAGCGCCAGGCGACGAGCGCGAGGATGCCTGTGAGCACGACGTAATGCAGGGGCCAGATGAAGCGCCCCGAAGCGCGGAACATGCCCAGGACAGGCATGAACGGCTCCGCGACCTTCCGCATCGACACCACGGTGGTGCCACCGAGGGTCATCGTCGTGGAGAAGGCGAGCAACGCCAGCAGCCCCACGGCCGTCAGGAGCGGCCCGTGTGCTCGAACTCGCGCGCGCGCCTGGGGCCACCACACGGACGGCTTGCCCAACAGTGCGATGAGCGCGAGCACGAGGACGCCGGTGCCGAGATAGCCGAAGCCCTCATATTGCCCGCTTCGTGCGGGCAGCCACGGCAACACCCGCGACCAGCCCATGGGATTGATGAGCGCGAGCATGTCCGCGCTATAGACACCGAACCCCTGTGCCCCTCCGCGTACATCCTGGCCCACGTACCCGAACGCGACGAAGACCGCACCCACCGCCAGGCAACCGCCCAGGAACGCCAATGCCGCCTGTCGCCACGAGAGGTGTTTCTCCTGCCACGCCATGCTGACGAGCAGGGCCGTCGAGAGCGCGAGGACCATGACCGTCAGGTACGGGTGGACTCCCGCGGCGAGCACGTTGATGAGCAGGGCCCCGCGCAACGTTCGCCAAGCGCTTCGTGCATCCGGCCGAGGACGCAGGTGCAGCCACAACATGGCCGTGAGCATCCAGTGCGCGCAGAGCGCGTCATGCCCGAATCGGAACACGAGCACCGGCGCGAGCACGAACAGCGCGGCCCCCAGGAGTTGATGCGAAGCACGAGGCGTGAACAGCGCCATCAGCTTGACGCCCATGAATCCCTGGAGCGCGAGACACGACGCGAGCCACAGGCCGATGAACTGGAAGTCCTGAGGCAGCCACCCGGAGAACGGCTTGAGCACCAGTGAGACCCACGGTGTCGAGTCCGTGAAGCCCACCGTCGTCGTGAGCGGCGCCATGTAGCCCGGCGTCCTGCCGAGGGGAAGACCCCAGGGGGCCTCACGGAAGAACCACCAGCCGAGGATGCTCTTCGTCCAGTCCCCCCAGCCCAACCAGTCCAGATACGTGGGGTCCAGCGCGCGCGCACCGCCTAACGCGACGAACCAGAGCACGCCCAGGAGCGCTCCGGCCCAGGGGAGATGTCGGGAGTCCGTGCTCATGGAAGGGGCCTCTGCGCTCGGTTCGAGGACTTCAAGAGCGCCTCCCGGAACCGACCGTCACGAGCGGCGACGCAGACATTGAACCCATCCACCGTGCCGCAGGTGACCTGCTCGCCCAATCCCTGGAATAACCCCAGCTTCGGAGTATCGACGACATAGAGCGTGTCCGACGAGAGTCGGCCCTGTGCGACATCGGCGACGAGTGCCTCGCAGCTCTGCTCGACATGTCGTTCGTTGATGCGAGCCACGTAGCCGCTGTTCGTCGACAGGCCCTTGCGATACGCGAGGTCCCCCCAGCGCACATAGTCATCCCGGCGGAACGTGTTCTGGGTGCACGGCAGCTTCGAGTCATGGATGTACGGCGGATACAGCACCACGTGCCGGTAGGACGAATCCACCTGTGCCCACTCCGGCGCACCCAGTCGCGGCCACGGCGCCGGACGGAACCGCCGCTGCGTCCACAACTCCTCGGTGTCGACCACCTGGATGACCACCGCGCCCAGCAAGATGCCCGTGAGAACGGCGGGCCGCGCGCGCCAGCGCCAGAGGACGAGCGCCAGGATGCCGGTGAGCACCAGGTAATGGAGCGGCCAGATGAAGCGGCCTGAGGAGCGGAACATCCCCAGCACGGGCATGAACACGTCGGTCAGCTTGCGCACCGACAGCACGATGACGCCGCCGAAGGTCAGCGTCGTCGAGAGCGCGAGCAGCGTGAGCAGTCCCACCGCGACCAGCAATGGCCGATGGGCCCTGGCCCACGCTCGAACCTCGGCCCACCAGACCGAGGGTCGCCCCAGGAACGCGCCGAGCACCAGCACCCCGGTGCCGAGATAACCGAAGCCCTCGTACTGGTCCTTCCGCGTCGGAAGCGCTGGCAACACCCGTGACCACGTCATCGGGTTGATCAGCGTGAGCATGTCCGAGCTGTACGCACCGAAGCCATGCGCCGCGCCTCGTACACCCTGGCCCACGTATCCGAACGCGAAGAAGAGCCCGCCCAGCATGAGCGTGCCACCCAGGAACGCGAGTCCCGCCTGTCGCCGCGTGAGCAGCCGCTCCTGCCACGTCATGCTGACGAGCAGGGCCGTCGAGAGCGCGAAGACCATGACCATCAAATACGGGTGGACTCCCGCCGCGAGCACGTTGACGAGCAGGACGCCGCCCAACGTCCGCCACGCGCTTCGTGCATCCATCAGCGGGCGCAGGTGCAGCCACAGCAATGCCGTGAGCATCCAATGCGCGCAGAGTGTGTCGTGCTCGAATCGGAACACGAGCACCGGCGCGAGCACGAACAGCGCGGCCCCCAGCAATTGATGCGCGGCCCGAGGCGTGAACAGCGCCATCAGCTTGACGCCCATGAACCCCTGGAGCGCGAGGCATGACGCGAGCCACAGCCCGATGAACTGGAAGTCCCGCGGCAGCCAGCCCGAGAAGGGCTTGAACGCCAGCGCGAGCCACGGGTTCGAATCCGTGAAGCCCACCGTCGTCGTGAGCGGTGCCATGTAGCCCGGCGTCCTTCCGAGGGGAAAACCCCAGGGCGCCTCGCGGAAGAACCACCAGCCGAGCACGTGCTGCGCCCAGTCTCCCCACCCCAACCACTCCAGATACGTGGGGTCCAGCGCCCGCGCGCCGCCCAGCGCGAGGAACCAGAGCACCCCCAGGAGCGCCCCCATCCAGGGGAGAAGTCGCGTCAGCGCTGTCCCGGGGCGCGCTGCGAGGCCAGGGCTGCGTGTGTGGGTACCCACCGACGTCCTCTTCCGCACAGCGGAACCGCGACGAGGCGCGGCACTCGGAGTGGGGCGGAGCAATACCCCGGGCGCAGGACCGGAACCAGCCCGCCGATACGCGAGAGGGGGACACCACCGTGGATTGACAGGTCAATCAAGAGCGCGGCGAACCGCGAGGTCCCTGTCGTTTCCACCGGAGGGAGGCGGGCATGGAGCCTTCGAGGGGCCCTTCATGCGCTCACCGTCGACGGTGGGCAGGGGTGTGTCCCGAGCGTCACGAGGTGCCGGAGCCCCGGGGCTCACGGCGTCCTCACCGGGGGCTCAGGACTCCGAGACGGGGTGGCCCCAGGGGTTGGTGCGCGGGAACTCGCGGAGCATCGCGCTCAAGCGGTACGCCGCCGCCACCGTGGCGCTCTCCCGGACCCGCCGGGTCAGGGAGGCTCCGCGGGCCGCCGTGTCGCCCAGCCGCGCTGCCTGCTGCGCGAGCTGACGCTCCACCTCGGGAGACCAGCGGGAGAATTCGAGCCATTCCATGGAACTGCTCCTTCGCGAACCACGCGTGAGGGGGAAGCGCCACCTAACCACTGGCGATCTCCGAATGCACGACGCCGCGCGTTGCCCACGACGTCAGTGCGCTGTTTCCGACAGCGATTCCTTCTGCCGTTCGACAACTGCGATTCGATGTCAGTGCAATGTTGAACTCCGCGAGGAATGTCTGCCCACCTTGACGCCTCGCGGGAACCCACCGGGTGGGGAGTGCACCCCCGCCTGCAACCGAGAACACCCAGGGTCTGATTCCAGATGCTCGCCGAAGGGTGAAACTCAAACATGCAAGGAATTTTCCCCGCGGCGTTCTTTGAATCGAGAGGCGTGGGGTGGGGTGACGGGATGGGTCGCACGCTCGCCGGTGGAGGTGGCGAGGACTCGGGGCGCATCGTTTGCGCGGGCTGAGTGAAAACGCGACGGCGGCGCCTTTCTGGAGTCCACTCGCGTCAGGGGACCGCGCGAGAGCGAGGGTGAGTGGCCCGCTGATAATTCCAGCCATGGCCTGGGGGATGAATCATCAAAGGCAGCTCAACAACGAGACGACCCGGAGGGCGGACGTGGCTCCAGAAACTGTTGATGTCATCATCGTGGGATGTGGACCGGTCGGAGCGATGGCGGCCAACCTGCTCGGACTGCAGGGCGTCAGGACGCTCATCGTGGAGAAGGAGCTGTCCGCGCACAGCCAGTCCCGCGCCATCAGCCTGGATGACGAGGCGCAGCGCATCTTCCAGTCCGTGGGCCTGGAGGGAGAGCTGGGGCCGGGCTTCCATCCCTGCAAGACGCTGCGCTACCTGGATGACCGCCTGCGCGTGCTCGCGGAGGTGGACTTCACGAAGCTGGACCGCCCCTATGGGCATGACGTGGCCACCTTCTTCCAGCAGCCGAGGATGGAGGCGATGTTGCGCAAGGGCATGGCGCGCTTCGAGCACGTGGAGCTGTGGCAGGGCCACGAGGTCGAATCCTTCGTGCAGGACGGAGAGGGCCTCACGGTGCGCGTGCGCGAGGTCGCCAGCGAGCGGGTGCTCACCGTCCGCGCGCGCTACCTGCTCGCGTGCGACGGCGCGCACAGCCCCATCCGCCGCAAGCTGGGCCTGAAGCTCGAGGGCACCACGGGCCTGGAGCACGCGCTCGCCATCACCGTGAGCACGTCATCGCCGGAGCCCGACTACACCAGCTACCTGTGCGGCCCGAAGCGCCGCGGCTTCATCGCGCGCACCGCGCGGGACGAGATGCGCTTCGACATCATCGTCGACCCGGACGCGGACCTGGAGGCGGTGCGACAGCCGGACCACGTGCGCACGCTCATCGCGCCGTACATCGACCCGTCGACGGTGAAGATCCGCTCCATCAACGTGCACTCGTACCACTCGCGCCTGGTGGACCGCTGGCGGGTGGGGCGCGCCTTCCTGATGGGGGACGCCGCGCACCTGATGCCGCCCTTCCTGGGCCAGGGCTTGTGCGCGGGCTTCCGCGACGCGGCGAACCTGTCCTGGAAGCTGGCGCGGGTGCTGGACGGCTCGGCGGACGACTCGCTCCTGGACACATACGAGCAGGAGCGGCGCGGCCACGTGGCCGAGGTCATCAAGTCCTCGGACGCCATGGGCCGGGTGATGATGTCCGGAGGCCAGGTGCTCTCGCGCGTGCGCAACGCGCTCATCCAGATCCTCTACCGGCTGCCCGTCACCGGGGAGTTCATCCGCCAGTTCAAGGTGAAGCCCGTCTTCGCGCTGGAGCAGGGCTTCCTGCTCGGCGCACGACGCGGGAAGGCCGCGCCGGAGGGCACCTACTTCCCGCAGCCGCGCGTGGAGGTGCTCGAGGGCCAGCGGGCGCTCATGGACCATGTGCTGGGTGAGGGCTTCGTGGTGCTCACGCGGCCGGGCGCCTCGCAGGACCTGCAGCGGGAGGCCCGCGCGCTGGCGGCGGAGCTGGGCGCGCGTGCGTGGACCGTGCTCTCCGGCGAGCGCATCGGCGAGCCTCCGCCGGAAGCGTTCGTGGACACGGAGGGCCGGCTGGGCGCGTGGTTCGCCCACCACGGCAAGGACGTGGTGGTGCTCCGCCCGGACCGCTACGTGTACGGCACGGCGACGGGGCCGGAGCTGGAGGGGCTGCGCCGCTCGCTGCGCGGACGCATCCGCCCGCGCGCGCACACGGCGGCCGCGGTGGTGCGTCGCGCGGGGTAGGGTGGCCGTGAAGACGACGGGGCGCCCAGGCCGATTCCTCGGCCCGTGACGCCCCGGGGCATGGCTGAGAGGGGCTCGCCCTTCGAGCGGGCCCCGTGGGGACATCAAGCCGCGGCGGGCTTGATCATCTGCTGGGCGCGCTCGACACAGTCGCCCATGAAGCGCAGGTAGATGTCCAGCGCCTGCGCGCCCGTCTTGCCGATGACCGCGGTCTTCTCGGGGACCTGGTCCAGCAGCTTGCCGAGCATGACCTCGTTGAGCGCGGTGTGACCCACGTCCAGCTCCGCGTGCTCCTTCACGAAGGACATCGCCTCCATGATGTCCTCGCCACAGACGCGCTTGGCCTGCTCCATCAGCCCGGGCGCGAACACGACGGACAGGTTCTCGATTTCATATTCGATGGCCACCTGCGCCGCCGGCATCTCGCCGACGATGGTGTCCTCGTGGATCTTCCGGTACTCGACCATCGCCTGCGTGGGCGTCTGGCTCAAGAGCGCGTTCACGTCCAGCTGGGGAGAGCGGCGCGAGTTCCACCGGGCCACCAGGTTCTTGGTGTCCTCGATCATCATCAGGTGGTGGCCCTCCTCGTGCTTCGCGTGGGTGATGAGCTTCTCGCCCACGTCCTTGAGGCCCATCTTCACGGAGGCCTCGCCCGCGCGGCGGATCCACTTGTCCACCGGCTCCGTCATGTAGACACCCAGCGAGTTGAGCTGGATGAGGAACCCCTCCACGAGCGCCGGGTCCACGTTGGGATCCAGCAGCGCCTTCAGCGCGGGGGACGTCTTGAGGCGCTCGCGCACGGGGGCCACGTGCGGAACATAGTTCTGCTCCACGAATTGCTTGCTCATGTGTCTACCTCTGGGGCGTTTAGCGAGGGTTGTGGGCGCCGCGGCGCCCGATGGTCAGCTCACTGATGTGCTCGAGGAAGTCCGGAATCAGCTTGGAGGAGATGATCCACATGTAGGGATCGGGCCCTCCGTGGATGCCGGCCTCCTGCACGTAATCCCCCCCCTCGTCCTCACACAGGAAGTGGAACGAGGTGCGGCGGCGCGCCGCGTACCACCGGCGCGCGGCGTCCACCAATGCGACATAGGTGGACGGTCCTTCTTCGGTCAGCGGGAACAGGCGCGCCATGTCCAGCAGGCAGTACAGGTTCGTGCCCCGCTGACCCAGCTCCAGCACCGTCGCGGCCACGGGGACTCCGTTGCGCCGCGCGACGAGAATCTCCCGCTCACGCTCGAGATTGAACTGCTTCCAGCGCGCCTGCACCGGGCGCATGTCGATGCGCTCGCGCGTGAAGTCCAGCGCGTCCACGTAGCAGGCGGGGCGGGTGCGCGCGATGGTGTCCGCCAGCAGCGTCAGCTCCTGCGCCGTCGCGAGGCCAATCTGGATGCCCTCGTGCGCGCGGCCCGTCTGCTCGTGCGTGTACACGTCCAGCATGTGCACCTTGCGCGTGAAGGCCAGGCCCTGGCCCGTCTCCATCTGCCGCTCGGCGTAGCGCACGTGCGCCTTGGCGATCCACGGGTTGAGCGCCTCCACGTAGGCCACCACCCAGCGGAAGTCCGGGTCGCTCTGCGGATGCTCGAAGGTGCGCACGTACAGGTCGCGCATGATCTGCCCCGGCTCCTGCACGCTCGGGGGCGGCTTGCCGGGACGCTTGGCGACCTGATGCCCCATCCACGCGTGGCGGTAGGGCTTCATGAAGGACAGCGTCGCCTCGGGGCCGCGCTCGGACGGCCACACCGCCTGGCAGAACAGCTGCGGAATCTCCGCGCCGCGCTTGGCCATGCTGCAGAAGGCCAGCCGCTGCTCCTCGAACTCCTCGGACGTCTTGCCCGCGAGGCTGAAGAAGCCCGAGCGGGTGAACAGGTCCCAGAGCCCGTCCTCCATGTTCTCGCTGGTGCGAGTGGCGGGGGACGTCGTCTGCGACACGAAGCGCACCCAGCGCGCCTCGTCCACGGAGTAGGGCTGCACGCTCAGGCCGCACAGCATGTAGCCATCCGCGCGGGGGCTGGTGACGTAGCGGATCTCCCCGCGCAACGTCAGCGTCTGGCCCTCGCCCGTCTGCAGCTCGATGTGCGGCGGCAGCAGGCCGGGGAACATCAGGTCCTCGGGCTTGCAGCGCAGACACAGGCCGGAGAACGACAGGTCCACCACGTCGCGCTGCAGCTCACCCAGCTCCCGCCAGAGCGGGTGGTGGAAGCGCACGTTCGCGCCCGCGGGGGCGGGGACGCGGCGGTGCCAGCGGTGACGGATGCGGGAGATGCGCGTGGGCAGCTGCGTGTAGAGCCGCTCGCCGTCGCCGCTGCCACCGTCCAGGCGCATGCGGTACGCGCTGTTGTAGCCGATGACGTCCACGTCGAAGGGCGCCTCGCCCCACTCCGTGACGGGCTCCTCGGAGCGCCACTCCAGCTGCGAGGTCGCCGTGTTGAAGCGCTCGAGCACCATGCGCACCGAGCGGCCCTTGCGGCGCAGCACACCGTTGTTCCCGGACGCGCAGATGGCCACGAGGATGGAACGGATGCGCTCGGGCTGGTCGATGGTGTCCTGCACCGGCAGCACCGACGCCGCCGGCTCCGCCACGCCGTTCTTCAGCGCGTCCGCCAGCAGGGAGAGAATCTGTCGGCCCTGCTCCACCGTCACGCCCACCAACTGCAGGCCGACGGGCGCGCTCGCCGTCTCCGCGTCCGCGCGGATGAACGCGCCGACGAGAGGACCGATGGTGAGCCCACGGCCCTTGAGGAAGACGGGCAGGGTGGGGCCCTCGGCGTGCGTCACGGGACCGCGCGGCATCACCCACACCACGGTGGGGCTCAGTCGCGTCACCTCACCGAGCGTCGCGTCCAGCGTGCCCAGCGAGCAGGTGATGGCATTGGCGCCCCGGCCGTGCAGCGAATAGCCCGAGTCGTCCAGCGCGGCTTCCGCTGGCGGCAGCGGAATCACATTGATGAAAGCGTCGCGGCTATCGAACTCGACCGTCCGCCGGTCGGAGAGCGGGTTTCCCCCTTCCATGTCCAGGAGCCCCCTTCTCCGGTAGTGAGGAACGCCTGATGCGGATGGCGAAGTTGCAAGCACAACAGTTCCTCCCTGCTCCAGCGGTGCTGCGGTGGGCGGCATTTCGCTATGGGTCCGTATCATACGGAGTCGAGAGGAACAGTCAAATCGAATTTGTGCAGCCTTGCTGTTTTCGTCAAGGCGGGAATCTAGGGCACTGGGTCAACCCTGACAGGCCATTTCTCCAAGTTTCACGAACTGCATGCCCAGCACCCGACAACGGCACGGCCAAGATGTCGCGAAGCTGTAATGTCTCCAGTCAACCACGCCCTGCGTACTTTCTCGTAGTGAAATGGAGCGCGTCGGATTCCGCCAGTAAAGTCCCTCTGTAGGGCCAACGGGACGAGGTGCGGCATGAGCGCGGCGCGGGACTGGGTGGACAGGACGTCGGGTGAAGCCGGGGCGGCGCCCCAGGCTGCTTCCCCGAGGGCCTCGCTGGCGTCGGTGGAGGGTCCGGATTCCCAGCAAGTGGATGTCGCGGCGCTCATGGGAGAAGCCCTGGAATTGCTGGAAGCCGCGCGAAGAATCCACGGCATCGAAGTGAAACTGGAACTTCCAGAGGAAACCGTTCTGGCGCGGACAGGGGCGCGACGTACACGGCAGGTGTTGCTGCTGTTGCTGTCGCACGCGGCGGACCACGCGGGGGAGGGAAGTGTGCGCCTGGTGCTGGACGCGCCGGATGACTTCGGTGACGAGCCGCCGCGCTTCCAGGTGGTGACGTCCAGGGCGCGGCTGTCCGCGCGGGAGCTGCAGGCGGTGTTCCTGTCGCCCATGCTGGTGGGCCCCGCGCACCGTCGGCTCGCCCGGGCCCGGGAGCTGGTGGAATCCGTGGGCGGGACGCTCGGCGTGGAGCGTGGCGATTGTGAGGGCCTCACGGTGACGGTGGAGCTTCCCGCGCCGGGTCTCGCCTGCTGGTAGCGCGTGAGCAGGAGCAGTCTCCCGTGCCTGGCGCGCGTGCCCGAGCGCATGCGGCGCCGCTGGGTCCGATAAGTCCGGCAACCTGGAGGAGCGGCCAAACTCCTTGACGGGAGGGGGGCGGGTTCTCGACTATCCCGCGCCAATTCTTACACGGCCACACCTTCCAGGAGTACGTCCATGGCTCCCCCGACTTCCGGCGAGAAGATCACCCTGCAGAACGGCAAGCTGTCCGTGCCGGACCAACCGATCATCCCCTACATCGAGGGCGACGGCACGGGCCGCGACATCTGGCGCGCGTCCCAGGCGGTGTTCGACGCCGCGGTGGAGAAGGCCTACAAGGGCAAGAAGAAGATCGCCTGGCACGAGGTGCTCGCCGGCGAGAAGTCCTTCAAGGCGGTCAACAACTGGCTTCCCGACGAGACGGTCGAGGCCTTCCGCACCTACCTGGTCGGCATCAAGGGCCCGCTGACGACGCCGGTGGGCGGCGGCATCCGCTCGCTGAACGTGGCGCTGCGCCAGCTCTTGGACCTGTACGTCTGCCTGCGCCCCGTGCGCTACTTCAAGGGCGTGCCCAGCCCGGTCAAGTCGCCGGACAAGGTGGACATGACCATCTTCCGTGAGAACACGGAGGACATCTACGCGGGCATCGAGTTCGAGGCCGGCAGCCCCGCGGCGGCGAAGTTCCTGGACCTGCTGAAGAAGGAGTTCCCGAAGGAGTTCGGGAAGATCCGCTTCCCGTCGGACATCGGCCTGGGCGTCAAGCCCGTGTCCAAGGAGGGCAGTGATCGGCTCATCCGCGCGGCCATCCAGTACGCGGTGGACCACAAGCGCAAGAGTGTCACGCTGGTCCACAAGGGCAACATCATGAAGTTCACCGAGGGCGCCTTCCGCAAGTGGGGCTACGAGCTGGCCGCCCGGGAGTTCGGTGACAAGGTCTACACGTGGGATCAGTGGGAGGTGACGAAGGCCGCCAAGGGCGAGGAGGCCGCCAACGCCGAGCAGAAGGCCGCCGTGGCCGCCGGCAGGATCGTCATCAAGGACTCCATCGCGGACATCACGCTGCAGCAGGTGCTCACGCGTCCGGACGAGTTCGACGTCATCGCCACGCTGAACCTCAACGGCGACTACCTGTCGGACGCGCTGGCGGCGCAGGTGGGCGGCATCGGCATCGCGCCGGGCGGCAACATCAACTACGTCACGGGCCACGCGGTGTTCGAGGCCACGCACGGCACGGCGCCCAAGTACGCGGACCAGGACAAGGTGAACCCGGGCTCGGTCATCCTCTCCGGTGAGATGATGTTCCGGCACCTGGGCTGGCATGAGGCCGCGGACCTGATGATCCAGGGCATGGACCGCGCCATCGCCGCCAAGACGGTGACGTACGACTTCGCCCGCCTGATGAAGCAGGAGGGGCAGTCCGGGGTGACCGAGGTGAAGTGCTCCGAGTTCGGTCAGGCCATCATCAAGCACATGTAGTCCCCTCGCGGGGAATTGGGAGACGGCGAAGCCATGGCTCAGAATCGCAAGAAGAAGATTGGCCTCATCGGTGGCGGGCAGATCGGCGGCAACCTCGCGCTGCTGGCGGTGCAGAAGTCGCTCGGTGACGTGTTCCTGTACGACATCCCGGCGGCCGAAGGCCTGGTCAAGGGCAAGGCCCTGGACATCAACCAGCTCTCGGCGGTGGACGGTTATGACTGCCGCGTCACCGGCACCACGAACTGGGAGGATGTCGCTGGCTCGGACGTGATCATCATCACGGCCGGCATGCCCCGCAAGCCGGGCATGAGCCGCGAGGATCTGCTGGAGATCAACCTCAAGATCATGAAGGACGTGGCGGGCAACATCAAGCAGCACGCCCCCAACGCCTTCGTCATCAACGTGGCGAACCCGCTGGACGCGATGGTGTTCGCGCTCCACAAGATCGCCGGCCTGCCGGACAACATGGTCGTGGGCATGGCGGGCGTGCTGGACACCAGCCGCTTCAAGTGCTTCGTGGCCGAGGCGCTGGGCTGCTCCATCCGTGACGTGGAGGCGCTGGTGCTCGGCGGCCACGGCGACGACATGGTGCCCCTGGTGCGTCACAGCACCGTGGGCGGCGTGCCCCTCACGGAGCTCATCGCGAAGGACAAGCTGGACGCCATCGTCAAGCGCACCCGCGAGGGCGGCGCGGAGCTGGTCGGCCTGTACAAGACGGGCAGCGCCTACTTCGGTCCCGCGGCCTCCTCCATCGCCATGGCGGAGAGCTTCATCTTCGACCGCAAGCGCATCCTGCCGGGCGCGGCGCTGCTCAAGGGCCAGTACGGCATCAATGACTACTTCTTCGGGACCCCCGTGCAGATCGGCGCGGGCGGCATCGAGAAGGTCATCACCGTCGACCTGAACGCCGCCGAGAAGGCCGAGCTGGAGAAGTCCTTCCAGTCGGTCAAGAAGACGGTCGACTCCGTCAAGCTGTAGGCCGTTCCAGTCCAGTGAGGCCCGTCGGGGATCCCCGGCGGGCTTCTGGGCTGATGCCGCGAATGACGCGGGCTTATCGAGTTCCTCGCCGCCGTTGCGGCGTGCTTCCAGCAAGTTAACTAGCCTGTAGAACTCGCACGGAGATGTCCGGAGCGTGGCGCGCCGGTAGTGGCGAGCCAGCTGACGGCAGGCGCCCTGGATCCGGCGGTCAAGGAGACGATGATGGCAGCAGCAGCGCGGTTCACAGTGGTGGGCGGCGGTCTCGCCGGGCTGATGACGACGATCAAGCTCGCGGAGGCGGGCCACCAGGTGGATGTGCTCTCGCTCGTCCCGGTGAAGCGCTCTCACTCGGTCTGCGCGCAGGGAGGCATCAACGGCGCGGTGAACACCAAGGGAGAGGGCGACCACCCGGAGATCCATGTCAAGGACACGCTGCGCGGCGGCGACTTCCTGGCCGAGCAGATCTCCGTGAAGGGCATGTGCTACGCGGCCCCCGGCATCATCTACCTGCTGGACCGCATGGGCGTGACGTTCAACCGCACGCCGGAGGGCCTGCTGGACTTCCGCCGCTTCGGCGGCACGCTGCACCACCGCACGGCCTTCGCCGGCGCCACGACGGGACAGCAGCTGCTCTACGCGCTGGACGAGCAGGTCCGCCGCTACGAGGCCGAGGGCAAGGTCACCAAGTACGAGTACTGGGAGTGGCTGGGCACGGTGAAGGACGAGGGCGGCCGCTGCATCGGCAGCGTGGCCGTGGACCTGCGGACCATGGAGATCCGCACCTTCCCGGCGGAGGCCGTGTGCCTCGCCACGGGTGGCCCGGGCATCGTCTTCGGCCGCTCCACCAACTCCGTCATCAACACCGGCACCGCCGCGGGTCGCGCCTACATGGAGGGCGCCATCTACGCCAACGGCGAGTTCATCCAGGTGCACCCGACGTCGATTCCGGGCGAGGACAAGCTGCGCCTGATGAGCGAGTCGGTGCGCGGCGAGGGTGGTCGCGTCTGGGTGCCGCGCAAGAAGGGTGACCCGCGCGGGCCCCGGGACATCCCGGAGAGCGAGCGCTGGTACTTCCTCGAGGAGAAGTACCCCAAGTACAAGAACCTGGTCCCCCGCGACGTCGCCACGCGCGAGATCTTCATGGTCTGCCGCGACCTGGGCCTGGGCATTGGCGGGCGCGACGGCGTGTACCTGGACGTCACGCACATCCCGGCCAAGACGCTCGACGCCAAGATCAAGGGCGTGATGGAGATCTACGAGAAGTTCGTCGGAGATGATCCGCGCGTCACGCCGATGGTCATCTTCCCGGGCATGCACTACTCGATGGGCGGCCTGTACGTGCAGTTCGAGGCGGACTCGAAGACGCTCACGCCGCTCGAGGGCAGCCCCAAGAACCAGTCCACCAACATCCCGGGCCTGTACGCCGCGGGCGAGGCGGACTACGCGTTCCACGGCGGCAACCGCCTGGGCGCCAACTCGCTGCTCTCCTGCATCTACTCGGGGATGATCGGCGGCCCGGCCATGGCGTCCTTCGCCAAGAGCCAGACGACGAGCGCGGCGGCCATGCCGGAGAAGTTCTTCCAGGACGCCAAGCGCTACTGGGAGGACCGGTTCGCCACCATCAAGAAGATGGCGGGCCCGGAGAACCCCTACGGCCTGGCGCAGGAGCTGGGCGACGTGATGACGGAGAACTGCACCGTCGTCCGCTACAACGACCGCCTGAAGAAGACGGTGGAGAAGGTCCGCGAGCTCAAGGGCCGTTGGAAGAACGTCAACGTGCTGGACACGGGCAATTCGTCCAACCGCTCGATGTCGTTCGTCAACCAGCTGTGGAACATGCTGGAGCTGGGCGAGGTCATCGCCACGAGCGCGCTCCTGCGCGACGAGAGCCGCGGCGCGCACTACAAGCCGGACTTCTCGCTGCCCGAGCCGAAGACGAAGGATCCCAACGACGATCCCGCCTGGATGGCGCTGTGGCAGGCGCGCCACGACAAGTGGGCGAAGACGACCATCGCGAAGTACGCGGACCAGGGGCCGAACATCTCCTACGAGGATGTACCGACGCCCGTGCTGAAGCCCGAGCCGCGCTGGTACGCGTAAGGCACCGGGGAACTTTCTGGGTCGGCCCGCGCCTGAATCACGCGGGCCCCCGTCACTGACTTGGAAGCGAAGGGTCGAGCCACATGGACACCGCACAGGCAGGCGCCGTCAGCAGCCAAACCATCTCCTTCCGCATCTGGCGGCAGGATGATCCGAACCAGCCGGGCCACTACGAGGAGTTCAAGGTCCCCTATCGCAAGGGCGCCAACGTCATCTCGTGCCTGATGGAGATCCAGCGCAACCCCGTCACCGTGGAGGGCAAGAAGGTTGCGCCGGTGGTGTGGGACGCCGCGTGCCTCGAGGAGGTCTGCGGCAGCTGCGCGATGAACATCAACGGCCGCGTGCGCATGGCCTGCTCTGCGCTCATCGACAAGCTGGAGCAGCCGATCACGCTGGAGCCCATGAGCAAGTTCCCCGTGGTCCGGGACCTGGCCGTGGACCGCAGCCGCATGTTCGAGGCCCTCAAGAAGGTGAAGGGCTGGATTCCGACGGACGGCACGCACAACCTGGGCCCCGGCCCGCGTCAGTCCCCGGTGGATCAGTCCACCATGTACGTGCTGTCCACATGCATCACGTGCGGAAGCTGCCTGGAGGCGTGCCCTCAAGTGACGATGGGCAACGACTTCGTGGGCGCCGCGGCCATCAGCCAGGCCCGCCTGTTCAACATGAACCCCACGGGCAAGCTCAACTCCGAGGAGCGCGTGCGCGCGCTCATGGGCCCCGGCGGCGTGCAGGACTGCGGCAAGGCGCAGAACTGCGTGAAGGTCTGCCCGAAGGAGATCCCGCTCACCACCTCCATCGCGATGATGAACCGCCAGGTGACCAAGCTGGTCATCAAGGACCTCTTCTCGCAGGAGGAGGAGAAGAAGGGCCACAGCGGTCCCGGGTGACGGGCGCCAAGGCGCTCCGCCGTGTCCTCGGCCCCGCTCCGGTCTCCCTCGTGGAGCCCGGGCGGGGCTGTTGACGTTTCAGGGGCAGGGGAGCGGTGAAGGTCGCCTCATCTGCCCGGACATTCCTGATTATCAGCGGTCCACAGCGTGCCGCACCGCGGTGCCTGTCGGGTCAAACGGCCTTGCCATCCGTCGGTTTCTGCGCAATGAGGGCCACGCGCTGACGCCTGTAAGGGGTCGTCCCCCTCGTCTCCACATGGAGCCTCGATGAAGATCCACGAGTACCAGGGCAAGGAAATCTTCCGGAAGTACGGCGTGCCCACGCCGAAGGGAATCCTCGCGCTCTCGCCCAACGACGCGGAGGCCGCGGCGAAGACGCTCGGCACGCCCGTCGTGGTGGTGAAGGCCCAGATCCACGCCGGTGGTCGTGGCAAGGGCGGCGGCGTGAAGCTCGCCAAGAGCCCCGCCGAGGCGAAGGAGCTGGCCAAGCAGATGCTTGGCATGAAGCTCAAGACCATCCAGACCGGGCCCGAGGGCCAGACGGTCCACAAGGTCTACATCGAGCAGGGTCTCGACATCGGCCAGGAGCTGTACCTGGGCGTGACGTTGGACCGCGCCACCAGCCGCGTCACCTTCATGGCGTCCCGCGAGGGCGGCGTGGAGATTGAAGAAGTGGCGGAGAAGCACCCGGAGAAGATCCTCCGCGAGACGGTGGACCCGGCGGTGGGCTTCCTGGACTTCCAGGGCCGCAAGCTGGCCTTCGGCCTGGGCCTGACGGGCCCGACGGTGAACAAGTTCGTCCAGTTCTGCACCGCGCTCTACAAGATGTTCGTGGAGACGGACGCGTCGCTGGTGGAGATCAACCCGCTGGTCATCCTGAAGGATGGCGGCGTGGTGGCGCTCGACGCGAAGGTGACCTTCGACGAGAACGCGCTCTACCGGCACAAGGACCTGCTGGAGTACCGCGACCTCGCCGAGGAGGAGGCGCGCGAGACGCAGGCCAAGGAGTGGGACCTGGCGTACATCGCGCTCGATGGCAACATCGGCTGCATGGTGAACGGCGCGGGCCTGGCCATGGCCACCATGGACACCATCAAGCTGGTGGGCGGTGAGCCGGCCAACTTCCTGGACGTGGGCGGCGGCGCGACGAAGGAGAAGGTGACGGCGGCCTTCAAGCTCATCCTGGCCGACCCCGCGGTGAAGGCGGTGCTGGTCAACATCTTCGGCGGCATCATGAAGTGCGACGTCATCGCCGAGGGCATCATCGCCGCGGCGAAGGAGGTCCAGCTCAAGGTCCCGCTCGTGGTGCGCCTGGAAGGCACCAACGTGGAGCTGGGCAAGCAACTGCTCAGCAACTCCGGCCTCGCCATCACCCCGGCGGACAACCTGCGTCAGGCGGCCGAGAAGGCCGTCGCCGCGCTGAAGTAGTCCGCGCGCTTCATTGCCCACACTTTAAGGAGCGCCATGAGCATCCTCGTCAACGAAAACACGAAGGTCCTCTGCCAGGGCATCACCGGCTCGGCGGGCTCGTTCCACTCGAAGCAGATGCTGGAGTACGGCACGAAGCTCGTGGCCGGCGTGACGCCGGGCAAGGGCGGTACCCAGTTCGAGGGCAAGGTTCCCGTGTATGACACGGTCGCCGACGCCGTGAAGCAGACGGGCGCGAACACGTCCGTCATCTTCGTCCCGCCCCCGTTCGCCGCGGACTCCATCATGGAGGCCGCCGACGCGGGCGTGTCCCTCATCATCACCATCACCGAGGGCATCCCCGTCCTCGACATGGTGCGCGCCAAGCGCTACCTGCAGGGCAAGCCGGGCGTGCGCCTCATCGGCCCGAACTGTCCTGGCGTCATCACCCCCGGCGCCAAGTGCAAGATCGGCATCATGCCGGGCCACATCCACAAGGCGGGCCGCATCGGCGTGGTGTCGCGCTCGGGCACGCTGACGTACGAGGCCGTGCACCAGCTCACCCAGCTGGGCCTGGGCCAGTCGACGGCCGTGGGCATCGGTGGAGACCCGGTCAACGGCACCGACTTCGTGGACGTGCTGAAGCTGTTCCAGGCAGACCCGGACACGGACGCCGTCATCATGATTGGTGAGATCGGCGGCAGCGCCGAGGAGGCGGGCGCGGAGTACGTGGCCCGCGAGTTCACCAAGCCCATCGCCGGCTTCATCGCCGGCCAGTCGGCGCCCCCGGGCAAGCGCATGGGCCACGCCGGCGCCATCATCTCCGGCGGCAAGGGCACTGCGACGGAGAAGATCAAGGCGATGGAGGCCGCGGGCATCCTGATGGCCGCCAGCCCCGCCGAGCTGGGCACCACCCTCCAGGAGGCCGTCAAGCGCGGCCCCCCGAAGCGCTAACACCCCTCACGGGACAAAGGAGCCAATCACATGGCCATCGAGCGTACGCTGTCCATCATCAAGCCGGACGGTCTGCAGAAGGGCGTCATCGGGAAGATCATCAGCCGCTTCGAGGAGAAGGGTCTGAAGCCGGTCGCCATCCGGCTCCAGCAGCTCTCCCAGAAGGAGGCCGAGGGCTTCTACGCGGTCCACAAGGCCCGGCCCTTCTTCAAGGACCTGGTGCAGTTCATGATCTCCGGCCCCGTCGTCCTGATGGTGCTCGAGGGCGAGAACGCCGTCCTGGGCAACCGCGACATCATGGGCGCCACCAACCCGGCGCAGGCGGCCGAGGGCACCATCCGCAAGGACTTCGCCACCAGCATCGACCAGAACACGGTCCACGGCTCCGACAGCCTGGAGAACGCGAAGAACGAGATCGCGTACTTCTTCCGGGAGACGGAGATCCAGCCGTACGAGTACACCGCCAAGAAGTAGGCGACAGGGCCCCTCGGGGCTCCTGACCCGCGGCCCGGTGTCGGCACCCGTCAAGGGGGCTGGCCCGGGCCGTCGGTTTTCGGGCGGGTCGGTGTGGGGATGCGTAGGGTTGGGGGAGGGGAGTGCGTTCCCGTGTCGACCAGGCGACCGGGGCCTCCTTTGACACCTCGACCCCAGGTGTGGGAAGGGACGCCCCCGGGCCCCCGTTTCACTGCGCGACGACGATGACCGAGACCTCCGCCACCGCCACTCTTCCCGTCACGGAGCCCCTGCCGGCGCCCGCTCCCGCGAAGCTCGTGGACGTGGCCAGCCTGTCCATGGAGGGGCTCACCCGCTTCGTCACCGAGCAGCTGGGCGAGCGCGCCTTCCGTGCCCCTCAGATGTACCGCTGGCTGCACCAGCGCGGCGTCACCTCGTTCGATGAGATGACGGACCTGTCCAAGGCCTTCCGCGAGAAGCTCAAGGTCGCCGCGGAGATCATCCCGCTGGTGAAGGACCTGGAGCAGCGCAGCGTCGACGGCACCATCAAGTACCGGTGGAAGACGCGCGACGGGCGCTACATCGAGTCCGTCTACATGCCCTCCGAGGACCGCCGGACGCTGTGTGTGTCCACCCAGGTGGGCTGTGCCATGGCCTGCGGCTTCTGCATGACGGGCACCATGGGGCTCAAGCGTAACCTGACGCCCAGCGAGATCGTCGCCCAGGTGCACGCCGTCAATCGCGAGGTCCGCAAGAACGAGGGCCACGAGACGCTGCGCCCCTTGAGCAACCTCGTGTTCATGGGCATGGGCGAGCCCCTGCACAACTTCGAGAACCTCAAGACGGCGCTCGCCATCCTCCAGTCCGAGGACGGCCCCAACTTCAGCCACCGGCACATCACCGTCTCCACCGTCGGCCTCGTTCCCATGATCGAGCGCTTCGGCAAGGAGACGGACGTGAAGCTGGCCATCTCGCTCAACGCCAGCACGGATGAGCAGCGCAGCAAGACGATGCCCGTCAACCGCAAGTGGAACATCGCCGCGCTGCTGGACGCGTGCCGCAAGTTCCCGCTGCGCCAGGGGCGCCGCATCACCTTCGAGTACGTGCTCATCCAGGGCTTCAACGACAGCGATGAGGACGCGCACCGGCTCATCCAGCTGCTCAAGGGAATTCCGGCGAAGGTCAACCTGATTCCCTACAACGAGAACCCCGGCCTGGGGTTCCTCACCACCGCCGAAGAGCGGGCGGAGCAGTTCCGGGCCATCCTGTCGGACGGCCACGTGGCCGCCTACATCCGGAAGAATCGGGGCCGGGACATCGCGGGGGCCTGCGGGCAGCTCGCGAATCGTGGCGAGGCCACTCCGGCCGAAAGCACGACATAAAGTCCCGAGCTTCCTTGACAATCCCGCGGGTGCGGCGTTAAGAGCGCCACCCCGTTTACATCGTCGTTTCTTGTTCGCTGGAGCACTCCATGGCCGTCGTCCTCCGTCTTGCCCGCGCGGGCGCCAAGAAGAAGCCCTACTACCACGTGGTCGCCACCGACTCCCGCAACCCCCGGGATGGCAAGTTCATCGAGGCCGTCGGCGCGTACGACCCGAACCTCACCCCCCCCAAGGTGGAGTTCAACGCGGAGCGGCTGGAGTACTGGCTGAAGACGGGCGCGACGCCCTCCGAGACCGTCGCGGACCTCATCAAGGTCAACGCGAAGGCCGTGAAGTCCACCCCCGCGGCTTGATCCGCGACCGGCTTTACTGAGCGGACGTGGAGCAACTCCTCACGTATCTGGCGCGGGCCCTGGTCGATCAACCTGACCAGGTGGGCCTGCGCATCTCCGAGGTGGACGGCGCACGGCTCTATGAGCTGAAGGTCGCCCCCGAGGATGTCGGCAAGGTCATCGGCCGTGACGGGCGCACCGTGAACGCCCTCCGGACGCTGCTCAACGCCGCCGCCCAGAAGTCTGGCCAGAAGGTCCGGCTGGAGATCCTGGACGACCGTCGCAACGCCGCCGGCACGCCGCCCGCCGCCGCACCGGACGCGTCGCGGTGACCCAGAAGCCCCTGCTCGAGCTGGGCTTCATCTCTCGCGCGCACGGGCTGCGTGGGGAGCTGGCGGTGCGCCCGTTTGATCCGGGCTCGCAGACGCTCTCCACCGTGGACCGGGTCCGCATCCGCACCCGTGCGGGCGTGGAGAAGGATCTGGTGTTGGAGTCCCTGCGCCCCACGCCGAAGGAGGACATCGTCGCCTTCGAGGGCGTGGAGTCCCGCACCGAGGCGGAGGGGCTGGTGGGCTCCACGGTGTTCGTGTTCCGCGAGGACCTGGAGCCGCCCGAGGAGGGTGAGTTCTTCCAGGGCGACCTCCTGGGCCTGTCCGCCGTGGACGAGGCGGGGACGCCGCTGGGCAAGGTGGAGGAGATCTGGGCCACCGGTGAAGTGCCCAACCTCGTGATCCGCGCCGCGGGCCGGCAGGAGCTGGTGGTGCCGTTCGCGGACGAGTTCGTCCCGACGGTGGACATCGCGGCCCAGCGCATCGTGATCCGCCCTCCGGAGTACGTGGAGGTCGGCCGGCGCGACGCCGACAAGGATGCCCCGGACGGGTCCGAGTCGTGAGCCCGCCGTATCCGGTGGAGCTGCTCACGCTGTTCCCGGGGATGGTGTCCGGCTACCTGGGCGCGAGCATCCTCGGCAAGGCCCAGGAGAAGGGCCTGTTGTCCGCCACCGTGACGGACATCCGCGAGTACGCCGAGGGCAAGCACCGTGTCACCGACGACGCGCCCTACGGGGGCGGTGCGGGCATGGTGATGAAGCCCGAGCCGCTGGTCGCCGCCATCGGCGCCGCGCGGGCCCGGCTGCCCGGAGCGAAGGTGCTCCTGATGAGCCCTCGCGGGACGACCTTCACGCAGGTCACCGCGCGCGAGCTGGTGGCGCACACCGCCGGGCTGATCCTGGTCTGCGGCCGCTACGAGGGCGTGGACGAGCGGGTGATGAGCCACCTGGACGGCGAGCTGTCGCTGGGCGACTTCGTGCTCACCGGCGGGGAGATCGCCGCGATGGCGGTGGTGGATGCGGTGGCGCGCCTGGTGCCCGGGGTGCTGGGCAACGTGGCGTCCTCGGTGTCGGAGAGCTTCGAGGAGGGGACGCTGGAGCATCCCCAGTACACCCGCCCGCCCGTGTTCCAGGGCGTCGAGGTGCCGGCGGCCCTCCAGTCTGGAGATCACGCCCGCATCGCCCGGTGGCGTCGGTGGAAGTCGCTGGTGCTCACGCGCGAGCGACGGCCGGACCTGTATGCCCGCCTCACCCTGTCCAAGGCCGACGAGAAACTGCTGGCCCGACGGGAGGAAGAGCTGTAACCCTGGGGGTTCTTTGGGAGTCGGGCCACAGCGGGCTTGTCCGACACCGCTCTCTCTGCTAGTACGGCCCGCTCTTTCACGCGTTCTCATCCGCGTCAGCTTTCGCTTCACTGGAGTCCGAAATGCGTAACGCCGCCATTCAGCACGTCGAGGCCAAGTACCTGCGCCAGGACGTCACCTCGTTCCGTCCTGGTGACTCCGTGCGCGTCTTCTGGAAGGTGAAGGAGGGCGAGAAGGAGCGCGTTCAGGCGTTCGAGGGCACCGTCATCCGGAAGACCTCGGGCAGCCACCGCGCCACGTTCACCGTGCGCAAGATGTCCTTCGGCGTCGGCGTCGAGCGCATCTTCCCGCTGCACAGCCCCCGCTACGAGAAGATCGAGGTCCTCTCGCGCGGCCGCGTGAACCGCAGCCGTCTGTTCTACCTCCGCAACCTCAAGGGCAAGGCCGCCCGCGTGGACGTGCAGGAGGAGGCGGACACGACCCAGGGCAAGGCCGCCAAGGTCGCCAAGGCCTGATCGCCTGAGTCCTCGATGGCCCTCGGGCCGTCGTGAGAAGGAGCGTCCGATACCGGGCGCTCCTTTTTTCATTCGCGCTAACATGGACGCGCCATGCAATTCGTCGAGGTCGCCGTCCAGAATGTCCGGGGATTCACTCCCGCGGGACGCTTCGCGCTGAAAGCCGGGTACCTCGTCCTCAAGCCGCCCTCGGCGGAGGCGAGTCCCTTCGCGGGCGTGTTGCTCGCGCTGCTCTACGCCGACGGGCGGGGCCAGGATGCGTCCTTCATCGCGCCGGGCGCGAAGTCCGGCAAGGCCGCGCTGACCTTCGTGGGCATCGACGGCGCCACGTACCGCGTGCTGCGCGAGCTGGGTGGCTCCGGGACGCTGCACCGGCTGAACAAGACGACGCAGCAGCCGGAGCTGGTGTCCTCGGACGCCTCGGAGATGAACCAGTTCCTGCGAGGTCAGGTGGGCCTGCCGCCGCGCACGAGCTTCGAGCAGCTCTACTGCCTGCAGCCGGGACAACTGCCGTCGCGGCGTCCGCGCAAGGCCGCGGCGAAGGCGGTGGATCCGAAGACCTCCGGCAAGTTCCCCTCGCTGGCGAACGCGTCCTCGGTGGCCGCCGCGGAGGACATCCCGGCGGCGGAGGCGAAGGTGCGCGCGCTCGAGGCGGAGCTCGTCTCCGCGCGCGAGGTGGATCAGCTCCAGTTCAAGGTGGACGGGCTGTCGTCGCAGATCTTCGACGCGGACCAGCGCCTCAAGGGCACCGAGGGCCTCAAGGTGGCCATCCACGAGGCGGAGAACGCGTGGCGGGCCGCTCCGACGCCGCAGACGCTCGGCCTGCCCCAGGACATCCTCAACCGCGTGCAGCGCTACCCCAAGGCGCTCGCGCGGCGCGACGAGGCCCTGAATCGGCTGGGCGCGGACCGTGACGCGGACGCGGCGGAGGTGCCGGACTCCGTGGAGCCGCTGACGCAGGACCGCATGTTCTGGTTGGGCATCGGGGTGGGCGTGCTGTTCCTCGGGCTGTCGTTGGGCCTGGGGCTCGGCGTGCACCGCGCGTTCCGCTACCTGGCGCTGCTGGACATCCCGGCCTTCGGCTTCGCCGCCTTCCTGGCGCTGCGCTACGTGGACGAACTCCAGCGCGCCTCGCGCAAGGACAGCAAGGAGGGGCGCTTCGACGCGCGCGAGAAGAAGATCCACGAGGAGTTCGAGGCCGAGGCCGCGCCGGTGCGCATGGCGCAGAAGGCGCTCGGCGTGGAGAGCCTGGACGAGATTCCCACGGCGCTCGAGCGCAAGGAGCTGCTGGCCGCGCGGGTGGTGGAGCTGAAGGATCAGCTCGCGGGCGTGGAGGCCGACCCGGAGTTCGTGGCCGCCTCCACCCAGCGCCAGGCGCTCAAGGAGCAGATGGATGCGCTCAACGCGGAGCTGACGCGCAAGGGCTCCTACGTGCGTGACATGCGCGAGGTGGAGCGCGAGCTGGGGCGGGTGAAGGAGTCGATCACCCTGGCCAAGGCCCCGCCCGCGCCGGTGACGCAGGCGGATGGCTCGCCCGCGCCCGTGGAGCCGCTGGAGGATCCGTCTCCGGCCGTGCTGTCCCAGGCGGCGGACATCTTCACGACGGATGTGCTGAGCGTGCAGGGGATGCTCAAGGAGCGCTGCGTGCAGTACCTCACCGCGCTCACGGACCGGCGCTATCAGGGCGTCGAGTGGGACAAGGAGGGGCGGGCCTTCGCGCTCGCCTCGGGGCGCCGCGTGCCGGTGGGCGAGCTGCCGCCGAAGGACCTGGACCTCTACTACCTGGCGCTGCGGATGACGGTGGTGGAGAAGGGGAGCGCGCGGGTGAAGCGGCCCTTCGTCCTGGAGGACGTCTTCGCGGGCATGGAAGAGGTGAAGCTGCCGCTCATCGCCCGCATGCTCAAGCACCTGGGCACCCTCACGCAGGTCGTCCATGTCACGTCACACCCCGGCTTCGCCCAGATGTCGGACGGCACGGTTAACGTGTAGTCCGATGTGGAGGGTGCCCTCCATGAGGGAGGGCGGGGAGTGGGGACGGGATGGGGCGTGGGGTGCGGCGGGAGTATGGGGACGAGGCGGAGGCGGCGGCGGTGCGGTACCTGGAGGAGCGGGGCTGGCGCGTGCGAGCCCGCAACTGGCTCTGCCGGTACGGCGAGCTGGACGTGGTGGCCGAGCGCGAGGAACTCCTGTGCTTCGTGGAGGTGCGGATGCGCTCCACGGCCGTGTGGGGAGACCCGGCGCACACCGTGTCGTTCGCGAAGCAGCGTCGGGTGGTGAAGGCGGCGCTGCACTATCTCTTCGCGCATGAGCTCCAGGGGCGGATGATGCGCTTCGATGTGATAGCCGTCGTCGGGCGCGGCGAGCGGGCCACCGTGGAGCACATCCCCGGCGCCTTCGATGCGGGCATGTGAGGGAAGGCATGGCTGGAACGCTGTACCTGGTGGCCACGCCCATCGGGAACCTGGGTGACATCTCGGCACGCGCGCTGGAGACGCTCCGCGCGGTGCGCTTCATCGCCTGTGAGGACACGCGGCACTCGCGCGTGCTGCTCGACCACTTCGGCATTGGCGGCAAGGACCTGGTGAGCCTGCCCGCGTTCGCGGAGGGGCAGCGCGCCGGGCGCATCCTGGACCGGCTCGGGGAGGGCGAGGACTGTGCGCTCATCACGGACGCGGGCAGCCCGGCCATCAGCGACCCCGGTGAGCGGCTGGTGGCGGAGGCGCTGGAGCGGGGGCTGACGGTGGTGCCCGTGCCGGGGGCCACGGCGCTGGTCGCGGCCCTGAGCGCCTCGGGGCTGCCCACGGGCCGCTTCCACTTCCTGGGCTTCCTGCCGCGCAAGGGGCCGGAGCGGCGGGCCATGCTGGAGGAGGTGGCCTCGCTGTCCGCCACGCTGGTGCTCTACGAGTCTCCCCGCCGCCTGGGCGAGACGCTCCAGGACCTCCAGGAGGCGTGGGGAGACCGCAGGGCGTGCGTGGCGCGCGAGCTGACGAAGCTGCACGAGGAGTTCGTCCGCGCGCCGCTGTCCGAGCTGTCCGCGCGCTACGCCACGGAGGAGGCCCGGGGCGAGGTGGTGGTGCTGGTGGAGGGGCGCACCGGCGAGCGGCGCTGGTCCGAGGAGGAGCTGCGCCGGGCGCTCGAGGACGGGCTCGCGCGAGGCGAGAAGCTCAAGCCCTTGAGCACGGAGCTGGCGCGTCGGGCGGGGTGGTCGGGACAGGACGTGTACCGACTCGGGTTGTCGCTGAAGAAGTAGGCGGTCCGGAACCGGGAGGCGCGTGCTCGAGGCCCGCGTCTCCCGGGGACTTCCCTGGCGCTAGAAGTTGAAGGACGCGCTCAGGTCGAAGCGGAACGTCGTGCTGCCGATGGCGCGGAAGCGGCGCGACACCAGGTCATAGCGCCAGTCGAACGTGGGGTTGAGCTCGGGGGAGCCGAGGCCCGCGTTGATCTCACCGTCGCCGTCCAGGTCCTTGCCCAGCTCCTCGTTCGTGAGCGTGTGGTCCGTGTTGTAGAGGAACGTGCCACCCGCGCGGATCTTGAAGGACTCCGAGGCGCTCGCGGTGACGCCGAGCATGCCACCGACCTGGAAGTACTCCTCCGAGGTGAGCAGCTTGCGCAGCGCCGCGCTCAGCTCGTTGTGGTAGCGGCCCGCGCCCACGTAGTTGCCGATGGCGCGCAGGTCCAGGGTGAACTTCTGGTGCTTCTGCGGGCGGTCGAACGGCACCAGCTCCACGCCGGCGATCATGCCCACCATCTTGGGCGCCTTGATGCCCGTCTCCTTGCGGTCCCACGGCCCGGTGCCGCAGTTGCCGGGAGCGCCCAGGGTGGCGGGATCCGCGTTGCGCTGGTCGCAGTTCGAATAGAAGACCGGACCGCGCACGGGGATGGTGTAGCTGGCCTTGAAGTACGGCTCGGCCACGCCGATGCGCCGCGAGAACGACGTGTAGAGCTGGTACTTGTGGACGCGGTCACCGATGTTGCCGCGGTCGTCCGAGTTCGTCGTGTCGACGCTCGGGTCCCGCTGCTTCGCCGTGGGGGCCTCGTAGTCGATGCCGAAGATCCACGTGGGCTTGGTGACGTCCTTGTCCTGGTTGAAGAAGGCGTAGGCCAGGCCGAAGTGCAGGTTGCCCAGACCGCCGCGGAAGCTCTCCTGCGGCATGCCGAACAGGGGCACGCCGTTGGCCTGCGGGTCGTCGAGGCACCCGGGGATGGTGGAGCCATCCGGGTTGATGCAGTTGTTGGTGATGGTGGACGACTCTTGCGACGACTGGGAGGTGAAGTCCCAGCGCTCGTTCTGCTGGAACACCAGCGGAAGGAGGAAGGACAGCTCCAGGTCGCGGTAGAGGCCGACGGCCATCCTCAGGTTGAGGCGGGCATCCACGCCCTTGTACCAGAGCTCAGCGGCATCACCGCGCCCGGGCTCACTCCCCACCGGCGCGAGCTGCTCGCGGATGATCTTCGCGCGAGTCTGGGTGCGTTCGAACCCGACGTCGATGAACAGGTCGAACGGGTCATCGTCCTCGAAGGACGAGGCGATCCGGGTGATATCCGCCGCGCTGGCGGCGAACGGCGCGCCTAGCGTCAGCGCGGCGAGTACGGCGCGAAGCCTGTGCATCCGACCTCCGACGGCGAAACGACCGGGCCTTCCGGCAAGCCCGGGGGGCTCCCAGCTAGCCGCGCCGTCGGAGGAGTGTCAAGAATCGGGTTGCTTTTACTTCCCCGCGACCGACGTCCCGAGCAGCCCTTCCAGGCGGCGGACCTCGTCGTCGAAGGCCGTCTTGTGGGTGGCGGCCAGGGTGCGGCGGTAGGTCTTGTGCTGGTCGAAGGGGTCCAGGACCTTCTCCTCGCCCTGCATGAGCTGGTAGTGCAGGTGGGGCGCGAAGGAGCGGCCCGTGTTGCCGCTCTTGGCGATGACCTGGCCCACGTTGAAGCGCGTCCCGGCCTGGATGTCCTTGGACACCTCGTCCAGGTGCAGGAAGAGCGCGCGGCGACCCTTGCCGCCCGTCTCGATCAGCTCCAGGCAGTTGCCGTTGCTGCTCCAGTTCCAGTTCTTGCGCTTCACCACGCCCGCGAAGGGCGCCTTGACGGGCGTGCCCACCGGGGTGCGGAAGTCCACGCCCTTGTGGCGGCGGCCATCGCGCAGGAGCGACGTCACCTGCTCGTAGTCGTCCAGCGGGGACTTCTCCAGCCGCAGCTCCAACTCGTCGCCGGAGGACAGGTAGTAGCGGGCCGCGCCTTCGCTCGAGCCTTGGAAGCGGTAGGCGCTCATCGTCTTGCCCAGCTTGGCGCTGGTGAAGCGCACCGCGTGCACCAGCGGCTCCTCGTTGGGCCGGCGCTGGAAGAGCACGTCCAGGGTGTCGCCGCGGAGGATTTCGTTGGGGACGGCCACCCACCACACCAGCGTGCGCGTCACCACCTGGGCCAGCGCCGGGCCCACGTCAGCGCCCGCGGAGTTGACGAACGCCGTCTCCAGCGGTCCGTCGATGCGCATGGACGCGCGCTCCATGCCCGCGGCCTTCACCGGGTCGGTGGGAACGGCGGGGGCGGTGGGCGCCGCGGCCAGGGCGCCCGCGTCGGGCGTGGCAGCGGCATCGGTGGTGGCCTGGGTGACGGCGGCCTCCTGCGTGGCGGTGGCCATGCGCTGCTTCCACCACCACACGCCCCCGGCAGCGCCGCCGAGGATGAGTGACACGGCGACCACGGGCCCGATGGGGCTCCGCTTCGGAGGTGCACCGAGGGTGGGGAGGTTCGGCCGCATGCTGGCTCCATGAATCGGAAAGAGTGAGCGGGCGCGAAACCAGCGCCCGCGACGAGGAATTCCGCCAACCGAGGGTCAATCCTCGGGGCCGTCCTCTTGCTCGTCAGGCGTGGTGTCTCGCAGTCCGAATTCCTTCATCTTCGTCTGCAGGGACTTCCGGCTGATCTGGAGGAGCCGCGCGGCGCGGGTGACGTTGCCGCCCGTCTCGTCGAGCTTCTTGACGATGAGGTCCCGCTCCAGCTCCGCGGCCTTCATCCGGACAATGTCCTTCAGGCCCACCTCGCCCGCCGGAACCTCCATGGCGGGCAGGGAGGGCGCCGAGGCGGGGCTCGACTGGACGCCCGCTCCCTGGCGGATGGGCTCGGGCAGATCCTTGGCGGTGATCAACGGCCCGTCCGCGAACAGCAGGACGCGCTCGATGAGGTTCTCCAGCTCACGGATGTTGCCCGGCCACGAGTACGCCTGGAGCAGCGCCAGGGCGTCGTCGGTGATGCCCTCGATCTTCTTGTTGAGGCGCTTGTTGTACTTCTCCACGAAGTGCCGCGCGAGCATCAGCACGTCGCTGCGGCGCTCGCGCAGCGGTGGCAGGGACAGCGGCACCACCGCGAGGCGGTAGTACAGGTCCTTGCGGAAGCGGCCCGCTTCGATCTCCGCCTGCAGATCACGGTTGGTGGCGGCGACCAGTCGCACGTCCACGCGCGTGGTCTTGATGCCGCCCACGCGCTCGAACTCACCCTCCTGCAGCGCGCGCAACAGCTTCACCTGCATCTCGACGGGGATCTCGCCAATCTCGTCGAGGAAGAGGGTGCCTTCGTCGGCCAGCTCGAAGCGGCCCGGCTTGGAGGTGACGGCGCCGGTGAAGGCGCCCCGCTCGTAGCCGAACAGCTCGCTCTCCAGCAGCGTGGCGGGGATGGCCGCGCAGTTGATCTTGATGAACGGCTTGTCGCGGCGGCTGGACGCGCCGTGCAGCGCGGTGGCGATGAGCTCCTTGCCGGTGCCGCTCTCGCCGGTGATGAGCACCGTGGAGGGCGTGTCCGCCACCTTGTCGATGACCTTGTAGACGTCCTGCATCTGCGGCGCCTCACCGATGATGGCGGCGCGCGCCTTGAGGTCAGGGCGGACGGAGCGACGGGCGCTCTCGTTCGTCTTGGCGGCCTTCGCGACGACGGAGGACAGCTCCACCTGGTCGAAGGGCTTGGTGATGTAGTCGAACGCGCCCGCCTTGATGGCGTCCACGGCGGAGTCCACCGTGCCGTGCGCGGTGATGATGATGACCGGCACGTCCGGGTTGGCGGCGCGGATGGTGCTGAGCACCTCCATGCCGCCCACCTTGGGCATCACCAAATCCGTGACGATGATGTCCGCGCCGTTCTTGTTGAACTCGGCCAGGCCCTGCTCACCGTTCTCCGCGACGGTGACGTCGAAGCCGTCCCTGCGCAGCATGGCGGCGAGCACCTTGCGCAGGTTCGCCTCGTCGTCGATCACCAGGACCTTGGCCATGGGGGCAGGGCGGGGGCTGGACTACCGACGGGCGGCAGCCGCGGGAGCGCCCTCGAGGGTGCAGATGGCGTCCGGGTGCTTGATGCGCAACAGCAGCGCCTCCAGCACGCGGAACGGGTGGTTCATCCGCGAGGCACCCAGGTACGCGGCCACCATGTCCATGGAGACCGCTAGGTCCATGTTCTCGCGGCCGGTGGACACCACCACGCCCGAGTCGCCGCGCAGGCGGTTGGACTGGTAGACGCCGTCGGCGGCCAGCTGCTTGATGGTCTCGATCTCCAGCACGCCCGTCTTCTCGTAGATGCGGTGCAGCTGCGAGTAGAGCTTGGGCGACAGCACCACGGCGTAGGGGCCGAAGTGGCCGTGCTCGTTGAGCGTGCGCGTGGCGTCGACGATGGCCTGGAACCCGCCACCCGCCGCCGTCCAGTCACCGAGCGGCACGGTGAGCCGGCCGTTGGCCGTCATCAGGCCCTCGTAGCCCAGGCGCGCGTCGCCGTAGAAGATGAGCTCATCCTCCTGCTGCGCGCACAGCGCCGCGGCGCCGGCGGCGGCCGAGACATCCAGCGGCATGTTGTGCGTGCGCGCCGCCTCGATGTCCCGCCAGTGCAGCAGGAAGTCCTTGTAGATGATGGGGATGGTCTTGAACTTGCGAGCGTCCGTGAAGACCATCGCGGTCTCCTGCTCGCCGACGATGTCCACCGCGCCCGGGGATACGCCCTGGAACTCGTCGTAGGGCACCGTCTGCACGCCCGCGCCCAGCGGACCGTAGATGTCGAGGATGCGGCGGCCCACCAGTGAGCGGCGCGCCACCTGGATGACGGTTTCATTCAGGCGCGCCCACTCCTCCTCACGGAGCGGGTTCTCGGCATGTCCAAGGAAGTCAGGCATCGAACAATCTCCGGATCAACATCTAGGGAGAAAAGAGGGGAACGTCTTCAGCGATTGCCGCCACCACCACCGCCACCACGACGCAGCGAGCCCACCGTGAGGGGGTGGGACTCGACGGCGGGCGGCGGGGCGGGCAGGCCATACATGAGCCGCTGCGGAGGCAGGGCGGTGAGGGGCTCCACCGGAGAGCGGCCGTTGAGGACCTGCTTGGCCGGAGGCGGAGGAGGGGGCGGCGCGAGCACGGCGGCGGGAGGCGGCGCCTCGCCCACGGCCTGCTGGAAGTGACCCGGCGCGATGGGCGTGGTGAAGCGCGAGTCCTGGTGGGCGTCGAGCATGCGCAGCATGTGGACCGCCTCGGACACGTGCTCCTTCTCCTCCGTCGCCAGGTGGAGGAAGAAGGCCCGCACCTCGGGGTGGGAAGCCGCCCGGGCGAAGGCCTCGTACTCGTTGATGGTCTCGAGCTCGCGCGCCAGCACGCGGCGGATGCGCGCCACGTCGTCCAGGTCGCTGTCCGGTATGTCGGCCATTGAGGACGGACCCTCGCAACCCGCCGGGGGCACCGTCAAGAGAAACAGGGGCCATGGGTTTCGCGCTTCATGCCACTTGACGTCACGCATAGAGTCCTTTGCCCGTGACCGCCTCCGCGCCCGAGCCTTCCCCGACGCCTCCCGCCCCTTCAGGTCGGTCCGAACGCTCGGGGGGCAAGGGCGCGATGCTCGTGGCCACGGGCATCCTCGCCTCGCGCCTGATGGGCCTGGTGCGCGAGCGCGTCTTCGCCCACTACCTGGGCAACGCGGAGGCGGCCGCCGTCTTCAAGGCCGCGCTGCGCATCCCCAACTTCCTGCAGAACCTCTTTGGAGAAGGGGTCCTCTCCGGCTCCTTCATCCCCGTGTACGCCCAGCTGCTGGGCCGCAAGGACACGGAGCAGGCGGACCGGGTGGCGGGCGCCGTCTTCGGCCTGTTGTCCCTGGCGACGGCGCTGCTGGTGTGCGCGGGCATGCTGTTCACGCCCGTGTTCGTGGACCTCATCGCCCCGGGCTTCGAGGGCCACGCGCGCGAGCTGGCCATCCGCGTGGTGCGCATCCTCTTCCCCGGCACCGGCTTCCTGGTGCTGAGCGCCTGGTGCCTGGGCATCCTCAACAGCCACCGGCGCTTCCTGCTGTCGTACCTGGCGCCCGTCGTCTGGAACGGCGCCATCATCGCCACGCTGCTCGCCGTGGGCGGCCGCTACGGCGAGGACCGGCTGGTGGAGCTGCTCGCCTACGGCGTGGTGGCCGGCGGCTTCCTCCAGTTCGCGGTGCAGGTGCCCCGCACGCTCCAACTGCTGGGGAGGTTCCGCCCGTCGCTCTCCACGGCGACGGAGCCGGTGCGGCAGGTGCTGCGCAGCTTCGGCCCGGTGGTGCTGGGGCGCGGCGTGGTGCAGTTCAGCGCCTGGGTGGACACCGCCTTCGCCACGCTCATCTCCGAGCGCGCCATGTCGTCCCTCGTCTACGCGCAGACCATCTACCTCATCCCGGTGAGCCTCTTCGGCATGGCGGTGTCGGCGGCGGAGCTGCCGGAGATGGCCCGCGCGGCGGACGGCGCCACGACGGAGGAGGTCGCCGCGAAGCTGCGCCAGCGCATCGACGGTGGGGCGCGGCGAATCGCCTTCTGGGTGGTGCCCTCCGCGGCGGCCTTCCTGTTCCTGGGCGACATGGTCGCCGCGGCGCTCCTGCAGACGGGCCGCTTCGACGCGGCGGACTCGCGCTACCTCTGGTACCTGCTCATGGGCGCGGCCGTGGGGTTGGTGGCCTCCACCGTCGGCCGGCTGTACGCCTCCGCGTTCTACGCCCTGAAGGACCCCAAGACGCCGCTGCGCTTCGCCATCGTCCGCGTCGCGGTGGGCTCGGTGGGCGCCTGGGTCCTGGGCCTGCACCTGCCCGGGTGGCTGGGGCTGCCCTCGGAATTGGGCGCGCTGGGACTCACGCTCGCCAGCGGGCTCGTCGCCTGGCTCGAGTCGTGGCTGCTGCGCCGCAAGCTGACCCGGCAATTGGGGCCGGTGGGCGTTCCCAAGGGACTCTTGCCCCGGCTGTGGGGCGCGGCCGCCATCGCGGGCGTCGTGGCCCTGGGCGTGAAGCTGGGGCTCGCTGCCATGCTGGGTCCCATGCCGGGAGTGCAGGCGGAGTGGGGCGGGGCCTTCCTCGCGCCCCCCAGGCTGCATCCCGTCCTGGGCTTCCTGGCCGTCGCCATCCCCATGGGCGGCATCTATTTCGCGGTGGCCGCCGCGCTGGGGGTCCCCGAGGCCGGCGCGGTGTTCCGCAAGGTCTCCGGACGGCTGCGCCGGGCGCGCTAAGTGCTCGCCAATGCTCGGCTCCTCACGGAGCGGGCAGGGGGTGGTTGGAGCAGCAAGGAGGGGGTGGGCGGGATGGCCTGGAGGGGGGCCTTCGTTATGGTCCCGGCGGTGGTGTGGGCCGCGTGCCTGTCTTCGGGGCTTCCTCCGGACAGGGCGCGCGTGTAGAGTGCGCCGCCTTTTTCATGGGCCCGGCTTCACGGGAAGTCTGGCTGACTTCGTCTCAGGAAGGTCTCGGCAGTGAGCGACGAGAAGAACGGTTCCAATGCGGGCGGTCCGGGTGGGATGGGCGGCCCCAAGAAGCCGAAGGCCACCTTCGGTGACGTGATGCTCGGCATCCCTTCGGGCGGCAGCGGCCGTGGCGAGGGTCCTCGCGGCGGCGGCGAGCGCGGCGGTCCCGGTCAGGGCCGTGACGCGCGTCCTCGTCCCGAGGGAGGGGCTCCGCGCGACGAGCGCCGTCCTCCTCGTGGCCAGGGCGGTCCGGAGCGGGGTGGAGGCGAGCGCCGCGGTGGTGGCGAGCGCCGGCCGTCCGGTCCCATGGTCGTCGTGAAGCGCGCGTCGGGCGCCATCGAGACGCGAGGTCCGGTGGGGGAGAACCCCGCCGAGGCGACCGCGACCGCCGAGGCGACGACCGCGGAGGCCGAGGCCTCTGGCGCGCCGACGACGACTCCCGCGCCGCGCCCTGTGGCGCCGACGCAGCCGGTCTCCTCCGCGCTGTACGAGGAGGTCCCCGAGTCCGAGTCCTTCGCCGAGATGTTCGCCAAGGAGGGCGGGGCGCCGGGTCGCCGGGGCGTGCGCCTGGGCGAGAAGGTCAAGGGCACCATCTTTCAGCTCGGCGCGGACACCGCGTTCGTGTCGCTGGAGGGCGCGTCCAAGAGCGAGGCGATGATCGAGCTGCGCGAGCTCAAGGACGACGAGGGCATCCTGCGCTACGGCGTGGGTGACAGCCTGGACGCGCACGTCATCGAGGTGGGCGCCAAGGGCATCGTGCTGAGCCGCGCGCTGGCCAAGGGCAGCGCGTCCATGGCGATGCTGGCCGAGGCCCGCGCGTCGGGCATGCCCGTCGAGGGCATGGTGCTGAGCGTGAACAAGGGCGGCGTGGAGGTCGCCATCGGCGACGTGCGCGCGTTCTGCCCCATCAGCCAGCTGGACCTGCGCTACGTCGAGAAGCCGGACCAGTTCATCGGCGAGAAGCTCAAGTTCCGCGTCACCGAGGTCCGGGACCGCAACGTGGTGCTCTCGCGCCGCTCGCTGCTCGAGGACGAGCAGCGCGAACTGGCCGCGGAGACGCGCAAGACCCTGGGCGACGGCAAGATCGTCAAGGGCAAGGTCACCGGCGTGCGCGACTTCGGCGTGTTCGTGGACCTGGGCGGCGTGGAGGGGATGATTCCCGTCTCCGAGCTCTCGTACACGCGCGTGGGTCACCCCAGCGACGTGGTGAAGGTCGGTGACGACGTGGAGGTGGAGATCCTGCGCATGGAGGCCGCGCAGCCCAACTCCCCCGACAAGAGCAAGCAGAAGGAGCGCATCACGCTGTCCATGCGCTCGCGGCAGGAGGACCCGTTCAAGAAGGCTATCTCCGAGATCAAGGAGGGGGACCGTCTGCAGGGCAAGGTCGTCCGGCTGCAGCAGTTCGGCGCCTTCGTGGAGCTGCGCCCGGGCGTGGATGGCCTGGTGCACATCTCCGCGCTGAGCGACCGCCGCATCGCGCACCCGCGCGACGTGGTGAAGGAAGGCGAGACCATCTGGGTCGCCGTCGAGAAGATCGACGAGAAGGACAAGCGCATCGGCCTGCGCCGCATCTCCGAGGAGGAGGCGCAGCGTCCCCCCGAGGAGCGTCCGGCGGCCTCGGCGGAGAAGGCCGCGCCCGCGGCTCCCGCGGCGCCCCGTCCCAAGGTGGGCCAGGTCGTCGTCGGCAAGGTGGACCGCATCGAGCCGTACGGCGTCTTCCTCCAGTTCGCCGGTGGCAAGGGCCTGCTCCCCGCGAGCGAGACGGGCACCGAGCGCGGCACCGACTTGCGCAAGCACTACGCGCTGGGCCAGGAGGTGAAGGTGGCCATCCTGGACATCGACGCGTCCGGGAAGATCCGCCTGTCCGTCACCGCCGCCGTCCGCGCGGAGGAGCGCGCCGAGGTGGAGGCCTGGCAGAAGACGCAGCAGCCGCAGGGCGCGGGCAAGAAGGGCTTCGGTACGATGGCCGACCTCTTCAGCAAGCTGCGCAAGTGATTCACGCCGCGCGCTCGAGCACGTGTTGGATGCGTGCTCGGGTTCGCTCGAAATAGATGTTGCAGTCCCCGGCGAGGGGCGGTACTACCTCCCTCGCCGCTGACGCGGGGTGGAGCAGCCTGGTAGCTCGTCGGGCTCATAACCCGAAGGTCGCAGGTTCAAATCCTGCCCCCGCAATTAGGAAGCCAGAGGTCCGGTGAATCAAAGCCGGACCTCTGGTGTTTAAAGGCAGACATCGACATGACGCGGGGTGGAGCAGCCTGGTAGCTCGTCGGGCTCATAACCCGAAGGTCGCAGGTTCAAATCCTGCCCCCGCAATGATGTTTCAAGAGACCCCATCCTCCCGCTCCGGAGGATGGGGTTTTGCTTTTTGGATCGCCTTGCTCCACGAGTCCCGCCTGTCTCCGCCGCGACACTTTGTCCGCCGTGCGGGTCATCCCGGACTTGACTCTGGAGAAACTGGGTAGGTCCGTCCTCACTGGAATGTGTGCCAGGGACATTGCAACCCTCTGTTCTTGCTGAAGATTTTTTGTACCGGGTCTCCCGTGCTCATGAAAATCTCCCGCGAGCGTAGAAAAAACGGCTTTGTCGCCTTTCAACCTACATCAGTAAAGGCACTAATCTCTTCAACAGGTGACAATTTGTCACCTGGGGGCCTTCCCGAAGAGAGCCGTGTACCCGGTGAGCTGTCCGGGGCGCGCAATACCCGTCTCTTCGGGGTGGCTTCCTACCCCCGCGCTTTCCCAAGGGAGCACCCCCACGTGAGAAGGTTGGTTGCCAAGCTGTCCGGCCTGGCGCTGGTACTTTCGGGTACCGGTTCCTTCGCTCGGACGCTGCCGAACTACGACGCATACCTGGAAGCCAAGCCCGCGGAGCCCAAGTCCGCGAAGCCCAAGTCCGCGGCGGGTGACACGAGTGCGCGTGTCTCGCTGCCCGCGGCAGGCTCGAGTGCTCCTCGCTTCATCTGGGCCCGGACCACGGACGCGCAGAAGTCGCAGCGTGCGAAGCTCGCGAAGATGGCGCCCGAAGCCGCGGCGCTGTCGCAGCTCAAGGACTACGCCTCCGACTTCGGCCTGCGCTCCTTCGAGGACGCTGGCGCGCGCGTCACCTCCGTGAAGCTCCTGGGCAACGCCCGGCTCGTCACGCTGACGCAGGAGCTCGGCGGCGTCGAGGTGTTCCGCAACAACGTGACGGTGCTGCTCGACAAGGGCAACTCGGTGGTGGGCCTGTCCGGCGCGCTGTCCGAGCACGTCTCCACCAGCCCCGTTCCCGAGCGCCTGGCGTTCAAGGGGAACGCGAGCGCCGCCATCGCCGCCGCGTACCAGGACGTCACCGGCACGCGCCTGGACGCGAGCCTGCTGGCGCAGGTCAAGAGCGCCCGACCCGGAGACCGGTACACGCACTTCTCGCTCGCGACCTATGCGCGTCCCCTCGAGGAGGGGCTGCGCGTCCCGGCCCGTGCCCGGCCGGTCTACTACGCGTTCGAGGACCGGCTCGTCCCCGCGTACTACGTGGAGGTGCAGAGCGGGCGTGAGGACAGCCTCGAGTGGGATGCGTACTCGTACGTCATCTCCGCCACGGACGGTCAGGTCCTGATGCGCAAGAACATGCGCGAGGAGGCCGCCTTCAGCTACCGCGCGTTCGCGGACACCACGCCTCCTTACACGCCGCATGACGGCCCCGCGGGCACCAACGCCAGCCCGCACCCGGACGGCGCGCCCACCGGCTTCCGCCCGGCCTTCGTGCCCCCCGCGCTCATCACGCTGCAGAACGCGCCCTTCAGCCGGAATGATCCGTGGCTGCCCGCGGACGCGACGGTGACGACGGGAAACAACGTGGACGCCTACGCGGACCTGGTGGCGCCCCCGCGCTTCTCCGCGGGCGACCTGCGGCCCACCGTCACCGCGCCCGGCGTGTTCGACCGGACGATGCAGTTCGACATGCGGCCCAACATCAACGACGAGCAGATCGCGGCCGCGACCACCAGCCTGTTCTTCGTGAACAACTGGCTGCACGACTGGTACTACGACTCCGGCTTCGACGAGTCGACGGGCAACGCGCAGACCGACAACTTCGGTCGCGGCGGCATCGGCGGTGACCCGGTCCTCGCGGAGGCGCAGGACTACAGCGGCACCAACAACGCCAACATGTCGACGCCGGCGGACGGCGCCTCGCCCGTCATGCAGATGTACGTCTTCAACGCGGAGCGCTTCGCGACGTTGACGGTGACGGCGCCCGCCGAGGTCGCGGGCAGTGTCCCCGTGGGCATCGCGATGGACATGGGGCCGCAGGGCTTCGACCTGACGCTGCCCGCCGTCAACGCGCTGGACGCGGTGGGCCCCGGCTCGACGGACCGCGATGGCTGCAGCCCCCTCACCAACGCCGCGGAGGTGGCGGGGAAGATCGCCATCATCGACCGTGGCGGCCCCGCCGAGTGCTCCTTCGTCGTGAAGGCGCAGAACGCGGAGGCGGCCGGCGCCGCGGCCGTCATCATCGCCAACAACGTGGCGGGCGCGGTCGCGAACCTCGGCGGCTCCTCCAGGACGGTGGGCATCCCGGTGGTGCTCATCACGCTCCCGGATGCGACCCGCATCCGCAACGCGGCGGGCCTGACGCTGCACCTCAACCGCACGGCGACGTATCGGCCGGACGGCACGGTCGACAACTTCATCGTGGCCCACGAGTGGGGTCACTACATCAGCAACCGCCTCGTCCAGAACGCCGCGGGCCTCACCAACAACCAGGGCCGCGCGATGGGCGAGGGCTGGGCGGACTTCCACGGCCTGCTGATGATCACCCGGCCCGAGGACATCCAGGTGGACTCCAACGCCAACTGGATGGGCGCCTACGGCCCGGGCGAGTTCGCCACGCGCGCCATCTCCCTGGACAGCGCCTTCTACGGCATCCGCCGGGTGGCGTACTCGTCGGACATGGCGAAGAACGCGCTGACGTTCCGCCACATCATGAACGGGGTGCCGCTGCCCACCACCGCGCCCATCTCGCCGAGCGCCAGCGTCAACGCGCAGGTCCACAACTCGGGTGAGATCTGGGCCACCATGCTCTGGGAGGCGTACACGTCCCTGCTGCGGGCCCACCCGTTCGAGGACGCCCAGGCGCGCATGAAGCGCTACCTGGTCACCGGCTACATGCTGACGCCGGCCGCGCCGACCTACAGCGAGGCGCGCAACGCCCTCATCGCCGCCGCCGAGGCGAATGATCCCGAGGACGCGCAGCGCTTCTGGGTGGCCTTCGCCAAGCGCGGCATGGGCCCGGGCGCCATCTCCCCGCCGCGCGGCTCCACCACGCACGCGGGAGTCGTCGAGAGCTTCAAGGTCGGCGCCTCGCTCGAGTTCGTGGCGCTCACGCTCGCGGACGACTCTCCGACCGGCTCGTGTGATCGCGATGGCGTGCTCGACAATGGCGAGACGGGCCGCCTGGTCCTGACGGTCATCAACAATGGCTCGGTGCCGGCGAGCGCGAGCACCGCCACGGTCATCTCCCCGACGCGGGGGATCACCCTCGGCAACAACGGGGTCGTCACCATCCCCGCGCTGGGCTCCTTCGAGCAGGCGACGGTGTCCGTGCCCGTGACGCTGACGGACGCGGCGCCCAGCACGGTCGCGGAGTTCATCGTCGCCCTGCGGGATCCCGACCACGCGAACCCCGGAGACGTGGTCGCCTCGATGGCCGCCACGACGAACTACAACGAGGCGCCGGCGACCAGCACCACGGAGACGGTCCAGTCCAACATCCTCCTGCTGCCCTGGGAGCTGGAGACCGCCGAGGGTGGAGGCATCACCGAGCAGTACTTCTCCTTCACCACCTTGGACACGCGTGGCTTGAACCGCGCGTTTCTCGGCCAGGCGGCGGGTCGGCCCACGGACTTCTGGCTCAAGTCGCCGGAGCTGAACGTGGCGGAGACGGGCAACCTCATCGTCCGGTTCGACCATGCCTACCAGTTCGAGACGGGCGCCAACCCCACCATCTACTACGACGGCGCAGTCATCGAGCTGACCCAGGATGGCGGGCAGACGTGGGTGGACATTGGCGCACCGCTCTATGGCGGCACGCTGAACACCGCCGCGGGCATCATCAACAACCTCCAGGGGCGCCAGGCCATCGTCGGCACGAGCGCGGGCTTCCCGAACCTCGTGGCCGCCACGCTGAACCTGGGCACCACGTACGCGGGCAAGACGGTGCAGCTGCGCTTCCGCATCGGCACCGACAACGCCACTGGCACGACGGGTTGGGCCATCGACAACATCGCCTTCACCGGCATCACCAACACCCCGTTCACCAGCCTGGTGGCGGACACGGGCACCTGCTTCAACCGTCCTCCCGTCACCAACGCGGGTCCTGACCTGACGGTGGACGAGCGCACGCTCGTCACGGTGGAGGGCAGCGGCACCGATGCCGACGGCGATTCGCTCACGTTCCAGTGGACGCGCGTGTCCGGCGCGGCGGTGGTGCTGTCCGGCGCGACCACGCCGACGGTCACCTTCACGGCGCCCGAAGTGGCGGTTGACTCGAACATCGTCCTGCGGCTGACCGTCAGCGACGGCACCCAGACGACCTCCGACAACGTCACGGTGCGCGTGCGCAACGTCAACCGGGCTCCCATGGTGAACGCGGGCCTGGACGGCTCGGCCGACGAGCGCGCCACCGTCACCCTGTCCGGCTCCGCGACGGACGCGGACAACGATGCGCTCACGTACCTCTGGACGCAGGTGTCCGGTACGCCCGTGGCCATCGCCAGCTACACGACGCCGACGGCGACCTTCGTCGCGCCCGAGGTGACGGGGGACGAGACGCTGTCCTTCCGCCTCACGGTGTCCGACGGCAAGACCAGCGCGAACGACACGGTGAACGTGGTCATCCACCCCGCCAACCGCGCGCCGGTGGTGACGGCGACGTCGGTGACGGTGAACGAGCGCAGCACGGCCACGCTCTCGGCCGTGGCCTCGGACGCGGACGGCGACACGCTGACGTACGCCTGGACGCAGCTGACCGGCACGACGGTGACGCTGGACAACGCCAACACGGCGACGGCCACGTTCGCCACGGGTGAGGTGGCCGCCAACGCCGTCCTCACCTTCCGCGTGACGGTGTCCGACGGGGCGGCCTCCGCCACCCAGGACGTGTCGGTGGACGTGCTCAACGTCAACCGCGCTCCGACGGTGAACGCGGGGCTGGATGGCACCGTGGCCGCGCGCGCCACGGCCACGCTGAGTGGCTCGGCGAGCGACGAGGACGGTGACACGCTCTCGTACACGTGGGTGCAGACGGCGGGTACTCCGGTGGCGCTGTCGGCTGCCACGTCCGCCGTGGCCACCTTCACGGCGCCGGACCTGTCGGCCGCCGAGACGCTGACGTTCCGCCTGACGGTGAGCGATGGCAGCGTCATCGCCAGCGACACGGTGGACGTGCAGGTCACCCCGTCGCCGATTCCGAACCAGGACCCGGTGGCGAAGGCCCGCATCATCGTCAATGGTTCCCAGACGTCGCTGACGCTCGACGGCTCGGAGTCCAGCGACCCGGATGGCGATGCCCTGACGTACAAGTGGGAGCAGACGGGTGGCCCGAGCGTCACGCTCAACGACTCCACCCGCGCGGTGCTCAGCGTGGACGTGCCGGACCTGGAGGGGGAGAGCGCCACCTTCTCCTTCAAGCTGACGGTGAAGGACCCCAGCGGCGCCTCGCACAGCGTCACCGTGCAGGCGACGGCCAAGCCGGACGAGGGCGGGGGTTGCTCCTCCACGGGCGCGGGTGCTCCGGCGGGCATGCTGGCCCTGGCGCTCCTCAGCCTGCTGCACCGTCGTCGCCGCGTGAGCTGAGCCGGCCGCCACCTCTCCTCGCGGAGGTGGCACCCTCCGGGGCCGGGTGCCTGACAGGCCCGGACCCGGAGTCGCTCGCGACAGTCTGAAGCAGTCCACCGGCCGGCATCCTCGCGCGAGGGTGTCGGCCGTTGAGCTTTCGCGCGGCGGCCGGCGCTGACTGGTGCACGAATGCGCCCGCGGGGCATGAAGTCCGGACGCGAGCCCGGCGCAGGCTGGAGGCACGCGCGGGCCCATCGTGGGGCCTTCGTGTCGCGCCCCATGCCCCAGCTCGCTACCGCCACCGCGCCGTTCCTGCAGGAAATCGTGGTGCTGATCCTCGCCGGAGCGCTCATGGCCTATGTCGGCCATCGCTTCCGGCTGGTGCCCATCGTCGGCTTCCTGCTCGCCGGCGCGCTGATTGGCCCCAACGCGCTGAAGCTGGTGAAGGACCTGGAGCTGGTGAACTCGGCCGCGGAGCTGGGCGTCATCCTGCTCCTGTTCAGCATCGGCCTGGAGTTCAGCCTGGAGAAGCTGGTCCGGCTCCAGAAGCTCCTGTTCGGCGGTGGCGGCCTCCAGGTGGGCCTGTCGTCCGTGGGGATGATGGGCCTGCTGATGCTGTTCGGCGTGGCATGGCGGCCCGCGCTCTTCACGGGCTTCCTGGTGGCACTGTCCTCCACCGCCATCGTCCTCAAGCTGCTGGGAGACCGGGGCGAGTCGTCCTCGGACGTGGGGCAGGTGTCCCTGGGGCTGCTCATCTTCCAGGACCTGGCCGTGGTGATGATGGTGCTGCTCGTGCCCGTGCTGGCGGGGAAGGGCGACACGCCGCTCCACTTCCTGGGGGCCTTCGGCAAGGCGCTGGGCATCATCGTCGCGGTGCTCGTGGTGGCGCGCAGGTTGATGCCCAGGCTCCTCGAGGTGGTGGCGCGCACGTGCTCACCGGAGCTGTTCCTGCTCACCGTCATCGCCGTGTGCTTCGGCACCGCGTACCTCACCAGCCTCGCGGGGGTGAGCGTGTCGCTGGGCGCCTTCCTCGCGGGGCTGGTGGTCAGCGAGAGCCGCTTCAGCGAGCACGCCTTCGGAGAAATCCTCCCGCTGCAGATCCTCTTCAGCGCCACGTTCTTCGTCTCCGTCGGCATGCTGCTCGACGTGGGCTTCCTCGTGGAGCACCTGCCCGAGGTGCTCCTGGCCATCGTCGCCGTGCTCCTGGTGAAGGTCCTCACCACGGGCATCGCCGTGCTGGCGCTCGGCTACCGCGTGCCGGTGGCGGTGGAGAGCGCGCTGCTGTTGGCCCAGGTGGGTGAGTTCTCCTTCGTGCTGGAGCGCAGCGGTCGTCGGCTGGGGCTGTTCCCCGCGGGGCTGGAGGAGGGCTCGCAGGCGTTCATCGCCGCCACCGTGATGCTGATGGTCCTCACGCCGCTGCTGTCACGACTGGGCGGCTGGGCCCAGGGGCGGCTCACCCGCAAGGTCCACCGCGCCGTGGCGCAGGCCGGCCCCACCACGGACGAGGCGGAGGCGCTCGCGGCCGAGTCCTTCGCCCGCTACGAGAACCACGTCATCATCGCGGGCTACGGAGATGGGGCGCGCAGGCTCGCGCGCGTGCTGCGCGGCTCGGGCATTCCCTTCCTTGTCTCCACGCTGAGTCCACCGGGCGCGAACGAGGCGGAGGCCGAGGGCATGGCGGTGCTCCGCGGTGACTACGCTCGACAGCGCACCCTGCGCGTCGCGGGGGTCCAGCGCGCCAAGCTCCTGCTCGTCGTGGATGACGACGCGGCCATGGCCCACCGCGTGGTCGCCGTCGCGCGGATGGAGAACCCGACGCTGCGACTCGTCGCCCGTGTGCGCGCCGTGGCGGACGTGGAGCCGCTGCGCGAGGCCGGCGCGGACGTCGTGGTCTGCGAGGAGCTGGAGAGCCTGGTGGCCGTGCTGTCGTCGGTGCTCGAGGACTACCGCCAGTCACCCGAGGCCATCGAGGGCCACGAGGACTCTGTCCGCCGCTCGGGCTACGCGGCGCTGCGGCTGTCCGGCGCGCTGGAGAAGCCGCTGCTCGTCTGCGCGCTGGAGCAGGACTGTCTCAGCTCTCGCCGCGTGTCGGTCCGTCCGGGCGCGCCCATCGTGGGGCTCCCGGTGTCGGCGCTCATCGAACGCGCGGGCGGCGCCCTCGGGGTCCTGGAGCTGCGACGAGACGACGTACCGCTGAACTCCGTCACGCCCCACACCGTGTTCGAGGCCGGGGACGAGCTCGTGCTCAAGGGCGCCGCGGATGCCTTCGAGCGTTGCGCCGAGCTGTTCCGCACGCCCGCGCCCGAGGGGCTCGAGATGGAGCCCATGCCCGCCGCGCCGCGCACGTCGGCGGAGCTCATCGACACGCAGGCCACCCTCGAGTTCCTGCCGAAGCCGGGCACGGGGCCTTGTGGTCATCTCGACCGGCTGCGGCCCGTGCGACCGAGGACCCGTGGGTGCGAGGAGTGTCTGAAGCTCCACGACACCTGGGTGCACCTGCGGCTGTGCATGACGTGCGGCCACGTGGGGTGCTGCGACGACTCGAAGAACAAGCACGCGACGCGGCACTTCCACGAGTCGGACCACCCCATCATCCGCTCACTGGAGCCCGGCGAGCGCTGGGGCTGGTGCTACGTGGACAAGGTCCAGCTCGACAGCGAGCCGCCCGCGCGCACGTAGCCCCGCTGTCGCTTTCAGAGCGGCTGCACGTGCTCGGCGAGCCTGCCCGTGGTCATCAGCTCCTGGAGCTCGTCGCCCATGCGCTCGCTCTCGGAGACCACCTGGTTCCAGGCGCGGATGCGCGCGGTGTCGCTCATGCGCTCGAAGTCGGCGCGGTCCGGAATCCGCCCTCCGGGCAGGCGCGCCACCAGCTCCGGGGAAGGGGAGATGAGCAGGGCCCTGCGGAAGTTCAGCGGCTTCGCCCGTCGCCAGCGCAGCGCCTTGTCGAACCAGCCCGGCACCACGTACGGATAGAAGTGCGGATAGAGCACCAGGCCCTCGCCCGCGCCGAAGTCCAGGTCCAGGTGGTAGTCGATGACGCCCCCGTCCCGGTACACGCCCGTCTGCGCGCCGGGGATGCGCACGCCGCTGAGCACCAATGGAATGGAGCCCGACGCGATGAGCGCCGGCTTCAGGTTCTCCTTCGTCAACGGCAGGTGGACCGAGGGCAAGTCCTTCTGTCCCACGAAGGGGCTGGTGTCGCCCGCCGTGTCGAAGATGACGCGCCGCAGATGCAGGCTCAGGCTCCGGCGGCTCACCACGTTGCCCATGGCGCACAGCGCCAGCCCGAGCAGTTGCACGCGCGGGTGCTCCATGCCCAGCGGTCCCTTGCAGAGCGCGGTGACCACGTGCAGCCGGGCCCACGGGTGGCGGAGGATCTCCTCCACGCCGTCATCGCCCAGGAGCGCGTCCAGGATCCGCTCGCTCGTCTCACTCACCAGGGCGGGGGAGGGCTTGGGCGGATAGCGCTGGTCGATGTACGCCGCCTCGAAGCGATGCAGCGCGGCGACCGGGTCCTTCTGCGCCAGACACGCCAGCCGCCAGCTGCCGATGGAGCTGCCAATCAGGTGCAGTGGACGCGTGCGCCCCTGGAAGAGCCCACCGAAGAGCGCCCGGTCCAGCCCCGCGAGCACCAGCCACTTGGGACCTCCGGAGGCCCCAGGAACGACGTCGACGTCGTCACCACGCAGGCCACGCGCGCGCAGGAGCCGCAGTGCGTCGGGGCCCGCCAGAAGCGTCAGGTTCGATGCCATGTCGACCCGGTACGCTAACAGGGCGACGCGTCGTGCGCGGGACTTCCTCCAATCGGCCCACCCGGGTTGCGGCCGTTCATGCACCACTGCTGTAGTGCACGCGACGCCATGAAAAAGCTCCCGCCCTCCGAATGGAACCTGAGCCGTCGTGCCTTCCTCGGTGGCACGGCCGCGGCCACCGCGCTGGCCGCGCTCGACGCCTCGGCGAGCCCGGACGCGACGAAGTCCCTGCCCGCGCCGTTCGAGCTGGAAGAGGCCACCGTCGCCGACCTCCAGGCCGGCATGCGCGAGGGGAAGTACACCGCGCACGGCCTCACCGAGCGCTACCTGTCGCGCATCGCCGCCCTGGACCGCTCGGGCCCGCTGCCGCTGTCCTCCGTCATCGAGGTGAACCCGGACGCGCTCGCCATCGCCCAGGCCCTGGATGAAGAGCGCAAGAGCAAGGGCGCGCGTGGACCGCTCCACGGCATCCCCGTGCTGCTCAAGGACAACATCGCCACGACGGACCGGATGCAGACGACGGCGGGCTCGCTCTCGCTCGTCGGCGCGGTGCCTTCACGCGAGGCGTTCCTCGTCGCGAAGCTCCGCGCGGCCGGCGCCGTCATCCTCGGCAAGACGAACCTCAGTGAGTGGGCCAACTTCCGCTCCACGCGCTCGGCGAGCGGCTGGAGCGGACGGGGAGGGCAGTGCCGCAATCCGTACGCGCTGGACCGGACGCCGTCGGGCTCCAGCTCCGGCTCGGGCGCGGCCACCTCGGCCAACTTCTGCGCCGTGTCCGTGGGCACGGAGACGGATGGCTCCATCGTGTCCCCGTCCTCGGCGTGCTCGCTGGTGGGGCTCAAGCCGACGGTGGGGCTCGTCAGCCGCGCGGGCATCATCCCCATCTCCCAGAGCCAGGACACCGCGGGGCCCATGACGCGCACGGTGGCGGACGCCGCTGTTCTGCTCACGGTGCTCGCGGGCATCGACCCCGCGGACGCGGCGACCGCGCACAGCGAGGGCCACACCGGGCTCGACTACACGAAGTTCCTCGACGCCGACGGACTCAAGGGCGCGCGCATCGGCGTCCCGCGCGAGCACTACTACGGCTACCACGCCGCCACGGACGCGCTCGCGGAGCAGGCCCTGGAGGTCATGCGGTCCAAGGGCGCCATCATCATCGACCCGGCGCCCATCCCCAATGTGGCGAAGCTCCAGGAGCACGAGTTCGAGGTGATGCTGTACGAGTTCAAGGCCGGCACGGAGGCCTGGCTCGCGAGCCTGGGCGACAAGACGAAGCTGCGCACGCTCGCGGACCTCATCCGCTACAACGAGGAGCACTCGGACCGGGAGCTGCCGTACTTCGGTCAGGAGCTGTTCCGTCAGGCCCAGGCGCGCGGGCCGCTCACCGACGCGAAGTACCGCAAGGCGCTGGCCGCGTGCCGCAAGCTGTCGCGCGAGCAGGGCCTGGACGCGGTGATGCGCAAGCACCGCCTGGACGCGCTCGTCGCGCCCACCGAGGCGCCTCCCAGCCTCATCGACCTGGTGAACGGCGACCACTGGCTGGGCAGCAGCTCCACGCCCGCCGCCGTCTCCGGCTACGCCACCCTCACCGTGCCCGCGGGCTACGTGCGCGGGCTGCCCGTGGGGCTGTCCTTCATCGGTCAGGCCTGGAGCGAGCCCACGCTGCTCAAGCTCGCCTACGCCTACGAGCAGGCCACCCGCCACCGACGTCCGCCCGGCTTCCTGCCCACCGCCGAGCTGCGGCTGCTCGCCGGGCGCTGAGTCGGCGCCACGCGGCTCAGGGCGACGCGGCCCACGGCAGCGTCGCCTGCATCACCGCCTCATGCAGCGCGGCGGTGCGCAGGTGGTTGAAGCGCTGGTACTCCGGGTCGCTCACCATCTGCAGGAAGGCGGCGCGGCTGGGGTAGCGCACCAGCATCACCGCGTCCCACGTCTGGCCCGGCTCGGCCACCAACGGGGTGGAGCAGTCGCCCGCGTACAGCGGCTGCGCGCCTGCCTTCAGCATGAAGGGCATCACGGCGTTCGCGTACTCGGCGAACGAGGCGCGGCCTCCCTCCTTGAACTTCACCAGGTTCATCATCACCAGGGGACCGCCGGGGTCTTCCTGGAGAAAGCGCTGGATGTCATTGCCCTGCGGATCGACGGCCACGGTGATGCCTCCTCGCTCCTGTGAATCAATCCGCCCCCCATCGAGACGGCGGGCCATTGTCTCCCAGACGCGCGCGGGGGTGCACCTGGCGCGCCGGCGACTCGGGCCTTTCAAACACTGGGGCCCCCGACACCCACGACGAGCACGTCGCGAGCGGCGGAGGCCCCGGTCGGAAGCCCGGCGCACGAGGCACCGGGGCTCCACGTCACATCCTCAGCGGTAGTACGGCGACAGCGCGGCCTGGATGCGCGCCAGCAGATCCTCGGCCTGGATGAGCTCCGTGCCGCTGAGCGTCCCCAGCTGGGCCTGGACCGCGTCGCGGCCCTGGCGCAGGGCCACGTAGGCCGGCAGGCTCTGCATGTTCTTCAGGATGTCCACCATGGCGCGGCGGGACTGGAAGCCGCGCACGCCGTCCACGTTGATGAGGATGCCGTGGATGTCCGCGAGCACCTGCGGGGTGATGGCGTTGTCCTCGTCGGGCGTGGCCGTGAAGCTGCCGCGCGCGGCGATGGGGTCCAGGTACAGGCGGGACAGCACGCGACGGGCGAGGTCATCCGCCACCGCGCCGTAGCCCGGGCCCGCGTCCGGCGGAACCGCGAGCGGAGGACGCACGGCCGCGATGGCGACGTCGTACGCGTACGTCTGGTCCGCCTCCACACCCGAGCGCGCCCACTGCAGCGTCGCGTTCAGGTAGTAGTCGAACGAGCCCGCGAGCAGCGGGAAGGGGAGGACCTCGTACAGCAGCAGCTCCTGCACCAGCGCGTACGTGGAGCCGTAGAAGGCGCCCAGCGGGTCGGAGTAGCGGTCATACGGGTTGCAGTACGGCTCCACCTCCGTGTCCTCGTCCGTGCAGAACAGCTCGGTGGGCTCGTCCGGCGACAAATCGTACAGGTAGCGGACGGCCTGCACGTCGTAGGACTGCGGCGTGTCCACGAAGATGGCGTCGGGGTCGTACACGTACTCCATCACCGAGTTGGAGCGCGGGCTGTTGGGCGCGCCCGTGTACACGAGCGAGCCCGCGAAGTTGTGGCGCAGGCCCAGCGTGTGGCCCACCTCGTGGAGGATGACGTGCGTCAGGTACGCCTCCACCTTCTCCTTCTTCGTGCGCTGCGTCTCCGCGGCGGGCCCCGGCAGCTTCTTGTGCTTCGCCAGCGCGTCGTCGCGCATGGGGGGCAGGGGCATCGCGCACAGGTGGTCCTTCTCGAAGCCGCCCCACGACATGCGCACCGGCTTGCGCGCGTTCTTCAGCTTCGCCGCGACGGCGGCCTGCGCGTCGTCGCCGAACTCACCGTCGGCCAGCTCCAGCCACAGCGCGTTGACGTAGACGGTGGCGCCGCGAATCTCGCTGGTGTTGGGGTTGAGGCGCCAGTCGGCGAAGGCGAAGCCCGCGGACGCGTCCGGGTCGAAGATGATGACGTTCTTGTCGTCGTCCGCGAAGCCCGACGTGGCGCCCACGGAGGCCTCGAACACCTTGAAGCCGAACGCCTGGTTCCAGCCCTCGACGCCCCGCTTCACCGCCGCCACCACGTCGTAGTTGGCGAAGCGCGGGTCGGCCTGCACCTTGTTCACCGTGTCGGTGATGATCCACTTGATGGGCTTCATGCCCGGGCGGATGTTCCACTTCGCCGCCGTCTGGGTGACGTAGCCCGTGTTGGGGAGGATGCGCGGCTCACCGCGGAAGTAGTGCTCCAGCCACGGCAGCTCCGTGGGGGTGTAGCCCTGGCCCTCCTTGTACTGGCGCAGCGCGATGCCCAGCGTGCCGGAGGTGCGGAACAGGTTGTCCTCCAGGAAGTCCGGCGCGGACGGGTCCGGCACGTCCGCGTAGCCGGTGAACACCTGCTCGAACGTCACGCCGTCGGAGATCTTCCGGAAGCGCTGCGCGAAGCTCAGCTCCGTCTGGAAGCGCACGCCCGTGGCGCCGTAGGCCTCGCCCATCACGCCGTAGCGGTTGAGCCCCGCCGTCGGGTCCACCAGGATGTAGCTGTTGGAGCCGCGCAGGACGTTGAAGGCGCCGTAGTCGTTGACGATGGGCCACGCCTCGATGAGCACCTCCGGGTCGAACACGTCGCTCATCGTCTTGCGGTCATCCGCGTCGAAGACGAACAGCTTCCCGTTCTGCTCCTTGAAGCTCACCACGCGCGTGCCCAGCGAGGACGCCGCGCCGTAGTACACCGCGCCGGGGTGCAGCTGCTTGAGGTACGCCGACATGAACCAGCGCTGCCCCAGCTCGCTCTTGCGGATGGCCAGGTAGAAGCTCTCGCCGGAGTTCGACACGGAGCCGTCCAGTCGCTGGACGACCCGGCCCTGCTCCTCGGCGCTCACCTTGCGCGGCACGGCGACGAACGCGTCATCCAGCTCCACCTGCAACGACTCGGCGGGTGCTTCGGGGGTCGGGGGTTGAGGCTCGTTCGCGTCGGATGCGGGACCGCAGCCAACGCCCAGGGCCAAGATGGTGGTGACGGCGCCGAACAGGCCGCGCCGCAGCGGGGAATTCCACCTCATTGTTGCCTCCATGGGGTTTCGCTACTTCGCTTCGCGGCTTCCCCCTTGCTCCAGGAGATGCCGCAAAGAGTCATCCGCGCAGCCTGCCTGGAAGTTGCTTCTCACATTGATTTCTTGGTTTCGCGCAATCCGGTGACACCAGCAGTACGGATGCGGGTCAGCCGTCGGTGCGCTCGCGCTGCGAGTCCAGGTAGGCCGCGAAGCCCGCCTTGGACTGGATGCGGAAGGGCGGCAGGCGCGCGAGAGCCTCGGGCGGGAAGACGTACTGCTCGCACACGAGGCTGGCGCGCTGGGTGTCGTCGCTCGCGCCGATGAAGGGCTGCACCTCGTGCTGGAGGTGTCCCTGGAAGTGCACCAGCAGGCCTGGGCGCGGCCGCACCTCGCCCAACGGGCGGTTGTCCTCGAGCAGCCGCAGCGCGCCCCCTCGCGCGCCGGGCGGCACCTGGAGGTAGAGCACGCTGACGTGGCGGGGCGTGGCGTCCGGCACGCCGCTGGGGCCCTGGAGCGTGGCGTCGATGTGGCGGCCCACGCCCATGCCCGCGTCGAGCAGGAGGAGGTTCAGATAGAAGGCATTCGGCTCGGGGTGTCGTCCGCCGAACAGTCGCTCGCGCCACGACAGCAGGCCCCGCGCGCTCCCGGGCTCCAGCACGCGTCCCAGGAAGGGGGTGAGGAAGGGGAAGCGCGCCTCCAGGGCCGGGCGGCCCTCGCGCGTGAAGATGAGGGCGAAGCCCCGGCTGCCCTGGAACGTCCCCATCAACGGGCTGCGCGCCACGAAGCGCGAGCCGAGCAGGGCGTCCCGGAGGGCCTCCAGCTCACCGGGAGGCAGGGCGTGACGGTGGGTGATGTAGGCGCTCAAGACGAAAAATAACGGAGTTTCAGGGGTAACGGATCAATTGGCTTTTACTGCCTACCTTTTAGGTTCCAGAATTGCTGGGTCGTCCCTCCCCCCGCGCAAGGTCCCCCCCTGCATGAGCCAGCAACCTCGTCCCGTCAACAGTGCTCCCTCCACTGCTCCCAGCTCTCCGCCGGCCGCGGCGGTGATGACCCAGATGGTCTACGGCTTCTGGATTTCTCGCAGCCTGCAAATCATGGCGGAGCTCGGCATCGCCGACATCATCGGTGACGAGCCCAAGACGGCGGAGGAGCTCGCCAAGGCGAGCGGCACGCATGCCCCCGCGCTGCGCCGCATGCTCCGGCTGCTCAGCGGGCTGGGCGTGCTCATCAAGGACGAGCAGACGCAGGCCTTCGGGCTGACGGAGCTGGGGGAGATGCTGCGCAAGGACAGCCCCGGCTCGGTGTACGGCTCCCTTCGGGCGCACGGCCACCTGCTGTCGTGGTCGGCCTGGGGGGATCTGGTGTCGTCGCTGAAGACGGGGCAGCCGTCCGTCGAGAAGTTCATGGGGGACAGCTTCTTCGGCTACCTGTCGAGTCATCCGGAGGATGCGGCCATCTTCAACGGCAGCATGGCCGCGTACCAGAGCCTCAACGCGCCGGCGGTGGTGGGCGCGTACGACTTCTCGCAGGTCCGCTCGGTGGTGGACGTGGGCGGCGGCACGGGCACGCTGCTGGGGCACATCCTCCAGTCGCACCCGCACCTGAAGGGCGCGCTGTTCGAGCTGCCGCACGTGAAGGCGGAGGCGACGGCGCGGCTGAACGGGATGGGGCTGGGCAACCGCTGCCAGGTGCTGGAGGGGGACTTCTTCGCCAAGATTCCGGCGGGCCACGACGTCTACATCCTGTCGCAGATCCTCCACGACTGGGACGACGAGCGCAGCCTGAAGATCCTCACCAACATGCGCGAGGCGATGGGGCCGCAGTCCAAGCTGCTCATCGTGGAGACGGTGCTGCCGGGCGACAACGTGCAGCACTTCGGCAACCTCTACGACATGGCCATGCTGGTGCTGGTGGGCGGCCGCGAGCGCACGGGCCCTGAGTACTCCGCGCTGGTGGAGAAGGCGGGCCTGCGCGTGCACCGCGTGCTGCCCACGTACATGCCGCCGAGCGTGGTGGAGGTCGTCCCCGCATAGGTGCGGGACGGGCCCGGCCCGACTCAGGCGTCGGGCCGGCGCCGGGGCGTGTCGAGCAGGTGCAAGAGCGCCTTCTCCGAGCAGTGCAGCCTGTCGCCGCGCGACGAGGTCAGCTCGTCCACGGAGTCGAAGTAGCGGTCCACCACCTGGCCCCGCTCGAACAGGGCCAGCACGGACGGGTAGATGTACGAGGAGCGCGCGACGGCGGGCGTATTGCCCAGATGCTCGGCGACCTCCCTCACCGCGGCCACCATGCTCTTCTTGAGGGCGGTGCCCTTCGCCTGCGCCTGGGCCTGCTTCGCGCGGGCCCGGGCCAGGGCGCACGCGCAGATGAGGGTGCCCGCCCAGGTGCGGAAGTCCTTGGCGCTGTAGTCCTCGCCCATGACCTCCTGGATGTACGCGTTGATGTGGCGCCGGCGGACGTCCACCACCAGCCCGTCATCCAGCACGAACTTGAAGACGTCCCGCCCGGGTACCTTCAAGAGCTTGCGCACGAGCGTGGCGACGCGCCTGTCGGTGAGCTGGCGGTGCTGCTGCTTGCCGCTCTTGCCCGGGAAGTCGAACGACACCGTGTCCCCGGACACGCGCACGTGGTTCCTGCGCAGGGTGGCGATGCCGAAGCTCGCGTTGTCCTCCGCGTAGCGCTGGCTGCCCGGGCGGATGAAGCACGTGCCCAGGATGCGCAGCGTGGCGGCCAGCACCTTGTCGCGCCCCAGCCCCTGGCGTCGCAGGTCCGCGTTCACTCGCCTGCGCATGCGCGGCAGGGCCCGGGCGAAGCCGACGATGCGCCGGAACTTCGCCTCGTCCGCCTTCCTCCGGTGCGCGGCGTGGTAGCGGTACTGCCAGCGCCCCGCGGCGTCGCGGCCCACGGCCTGGAGGCTCGCGGTGGAGGAGGGGGAGATGAACACGTCGCGCCACGCGGGCGGCAGGCGCAAGGCCTCGATGCGCTCCTTCGTCTTCGCGTCCACGCGCCTTCCGCGCGCGTCCACGTAGCGGAAGCCCCGGGCTGGTGAGCCCACGCGGCGCACGCCCTCGCGCTGGAGCCGCTCCAGCCGCGTGAGACCCCGGCTCCGGGCGGGGGCTCGAAGGGGGCGGGCGGTGGCGGCGGTGGCTTGCATTTCGCGGCTTCCGGGTGGAGGTGGACCCCGGGACCGCTGGGTCCCGGCCCTCTGGAGGTGCCAATCCCGAGCGCACGCGGCAACGAAGCCCCGTCTGCTTTCTCGCCCGTGGAGCAGGCAGGAAAACGACCCCCCCGGTTTTCGCTGGGAATGCCTGTGGATTAGAGTCCGGAGCGCTGATGACGCCCTTCTTCGACGCCATCCTCGCGTTCCCCACCGCCATCTTCACCACCGCCATGGGCGTGGTGCTGACCTATTGGCTGTTCGTCATCGTGGGCGCGGTGGGAATCGACCTGCTGGACGGCGGTCACGTCGACTTCGAGTCGGGCGGCAAGGCGCTGGGCGCGGCCATCGAGGGTGGAGGCAAGGCGCTCGCGGGCTCGCTGGAGGGCGGGGCGAAGGCGGCGGGCGAGGCGCTCCAGGGCGGCAAGGCGCTCGTGGGGCATGACCATGACGCCCACGTGGATGGAGGCATCCTCTCCACGCTGGGCTTCGCGGGGATTCCGCTCACGGTGTCCGTGAGCCTGGTGTCGTTCTTCTCGTGGTTCCTGTCGCTGATGGCCACGCCGCCGGCGCACGCGCTCGTCGGCGGGGCGCTGCCCTCGTGGCTCATCAACTCCACGCTGGGCATCCTGTGCTTCATCGCGGGCCTGGTCATCTCCGGCTTCGCGGTGCGGCCGCTCCGGCCCGTGTTCGTGGCGCACAAGGCACCGGGACGTGACTCGCTGCTGGGCCGGGTGTGCACCATCTCCAGCGGCACCGTCACGGACAAGAACGGTCACGCCACGTTCGAGGACGGCGGCGCGGGCATGCTCTTGAATGTCATCTGCGCCAAGGCGAACGGCCTGAAGCGCGGAGACCCGGCCCTGGTGCTCGCGTACGACGCCCAGCGCGATGCGTACGAGGTCGAGCCGGTCGATTGGTTGTTGCCGGAGGAGATGGACCAGCTTCGCGACCCGGCGCGGGCCGCGGCGCTGGCTCGCTCCCGGGCGCGCACATGACTTGAGTCGAGGCACGGGTCCGCTTCAGAGGGGGGCGGGCCGTGAATGGATTCGACGCCAGGGGGCTTTCGCGGGGGATCCCTGGCGCCTGATACAAGGCCCGCCGTCAATACTTCACAGGAAAAGGCCATGGATCCCATCACGCTGGTAGCCGCCGTCGGCGGAGGTGTCATCCTCCTGACCGGCATCATTCTCACCATCGTCCGTCTCTACCGGCAGGTGGACCAGGGCAAGGTGCTCATCGTCAACACGCTCAAGCACGAGCCGCTGGTGACCTTCTCCGGCGCGGTGGTGTTCCCCATCATCAACCGGGCGGAGGTGATGGACATCTCGCTGAAGACGGTGGAGATCGACCGCCGCGGCAAGGAGGGCCTCATCTGCCAGGACAACATCCGGGCGGACATCAAGGTCACCTTCTTCGTGCGCGTGAACAAGACGCGCGAGGACGTGCTCAAGGTCGCCCAGTCCATCGGCTGCGTGCGCGCGAGCGATCAGGAGACGCTGGAGAAGCTCTTCGAGGCGAAGTTCTCCGAGGCCCTCAAGACGGTGGGCAAGAACTTCAACTTCGTGGACCTCTACACCAAGCGCGCCGAAATCAAGGACAACGTGGTGGAGGTCATCGGTCGCGACCTCAACGGCTACATGCTGGAGGACTGCGCCATCGACTACCTGGAGCAGACCCCGGTGGAGATGTTGGACAAGGACAACATCCTGGACGCCGAGGGCATCCGGAAGATCACCAAGCTCACCACCGAGCAGAACATCGTCACCAACGAGCTCAAGCAGACCGAGCGCCAGGCCGTGACGAAGCGCAACGTCGAGGCCGACCAGAGCATCTTCGAGCTGGAGCGTCAGCGCGAGGAGGCGGCCGCCAAGCAGAAGCGCGCCATCGAGTCCGTGCAGGCCGAGGAGTCCGCGGAGGCCGAGCGCGTCAAGCAGGAGCAGTACTCCAAGGCGCAGCTGGCGCGCATCAAGGCCGAGCAGGAGATCCTCGTCCAGGAGCAGAACAAGACGCGCGACATCGAGGTGGCCCAGAAGCACCGCGAGCGCGAGGTGAGCGTGGAGGCGGAGAACGTGGAGCGCGCCCGCTCGCTGGCGGCCATCGGCCGGGAGCGTGAGACGGAGCTGGAGCGCATCGCCAAGGAGCGCGCGCTGGAGGAGCAGAAGAAGGACATCGCGGACGTGGTGCGCGCGCGCATCGCCGTGGAGAAGACGGTGGCGCAGGAGGAGGAGCGCATCAAGGACCTGCGCGTGGAGTCGGACGCCCTGCGCAAGAAGCAGGCGCTCATCATCACCGCCGAGGGCCAGGCGCAGGAGAAGACCGTCAAGGACGTGAACGCCGCCAAGGCCAACAGCGAGATGGCGGTGTACATGGCGAAGGAGAAGCTCACCCTGGCCGAGGCGGACCTGGAGGCCGCGGACAAGACGGCCAAGGCGAAGACGCGCCTGGCCGAGGGCATCCAGGCGGAGGCCGCGGCGACGGGGCTGGCCGGCATCCGCGTGAAGGAGGCGGACGCCGCGGCCACGGAGAAGCTGGGCATGGCGCAGGTGCGCGTGCAGGAGGCCGAGGCGGGCGTCATCGAGAAGCAGGGCCACGCCCAGGCGCAGGCCGTGCGCGAGAAGCTGCTGGCCGAGGCCGCGGGTGAGCAGGAGAAGGGCCTGGCCAGGGCGCGCGTGCAGGAGGCGGAGGCCGTCGCCATCCAGAAGCGCGGCGAGGCGGAGGCCATCGCGACGAAGGAGAAGCAGCTGGCGGAGGCCGCGGCCATCCAGGAGAAGCTGCTCGCCGAGGCCCGGGGCCTGGCGGAGAAGGCGGCGTCCATGAAGCTGATGGACGGCGTGGGGCGCGAGCACGAGGAGTTCCGCCTGCGGCTCGGCAAGGAGCGCGACGTGGAGCTGGAGACCATCCGCGTGCGCAAGGACATCGCGCAGGCGCAGGCGGAGGTGCTGGCCAAGGCGTTCGCCAACTCGAAGTTCAACATCGTCGGCGGCGACGGCGAGTTCTTCGAGCGCTTCGTCAAGGCGGTGTCCTTCGGCACGGCGGTGGACGGCGCGCTGGACCACAGCGAGTCGCTGAAGAAGGCGCTGGGCGGGTACGTCAACGGCGAGAAGGACCTGCCGGCGGACCTCAAGGAGATCCTCTCCAAGCCGGGCCTGAGCAACGACGCGCAGAACCTGGCCGTGGCCGCGCTGCTGCACCGCATGACGCCGAGCGCGACGGACGCGACGGCGGCGAGCCTGAAGGCCCTGTTGGGCTCCGACGGCAAGGCCGCCTCCGCCGACAAGCAGGGCTGAGCCTGGCAGCAGGGGGCCGCCATCGCCGCGCGAGCCGTGCGGTGGCGGCCATGACGTCACGACGACTCCGCCCCGGGCCATCCGGGGTGGCGTCCCCTTGGTGGGGGACGGGGCGGGGTCCATGCGGAATTCCGGTGAGCACTCATGGCAACTGAAGGTGGCAAGGGCGCGGCGCCCACGGGCGAGGTCGCGCTAGAGGGGGGCAGCTACGAGGTCATCCGGACGCGACTGCTCGCGCAGGCGGAGGCGCTGGGCACCAAGGCGGCCGACCTCAACGCGCGGCGCAAGGCGTTCTTCGGTGGCACGGAGCTGGCCGTCACCGGCAACGAGCGCGTGCGCACCGAGAACAACTGCGTGGCGCGCGACATCGTCAGCGTCGGCAAGTACCTGCTCTTCGGCTACAACGTCTTCATCGGGCTGAAGAAGGAGACGTCCGTCGCGGACGTGTTCTCGCTGCACCGCTTCGAGAAGACGGCGGACGGCTTCGATTTGTCCGCGGTGCCGCACACGGAAGGTGGCGGCTTCCTGGCGGACCCGCGCTTCATCAAGGACTTCAGCGAGCTGTACCGCTACTACAAGGACGCGAAGCTCCTGCAGTTGCGGCGCAAGGACGCGCGCCTGTTGGCGGTGTTCAAGACGGGCCAGTCCGCCAGGGACTTGAAGGTCTTCCGCTTCAGCCTGGATACGGACGGCAACGCCACCTACATCGACAACCAGGGTGACAAGGACCACACCTTCCCGCCGTCGCACGACTTCGAGTGGACGGTGGCCACGCGCGAGAACTACGTGCTGGGCACCCACCCGCACGTCAACGTGCTGGACCAGGTCTTCGTGGAGACGGTGAAGGGGGACCTCACCGTGAAGGTGGAGGACAACACGTCCTCGGGCCTGGGCATCTACAGCGAGCCGGTGGAGGACGCGAACCAGTCGCTGGACGACGCGCGCTTCGCCTGGGCGCAGGTGGGCACGCTCATCCTGCTGCGCGTCTTGCCCTTCCGCGAGAAGGCCCAGCGCTACCTGGTGTTCAACTCGCGCACGCAGCACGTGGTGCGCATCGACGCCATCGGTCAGGCGTGCATCCGGCTGCCCGAGGACCAGGGCATCATCTTCCCCGGCGGCTACTACCTGCAGACGGGGGACTACAAGGTCTTCGACGGTGAGGCCACCGGCGAGGGCATGGAGTTCAAGAAGGTCATCCGCTCGCCCAATGGCGAGGACGTGCTCTACGTCTTCCACCAGCGCGAGGCGGGGCGCTACCTGCTCTTCCCGTACAACCTGGTGCGCAAGGAGGTTCAGAACCCGCTGGTGTGCAACGGGTACAGCCTCTTCGGGGACGGCGGGCTGGTGGTGTTCCGCGAGACGTCGGCGGACCCCACGCGCGTGCACCCGATGCAGGTGTGGCAGACGCCCTTCGTGTCGGACGAGCACGCGGCGGCGACGCCCGCGGCGCCCGGGTACCTGGGCAAGGTGGGCAACGCGGAGCTGGTGCGCGGCATCTCCGACTCGCTGACGCTCCAGCGCATCGCGAAGACGGAGAAGCCCAGCCGCCGCACCTACGAGGACCTGGTCGCCGCGGCCACGCGCGCGCTGGACGCGTACTACTGGCTGGGCCACGCGGAGACGGGCCTCCAGGAGCCCATCGAGACGCTGCGGCGCACCTCCGAGCTCATCATCGACGAGTTCGAGAAGGTGCTCGCCCTCCAGAAGCGCGCCACGGAGGCGCTGGCGGAGGCGGAGAAGGCCCAGGCGAAGCTGCTCGCGCGGGTGCGGCCGGAGCTGCTCACCACCGCCGAGGAGTTCATGCTGGTGCTGGCGGAGCTGCGCCAGCAGCGCGGGCACCTGATCACCCTCAAGGACATCCGCTACATGGACCTGGGGCGGGTGGACGCCCTGGAGAAGGCGGTGGTGGAGGCGTCCGACTCCACCAGCACCGCGTGCGTGGAGTTCCTCCAGAAGGGGGAGGCGCTCCAGCCGCTGGCCGCGCGCCTGGACGAGCTGCTCGCGAAGCTGGAGCCGGTGCAGACGACGGTGGAGCTGCAGCCGCTGGGCGAGGACATCGAGAAGACGGCCCAGGGTCTCACCGTGCTGGGCGAGGTGGTGGGCGGCCTCCAGGTGGGAGACCCGCTGGCGCGCGCCCGCATCCTGGAGGGCATCTCCGAGCTGTTCGGCCGGCTCAACCGCGTGCGCGCGAGCCTGGCCGCCAAGCGCAAGGAGCTGTCCGGCCGCGAGAAGCGCGCGGAGTTCGGCGCCCAGTTCAAGCTGCTCGGGCAGGCGATCGAGAACGCGCTGGCCCAGGCGGACGTGCCGGAGAAGTGCGACGAGGGCCTGTCGCGCCTCACCGTGCAGTTGGAGGAGCTGGAGGGCCGCTTCGGCGAGTTCGACGAGTTCCTCGGCCAGATTACGCAGAAGCGCGAGGAGCTGCTGGAGGCGTTCGGCGCGCGCAAGCAGACGCTGGTGGACGAGCGCCAGCGCCGCGCGCAGAGCATCTTCGGCGCCGCGGAGCGCATCCTCCAGGGCGTGCAGCGCCGCTCCAAGGCATTCAAGTCCGACGACGAGCTCAACGCGTACTTCGCCACCGACGCGATGATCCTCAAGCTGCGGCAGCTCTCCGAGCAGCTGATGGCGCTGCAGGACAGCGTGCGCTCGGACGAGGTGCAGTCGCGGCTGAAGTCCGCCAAGCAGGACGCGCTGCGCGCGCTGCGCGACAAGCAGGACCTGTTCGCGGACGGCGACAACGTCATCAAGCTGGGGACCTACCGCTTCAACGTCAACACCCAACCGTTGGATTTGACGCTGGTGCCGCGCGACGGCGCGCTGTACCTGCAGCTCACCGGCTCCGACTACGCGCAGAAGCTGGAGGACCCGGCGCTGCTCGAGCAGAAGGACCTCTGGGACCAGCACCTGGTCTCCGAGACGCGCGAGGTGTACCGCGCCGAGTACCTGGCCGCGTGCATCCTCTCCGACGCCGAGGAGGGCAAGGGCGGGCTGTCCCTGACGGGGCTGCACGCGGCGGTGATGGGCGGGACGCTGCTGGAGCCCGTGCGCGCTTACGCCGCGGACCGCTTCGACGAGGGCTACGAGCGCGGCGTGCACGACGTGGACGCGGCCGCCGTGCTGGAGAAGCTCCTGGCGCTGCACCAGGGCGCGGGCCTCTTGCGCTTCGCTCCGGCGCCTCGCGCTCTGGCGGCGCTGTACTGGGCCTTCGACACGGAGGAGGCGGCGCGGGCGCTCTTGCACCGTCGGGCGCGCAGCCTCGCGCGGTTGCGGCAGACGTTCTCCGCCGCGGGCGGCCTGCACGAGCTGGGCATGGCGCTGGGCGAGGCCGTGGGGGCGTTCCTGAAGGCGCAGGGGCTGTCGCACTCACCGGCGGAGGCGCGGCTGGCGGGCGGCTACCTGGTGGAGGAGCTGGCCGTGGAGCGGCCCCGCTTCACCACGAGCGGCGAGGCGCTGGTGCTCCGGGACGCGTTCCTGGCGCAGTTGGAGCGGCAGGGGACTCGCACGGCCTTCGAGGAGGACCTGCGCGGGCTGGAGAAGGACCTGGCGTCGCGGCTGGACATCGCGCGCGCGTGGGTGCAGGCGTGGCTCGCGCAGCGGGACGGTGGCCCCGGGGACTCCGGCTACTTCGTGCTGGAGACGGCGGTGTTGCTGCTCACCGAGCGCAAGCTGGACCGCGAGCCCGCGGGCGCGCTGACGGCGGCCGAGGTGACGGGCCTGTTGGGCAGCCACCCGCGCATCCAGGACCGCAAGCTGCCCTTGCGCCTGGATGAGTTCCTGGCGCGCCTGGGCGAGTTCCGGCAGCTCCGCGTGCCCCGGTATCAGGCCTACCGCGCGTTGCAGCGGGACCTGCTGGAGCGCGAGCGGCGCAAGCTGCGCCTGGAGGAGCTGACGCCGAAGGTGCTGTCGTCCTTCGTGCGCAACCGGCTCATCGACGAGGTGTACCTGCCGCTCATCGGCGCCAACCTGGCCAAGCAGCTCGGCGCGGCGGGCGAGGGCAAGCGCACGGACCGCATGGGCATGCTGCTGCTCATGTCGCCGCCGGGCTACGGCAAGACGACGCTGATGGAGTACGTGGCGAGCCGCCTGGGCCTCACCTTCGTCAAGGTGAACGGCCCCGCGCTGGGTCACTCGGTGAAGTCGTTGGACCCGGCGGAGGCGCCCAACGCCACCGCGCGGCAGGAGGTGGAGCGCATCAACCTGTCCTTCGAGATGGGCAACAACGTGATGCTCTACCTCGACGACATCCAGCACACGGACCCGGAGCTGCTCCAGAAGTTCATCTCCCTGTGCGACGGCCAGCGCCGCGTCGAGGGCGTCTGGAATGGCCGCACGCGCACCTACGATTTGCGCGGCAAGAAGTTCTGCGTCGTCATGGCCGGCAATCCCTACACGGAGACGGGTGAGCGCTTCCGCATCCCGGACATGCTCGCCAACCGCGCGGACACGTACAACCTGGGTGACATCCTGGACGGGAAGGAGCACCTGTTCGCGCTGAGCTACCTGGAGAACGCGCTGACCTCGAACACCGTGACGGCGCCGCTGGCCACGCGGGATTCGGCGGACACGCACCGGCTCATCCGCATGGCCCAGGGCGAGGAGGTGCCCGCGGGCGAGATGAAGCACGGCTACGCGGCGGCGGAGCTGCAAGAGATTGTGGCCATCTTCCAGCGGATGTTCCGGGTGCAGTCGGTGCTGTTGAAGGTGAACATGCAGTACATCGCCTCGGCGGCGCAGGACGAGCGCTTCCGCACCGAGCCGGCCTTCAAGCTCCAGGGCAGCTACCGCAACATGAGCAAGCTGACGGAGAAGCTCGTGTCCGCGATGACGGACGCGGAGCTGGAGCGGCTCATCGACGACCACTACCAGGGCGAGTCCCAGACGCTCACCACCGCCGCGGAGCAGAACCTCCTGAAGCTGGCGGAGATGCGCGGCCGGCTCACGCCGGAGAAGGCGAAGCGCTGGGAGGAGATCAAGCAGGGCTTCGCGCGCGTCAAGCGCATGGGGGGCAAGGAGGACGACCCCGTGGCCCGCGTCACCGGGCAGCTCAGCGGCATCGAGGAGCAGCTCGGCGCGGTGCGCGACGCCGTCTCGCAGGCGGCCACTCAGCTGGCCCAGGGCGCCGCGAATGAGGAGGCGGACCCCACGGCCGAGGCCCTGCCGTACCTGGAGGCCCTGCGCGACGCGGTGCTGGAGGTGGCGCGGGTGGGCCGCGAGGTGAAGCAGGCTCCGCCGGTCGTCGCGGCTGCCGCGCCCGCCGCCGCGGGCCCGGATTTGACGCCGTACCTCAAGCACCTGGCCCAACTGCTCAAGGCGCTGACGGAGCGCGCGGCCACGCCCGTGCAGGCCCCCGTCGTCCAGGCGCCCGCGCAGGACTTCGGGCCGTACCTGGACCAGCTGTCGCGAGCGCTCGCGGCGCTGGCGGACCGTCCGGTGAACGTGTCGGCCCAGGTGCCGGCGGAGGCGCTGCAGCGGACCGCGGTGGCCGGGCCCTCGCCCGCGGAGCTCAGCCGGCAGATCGAGCTGGTGGAGGGCGTGCTGCTGCCCCTGGAGCGGGCCTCCCGTCGCGCGGTGCAGGGCGAAGGGGAGGGCGTCAAGTCGCTCCAGGTCTGGCAGAACGTCACCGAGGCGCTGGAACTCTTGCGCTCGATGCTGCGGCGCTGAGGTGCTGGCCGGGGCTCGCTTCGCGCGAGCCTCGGTCCGGGGTGCTCGGGGTCAGCGGAACTGCTTGGTGCCGCGCACGCTGTCGTTGTCCAGGACGCGGGGGAGGGTGTCCTCCACCTGGTCTCCGGTGGACGACGTCACGCGCACGCTGAACGCGCCCTCGCCCATGCCGCCCGACTCGACGAAGTAGTTGTAGTCCTCGCGCGGCACGTTCTTCCACGCACCGTCGCCGCGTCGCCACTCCAGCTTGGTGATCGGCTGCCGGTGGTTGCGGACCTGGATGGCGGTCCACCACGGGTTGCTGCCGTTCTTGAAGTGGTACTCCAGGTTGCCGGCGACGTCGCAGGAGACCACCTTCCAGGTGATGTCCACGCGGCCCAGCTTCATCTCGGCGATCTTCGCGAAGGCCTGGCGGCTCAGGTCCAGGTGGCCTGCCTCGCACTCGGGGCAGCGGTCGACGATGCGCACGCGCACCGAGCCGCTGGGGCCCTGGATGTCCACGCACTGGCCACAGGCGGCGCTGTCGGCGTACTGGGGCGTGTTCATCGCCGCCACCATCAGGTCGTCCGGGCTGGCGTCGTAGCTGCAATTGCCCGCGCCGGTGGCGTCGTAGAACGTCGCGATGCCCTTCTGCTCCTCGCCCAGGGGCACGCCTCCGCCGGAGGGGTCATCTTTTCCGCAGCCGCCGCAGGCGAGGAGGGAGGCGGCGAGGGGAACGAGCAGCACTCGGGAGGACAGGTGGGATGGGCGCATGCGTGGCGGAGGATACCGCAAGGCGTCCTCCCGGTGCCCAGGCCCGTTGCCTGGAAATGTCGGTGCAATGACTTGCAGGCTGCTAGCGTGCGGGCGCTGTTCGCGAACCAGGGGGTTGTCACGTCATGCGAAGCTTCCGACGCGCTGTCTCTCTTTGTGCGGCGATGGTCCTTCCGGCCTGTGGTGTGGATGAGCCCGCGGGAGGGCTGGAGGAGGTGTTCGACGTCCGCGAGGCGGAGCTGGTCTCGGCGGTGTCCCGTGGGTGTGTCTTCGAGCTCACCTCGGTGGTGCGCGCGGGCACGCTTCCGCCCATCCACGACATCTTCCTGAGCCGGCTGGCCTCCGGGACGTGCGCCTGGCCCGCGGCCAGCATCGGGCTGGGCACGTCCATCATCTCCACGCCCAGCCTGTCCCTGGTGGCCAATGACCTGGGCGTGGCGGCGGGCTTCACGGTGAAGAACGGCTACAGCGGCAGCTCGCCCAGGACGGTGGGCATCAAGCACGTGGACCCGGAGCTGATGACGGTGGTGCGCAACACCGGCTTCGCGGTGTACCTGGGCACCGGCAGCGTCTTCCTGGGCTACCTGGCCATCGGCGCGGATGGCACCACGCTCACCGCGGGTGGGACGAAGGCGGGCATCATCAGCCCCAACGAGACGGGCAGCGGCAGCAACTTCATCGCGACGTTCCCGGACTTCTTCACCAGCACCACTCCGCCTGGCGTCGTCGCGTACTGAGCGGACCTGCCGGAATAAAGAGTGGGGTGGAAGGCTCCCCCAGTGGGCCTTCCACCCCACGACCCCCGACAGCGAACCTCTCCTCAGCGACCGCGCGCCGAGGCACCCGACAGCGCGCGGGCCTGCGTCACCAGCCGGACGAACTCGGCGCGGTCCGCGTCACCACCCACGGCGCCCTCGGCCAGCTTCTGCGCGGTGGCCAGGCTCCAGCCCTCGGCGGCCGGGTTGCCGCGCAGCACGTCGGCGGTGGCGGCCACGGCCAGTGCGAAGCGGAAGTCGGGCGAGGCCGCCTCCAGCGAGTCGCGCAGCAGCGAGCGCTCCAGCGGGAAGGCCTGCTCGGACGCCTCCGTGCCATTGGGCGCCTTGGCGCGCACGCGCACCGTGGCCAGCGACTCCGTGGCGCCCTTCACCAGCTCCACCTCGTACAGCGCCGTCACGTTGTGGCCCGCGCCAATCTCACCCGCGTCCACCTTGTCGTCGCGGAAGTCCTTGTCCGCCACGTCGCGGTTCTCGTAGCCCACCAGACGGTAGCGGCTCACGGCGGCGGGGTTGAACTCCACCTGCAGCTTCACGTCCTTGGCGATGACCTCCAGCGTGCCCGTCAGCTGCGTCTCGAAGACCTTCTTGGCCTCCTTGTAGCTGTCCACGTAGAAGCTGTTGCCGTTCCCCTTGTCCGCCAGCTTCTCCATCATGTCGTCACGGTAGTTGCCCATGCCGAAGCCCACCGTGGTGAGGGTGACGCCCTCGGCCACGTACTTGCGGATGCTCTCCAGCATGGACTCCGGCGACACGCTGCCGATGTTGGCGTCGCCGTCGGTGAGCACCACGACGCGGGAGACGACCTGCCCGGACGCCTTCTTCACCGCGTGCTTGTAGGCCATCTCCATGCCGGAGCCCATCGCCGTGCCGCCGCCGGACTCCAGCCCGTCCAGCGCCGCGTGGATGCGCTTGACGTCCGTGGCGGGCGTGGGCGACAGCACGTCCCGCGTCGAGCCCGCGTAGGTGACGATGGCCACCGTGTCGTTCTCGTTGAGGTTCTTCACGGCGATCTTGATGGCCTCCTTGGCGAGCGGCAGCTTGTCCTGCGACGCCATGGAGCCGCTGGTGTCGATGAGGAACACCAGGTGCGCGGGCTTGCGCTGCGAGCGCGAGACGACCTTGCCCTGCACGCCCACGCGCACGAAGTGGCGCTTCGCATCGAACGGGGAGGGCGCCGCCTCCAGGTGCACCGTGAACGCGCCCTTCTCCGGCGGGGCGTAGCGGTACTTGAAGTAGTTGACGAACTCCTCCACGCGCACCGCGGAGGTCGGCGGCAGGTTGCCCTGCTGCAGGTAGCGGCGCGCCACCGTGTACGACGCGGTGTCCACGTCCGCGGCGAAGGTGGACAGCGAATCCTTGGCCGTCTCCGTGAAGGCGTTGGGCTTCCAGTTCTCGAACGTGTTGCCCTGGTGCGTGGTGTCCGCGTCCGCCGGGGCCAGCTTGTCCTGCGCGGGCTTGCGCATGGGGAGGCTGGGCATGCTCTTGCCGGGGCCAGGGGCCGCGCGCTTGGCGAGCTCCATGGGGTGGGGCGCGCCGCCCGCGCCGGCCAGCGTGGCGGGGCTCGGCGGAGGGGGCGCGGCCACCATCACGGCGCTCGGCTCCTCCATGGGCGCGCCTTCCACCGCCGCGGACTCATCGTGCTCGGCATCGGCGAACGCGTGGGGGGCGGCCTTGGGGGTCTTGGGCTGCGCCGTCGTCGCCTGTGCCACGGCGCCCGTGGGGGCCTTCTCCCGGCGCTCATCCTTGGCGCCGTCGTGCGTCGCGTCATCCCGGCTCGCGACCCGAGGCTTGTAGTCGGCCTGGGGGGCCGCGGAGACACCCTCCGCGGCGGGCTTGGACGACATGCAGGCCGGCAGGGTGCAGGCGACGAGCAGGGCACTTCCCCACTGGCTCAAACGGCGCTTCAGGAAGGTCTGGGACATGCGTTCTCCGGGGGACGGATACGACGTTCGCCGCTTCGAAACGCATGACCTGGGAAATGGGTCTATTCCCCCGGATTTTCCCGTGACAGGGTGTCCCCGCATGGAGACCTTGAGACCCTTCCGAATCCTGGGCGTCCAGCAGATCGCCATCGGCGCCGCCGACAAGGCGCCCCTGCGCAAGCTGTGGGTGGACCTGCTGGGCCTGACGCCTCACTCCACCTATCGCAGCGAGCGCGAGAACGTGGACGAGGACATCGTCACCGCCGGCGCGGGCCCCTTCAAGGTGGAGGTGGACCTGATGCAGCCCATCAACCCCGAGGGCAAGCCCCGGGTCCACGAGACGCCGCTCAACCACGTGGGCCTGTGGGTGGATGACCTGCCCGTCGCCGTGGCGTGGTTGGAGAAGCAGGGCCTGCGCTTCGCCCCCGGCGGCATCCGCAAGGGCGCCGCGGGCTTCGACATCTGCTTCGTGCACCCCAAGGCCAACGAGCAGTTCCCCTACAGCGGGGAGGGCGTGCTCATCGAGCTGGTGCAGGCCCCGCCGGAGGTCATCTCCGCCTTCGAGAAGCTGGCGTCAGCCTCCCACTGACGTCAGCTCACCGCGCGGTCGCTTCGTCACGGCCCGGAGCGCACTCTTCGCCAGGCGCTCCAGTCCGTCCCACGCCAGGCACAACATCCACGTGGCGACGATGAGCACGGCGGTGAGTAGCCAGTACTGGGGCCAGTCGCTCTGGTCTCCCCAGAAGCGCTGGAACGAGAAGACGCCCCCCAGCCGGTAGAACAGCAACATCTCGTGGAAGAAGTACGCGGAGAGCGACGAGGTGCCGAACACCTCGATGAAGCGCCGCAGCCGCGAAGGCTCGCGCGTCTGGGCCACGCGCCCCTCCAGCCACATCAAGCCGAGCAGCACCGCGCACACCCACGCGAAGCGCGCCGCCGAGTTGGACGGGTTGGCCACGAAGAAGCGGTGGTGCGGGTAGAGCTGGAAGAGGAAATCGCCCGACGCCGCGCCCACGGCGCCCACCGTCACCAGCGCGAGCAACGCCAGGGCCAGCGCGCGCCGGCCCCATGCCCCCGCGAGTGTCCCCGCGAACGCGCCCAGCCACCCGAAGCCCAGCCACGGCAGCAGGGGGAACGGCGCGAAGGAGGACTTGTTCGTCAGCGTGGCCCACGGCCCCGTCACCTGCTCGCCCAGCGGCGCCACCGCGAAGACGGTGAATGCCAGCGCGAGGCTCAGCCCGGCCAGCACGCGGGGACGCGAGGCGAGCAGGGCGGCCACCGGCAACATCAGGAGCAGGCACACGCCCACGCACTGGAGGATGTCCATGCGCAACAGCCACTTCGGCTCGCTCAGCAGGGGGAACCAGGCCCAGTTGACGAGCGAGGCCACCAGCAGCACCTCGCAGGCGCGGCGGAGGTTTCGCGGCACGCGCTCGCGCAGCTTCCCGGCGGCGGCGCTGCGCACCATGACGAGTGCCAGGGCGAAGCCCGCGGAGAAGATGAAGGCGGGGGCCACCAGCCCGTCCACCTTGAGCAGGCGACCCACCCAGACGCTCTTGCGCAGCTCCGGGGTGAGCAGGGCCAGCGAGTGCGTCTGGACCATGAACAGCACGGCGATGCCGCGCAGCCAGTCGATGGCGCGCACGCGCTCTTGGGACACGGCGAAGGTGGGGGATGGGCTCACGGCGGGCGAACCCTACGGCAACCCAGGGCGAAGGTGTATGGGGAGCGGGCTGGCGGCCCCCGGACGTGAAAGAATGCGCCCCGGGCTGGCCGGGATTAGAGGCTCCGGACGGCGTCACGCGCGGGAGGAGGCCCCTTGAGCGAGGAAGTCAGTCGGAGAGCGGCGCTGCGGTTGCTCGCGGTGGCGGGGGCCACCAGCACGGCGAGCTGTACGAAGAGCCCGGGAAAGGCAGAGGAGCAGGGGATGAGCCAGTCGTCGAAGGGGAGTGAAGCGCCACCCGTCATCCTGGGGATGAGCCCCCTGCGGGGCATGCCCTGGCCCACGCCGGACCCGTTCCTGTTCTGCGTCCACCACGTCGACGCCTACCCGAAGGGCAACGAGCAGCTGGGGCCCACCGCGTCGCTGGCGGGCCGGCAGCTGGGCCAGGACTTCGAGGGCCGCGACGGCTGGAACATGTACCACGGCACCGTGGTGCCGGGCTTCCCGCAGCATCCGCACCGGGGCTTCGAGACGGTGACCATCGTCCGCAGCGGGCTGTTGGACCACTCGGACTCGCTGGGCGCCGCGGCGCGCTTCGGCGGCGGGGACGTGCAGTGGCTCACGGCCGGCAGCGGCGTGCTGCACTCGGAGATGTTCCCGCTCCTGAAGAAGGACGCGCCCAACCCCGTGGAGCTGTTTCAAATCTGGCTCAACCTGCCGAGCGCCGACAAGCTGGTGGCGCCGCACTTCTCCATGCTCTGGGACCACGCCATCCCGCGCCACGTGGCGAAGGACGAGGCGGGGCGCACCACCGAGGTCACCGTGGTGGCGGGCACGCTGGGGGACGCGAAGCCGCCGTCGCCTCCGCCGAAGTCCTGGGCCGCGCGGGCGGACTCCGACGTGGCCATCTGGACGGTGAAGCTGTCGCCCGGCGCGCGCTGGACGCTGCCCGCCGCCCAGCGCGGCAGCAACCGCTTCGTGTACTTCTTCAAGGGCTCCGCGCTGAAGGTCGGCGGCCGCGACGTCCCCGCCCGGCATGTCCTGCAGCTGCGCCCGGACGCGGACGCGCTGCTGGAGAACGGCCCGGACGAGACGGAGCTGCTCATGCTCCAGGGGCGCCCCATCAACGAGCCCGTCGTGCAGCATGGGCCGTTCGTCATGAATTCGCGGCAGGAGATCGTCCAGGCGTTCAACGACTACCAGCGCACCCAGTTCGGCGGGTGGCCCTGGAAGAGCGACGACCCGGTGCACGCGCGCGAGGAGGGCCGCTTCGCCCGGCACGCGGATGGCCGGCTGGAGCGGCCGGCCTGACGAGTCCTGTGCGTCCCGCCCGCGAGCCCGCCGGGGTGTCGGCCGAGTGCCGGCCGCCCGGTGGCAGGGTGAGCGGGGGGCCGCCCGCGCGCAGTGTCGTCGAGCGTGACAGGCGCGCGGCCACATGTGCATAGAAGAGAGGTGTCCGACTCTCCTGGCTCCTCTCCACCCGGCTCGCCGCCCGCGTCCTCCCGGAGAGGCTCCCGGCTGGCGTCCATCGCGGTGGCGAGCGCGCTGTTCATGGAGTTCGTCGACTCCACCGCGCTGTCCACCGCGCTGCCGACGTTGTCCGCGGCCTTCGGCACGGACCCCATCCACCTCAAGCTGGCGCTGACGTCGTACATCCTGGCCCTGGCCGTGCTCGCGCCGGCGAGCGGCTGGGTGGCGGACCGCTTCGGGCCGCGTCGCGTCTTCATGGTCGCGATGAGCGTCTTCCTGCTGGGCTCGGTGCTGTGCGGCTTCTCGCGCACGCTGCCGCAGTTGGTCCTGTTCCGCACGCTCCAGGGGCTGGGCGGCGCGCTGATGACGCCCGTGGGGAGGCTCATCGTGGTGGGCTCGGCGCCGCGCGAGAAGCTGGTGTCCGCGCTGAGCTGGTTCACCATGCCCGCGCTGGTGGGGCCGCTCATCGGTCCACCCATCGCCGGGCTCATCCTGGGTGTGGCGGACTGGCCGTGGATCTTCTTCGTCAACGTGCCGGTGGGCCTGTTGGGCATGCTCGCGGTGGCGCGCTTCGTGCCGGAGCTTCCGCAGCCGCACCCGGGGCCCTTCGACTGGAAGGGCTATGCCATCGCCGCCGTGGCGATCACCTTGACGATTGTCGCGGTGGAGACCTTGGGCGTGGGGCTGGTGCCTCCGGAGACGCAGCTGGGCATGGCGCTGGTGGCGGTGGGCGCGGGAGTGCTCTACGTGCGCCACGCGCTGCAACGCCATCGGCCGGTGCTGGACGTGCGGCTGGTCAAGGTGGCCACGTTCCGCGCCAGCATCGCGGGCGGAGGGCTGGTGCGCATGGGCCTGGGCGCGACGCCGTTCCTGCTGCCGCTGCTCTTGCAGGTGGGCCTGGGGTGGGGCCCCTTCGAGGCGGGCATGATGACCATCGGCACGGGCTTCGGGGCCATGTCCTGCAAGCCGCTGGCGCCGTGGGTCATCAAGCGCCTGGGCTTCCGCGCCACGCTGACGGGCTCCAACCTGGCCGCCGCGGTGCTGACGGCCGTCCCCGCGTTCTTCCGCGTGGGCACGCCCATCCCGGTCATCGTCGTCACGCTGTTCGTCAGCGGCTTCGTGCGCTCGCTCCAGTTCACCGCCATCAACGCCGTGGCCTACGCGGACATCCCCCCGGAGAAGATGAGCCAGGCGTCGACCATGGCGGTGGTGACGCAGCAGATGGCGTTGAGCGTGGGCATCAGCTTCGGCGCGCTCATGCTGCACCTGGCGCGCGGGGCGGGAGAGCTGCCCCTGACGCCGGACCGCTTCCTGATGCCCTTCATCGCCATTGGCGTGGTGTCCTCGCTGGCGGGGTTCTTGTTCCGCCGGCTGCCCGAGGACGCGGGCTCGCGCATCGGTGGGCGCGCGGCCCGGGCCTCGTGAGGCACCCGGGCCGCGAGGGACGACGGTGACTACAGGCCGTCGTGGTAGCAGAAGCCCATGGTGCGGTCGAAGCCGCCGGGCGGACGGGAGTAGCTGAAGTAGCCCAGCTCCTCACCCGGGCCGCAGTTCGTGCGGGCCCGCTCGTAGCGCAGGCAGGTGGCGGTGCCCGTGCGGCCCAGGTCCAGGCACGCGCCGCGCGCGCCCTCGCTGCCGCAGAACTCGGCGAACGTCACGCCCGGGGTGCAGGTGGAGCCAATCGGCGCGGTGTCGAACCGGAAGCCGAAGGACTGCAGCACGGTCTGCGTGGTGCACAGGCCGTAGACACCGCACATCATGCCCTCGGGACAGCCGGGGTCGGCGGCCAGGAAGTCACACGTCTGGGTGCACTGCGCGTTCTCCGAGAGCAGGTCCGTGCAGGTGTAGCCCTGCTCGCAGTCCGTCGACGCCAGCTCGTACTCGCTCCCGGCCGGCGTGGTGGTGCACGCCTCTCCCTGCGTCTTGGTCCCCAGCGAGCGCTCCAGCGTGCCGTCCGAGGCCGCGTAGTTGGTGGGCACGCACGTGGTGTCCGGCAGGTTCGCCGTCAGCGAGCCCTGGCGCGGGTCACATCCGCCCTGGCGCACGGTGTTCCACGTCGCGAAGCGGATCCACTTGCACTCGCCACCCGGCACCAGCGCGCTGCCCCAGAAGGGCGCGTTGAGGGGCGGGGCGTCCACGGCCTCGCGCAGCACCACGTTGGCCAGCGCGCCGATGGTCTGGTCGGGGGACACCTTCAGCGCCAGCAGCAGCGTGCCGGACTCGGCCACCAGGTCCTTCTGCGTGGCCGCGCCCTCGTCCTTGGTCCCGAAGACGCACTGGTCGCAGGCGAAGGTGTTGCCGCCCGCGGTGGCCAGGTTGTAGAGGCCCGGCGTCGTGTCCACGTCCAGCCGGATGAACGCCGCGTCCCGCGCGGCCGGGTCTCCGAAGCTGCCGAAGTCGCCGCGCAACGTGGGCTGGTTGCTGTACCTGACGGGCGTCAGCTCGATGCCGTTGGCCAGCTCCCCGAGGGTGATCTCCTCACAGCCCGGAGGCGCCGTCAGCAGCCTGGCCTGCTCCTCGAGGGAGCCCACCTCCTGGTGGTTCGTCGCGGGCTCCTTCGTCGTCGTGGGCTCACAGCCCACCAGGCCCGCCAGCAACACCGCACCCCAACGCAAACCCTTCACCGTCGAAACAGCTCTGACGTAGGACGCCATGTGTCTCCCTTTCGCTCGAATGCTGACTGGAATGACATGGGCGCCGGCGTGCCGGCCTCCCATGCATTGGATTGAACGAGCGGGGGCCGGAATTGTCGCGGGGTTTTATCCGGACTGGCTATTTTGTCTGGATTTTACGATTGGGCGCGACTGGGCGTGTGATTGATGTCACTCGCGGCGTGGCCCACCTCGTGGATGGGGAGGCGTGGCGGCTCCTTCCGTCGAGGGGAAGGGGCCGCCATGCCACAAATCTCAGGGCTGGTAGTAATTGACGCGGAAGCCGCCGACCCAGGTGAACTCGTTCGGATCCCTGGCCGCGAAGCCAATCACATACCGCTCACCGGCCAGGATGGTGTGCGCCGGCTGGGTCGCGGGGAAGATGGGGAAGTTGACGTAGCCGGCGTTGAAGGCCATGCCCGAGGACTGCCACGTCCCGCCGAAGCTGCTGATGTACGTGGGCGCGAAGCCCGCGTCCTGCGTGCGCCAGATGGCCGCCTCGAAGTAGCCCTGGGTGGAGTAGTCCATGCCGTAGGCGATGACCTCCTGGAGTTGCGTGCCCGCGGGCAGGTTCAGCGCGCAGATGTACGTGCGGCGCGCGGTGACGCCGCGCACCTGACAGGGGACTTCCTGGTCTCCATCCACGCGGACCGTGGCGCCGCTGAGGCACGGCATCGTGTCACCCGACGGGAGGTTGCCCTGGACCGTACAGGTGATGGCGGGGATGGAGATGGAGTAGTTGCCGGCGAGCAGCGTCGACGCGCCCGTCCGGGCCGTGGAGGCGGGGTTCGACTGGCAGCGGACGGCGCCGTCCGGATCGACGGTGCCGACGGACTCGGCGCCGCAGAGCTGGGCGACCTTCGCGAACCGAGCTCCCGTCACGGTGGGCTCCGCGTGGGGCGAGGCCTTCTCCGAGACGACCACGGCGGGCTTGGAGGACTTCGAGGGCTCGGGAGTGACCTTCTCCTCCGCGACGGCCGTGGACAGCGTGGCGACGGTGGTCAGCGCGGCGAGGGTCGGAAGACGACGAAGCATGGTGGGTCCTTGGATGTGGAGCGCGCGGGAGGCGTGCCCCGCGCGTCCATACCTCACCTGCTTCGAACTCAAGTCAGCCTTGTTTTGCGTGCAAGACCTGGGTCTGGCCCACCTCGGGGCGGGAGTGTGTCACCCCAGGCCGCGCGGCTCACGGCAGGAAGTAGCGGGCGCGGAAGCCGTAGAAACTGATGCCCGAGTTGGGGTCGCGCGTGCCGAAGCCAATCGTATACCGGTTACCCACCGTCACCGTGTGGGGCGGCTGGGACGCGGAGAAGATGGGGAAGCTGGTGAAGCCGCCGTTGAACGCCACGCCCGAGGACTGCCAGGTGCCTCCGAAGCTGCTGAAGTAGGTGGGCCCGAACGTCGTATCCCCCGTGCTCCAGATGGCCGCCTCGAAGTATCCGGCGGTGGAGTAATCCAGGCCGTAAGCGATGACCTCCTGGATCTGCGCGCCGTTCGGGAGGTCCAGACCGCAGACGAAGGTGTTACGGGTGGCGTTGGCGTTCACGGTGCAGGGGAAGAGGTTGTCCCCATCGGTCCGGAGCGTACCGCCGCCACTGCATTGGCCCGCCGTCGCCGCGGCCGCGGCCCCCTGCGGCGTGCAGGCGATGGCGGGGATGGAGACGTAGTACGTCCCGGCCAGCAGCTCCCGCGGGGCGGTCTGCGCGAGGGTGGCTGGCTTGGACTGGCAGCGGATGGCCCCGTCCGGCGTGATGCTGCCAATGGCGTCCGCGCCGCACGTCCGCGCCACGGACTCCATCCTCGCGTCCGAGTACGTGGGCGCCGAGTGGGGCGTCGCCTTCTCGGTGACGACCACGCCGGGGGCCGTGGCCTGCGGGGCGACGGGCTGGCCACGCTCCTCGGCGGCGGCGGTGGACAGCGTGGCGAAGGCGGTGAGCGCGGTCAGGGTGTGCAGGGTCGACAGGTGACGGGGCATGGCGATGTCCTCGGGTTCGGAGCGCGAGCGTGGGTGCTCGCTCCCGAATGTCGATGGGACAACACATGCGTGATTTACTTCAATTGCAGCTTAGTCTCGTTGTTGTGAATCCTACGTTTCCCGTCGCACCTCGAGGATGATGCCCTCGGACTCGGGCGTGCCGAGCGAGACGAGCTGCTCCAGCTCTCCTCGGACCAGGAAGTTCGCCTGGGCGCGGAAGTAGGCCGTGCCATCCTCCAACTCCAGGCTTTGATGGACATCCACCAGGGCGGCCTGGGGTTGGAGCAATCGCAGACGCACGCCGGACGTCTCTGGTTCCGTGTTCGCATCCTCCATGTTCCCCATGTCTGCGGATGCTGCCAGGGCTGCGGCGAGTGCGCGGGACATCAGCGGCGTCGCATCGCCGACGTCAGTCTTCACCCATACGCGAATGGTCAGGCGTACCTCACATCGACGACGCTCCAGGAAGCCTGCGGCGCGCGAACCTCGCAGGTAGGCCACCACGGCCTCGCTCGCAGTCGCGGGCGCGCGGTAAAGGCGCAGCGTAGACTCCTCCACCAGGTAGTCGTCTCCCCGTCGCAGCGGACGCCCCGGCGGTGACTCCACCTCCACCACCTGGCCTATTGTGTTCGCTGGCAAGGCGAAGTCTTTGCGTGTGCCATCGCCAGCCCAGCGGACCACCTGCGAGAAGTAGGACGGCTGGCGGAGTGCGGTGAGGTCATCGCCCTCGGGCAACGCGAGCCGCATCCGCGTGGCGAAGACCTCGACGCCTGCGTCGATTTCGGGGGAGGGGCCTCGTGAGGGGCCGGCTGACACCTCCACCGATTCGGGCATCGCGGCGCGCAGCGCATCGTGGAAGTAGGACTCGATGGCGAGGAGCATGGGATGGGGGCTCGCTATCTCGGAAAGAGCGCATACGTCTCCTGCCGGGGGATGACGACCTGGAGTCCGGAGAGGGTGACCTCGCCGGCCACACGGGATTGGACGATGAGCTCGAGCGGCGGTGGTTCGCCCGTTCCACCTGGAGGCGTGAGCACCGCCAGCGCCTGGGCATCCAGGTGGACGACGCCGTCACCGTCCGGTGTCACATCGAGCACCTTCTCGCCCCAGCGCAGCTGGAGCCGGGGCGGTGGCGGCGGCACCGGCGCGACGGGGCGGAGTCGGGGACGGGCGCAGGCCCAGAGCGGCGCGGCTCCCGGGGCCTCTCCGGGCAGCTCGCTGTCGCGCGGCAGCCAGGGGCCGGTCGGCTCGGTGCGATGGAGCGTGGTGTCCGGTGCCACCGCTCCCGGCTTGGGTGTGCCCGACGCGGGCTCGATGAGGCTCCAGAGGACCTCGCCCTCGTCGGTGGTGACGACCACCCACCAGCGCCCCTTGTTCAGCGCGAGGGACTTGGGGAGCGTGAAGGACACCCAGCGCGCGAGCCATGGCGGCGGTCCAGACTCCTCGAGCAGCAGTGGCACGGCGCTCCCCGGGAGCGGCGCCTCGTCGGGCCGGTCGTGCACGTCCGCGTGGAGGGCCACGGTGCCCGTCACGCGGCGCGTCCCCGGGCGCAGGTGGAGGTCCACGGCCGTCAACGCGCCTGGAGCACGCGACGCACTGAAGGCCTGGGCGGCGGAGCGCCCGGAGCCGCAGCGGTGGGAGCGCGAGGGCCGCGCGGGTGGACGCGGGACCAGGGGCAGGTGCTCCTCGCGCAAGGCGTGGCGCACGTGGAAGCGCACCTCCGACAGCGCGCGGTCCCTGGGCACGGAGACGCTCGCGATGGCGGTGCCGTCCGTGTCCAGCGTGAGCGTCCGCTGCTCGGCGCCGTCGCTGAAGCGCTGGATGTAATCGAGCGTGTCCAGCGCAAGCCGGACGCGGTCGAACATGCCCAGCCCGGAAGCGCGCAGGGACACCGTCACGCGGCCCGCCTCGAGGTCCGCGGGCCAGGCGCGTTGGAGCGCCTGGGTGAGCACGTCCTCCATCACCAGCTCCTGGCGCGCGTTCATCGGGAGCGCTTGATGGAAGAAGAGCGCACCCGAGCCCGTGCCCGCGGAGGCGGTGAGGTCCGGCGGACGCGCGGGCGCGCGCAGGGCGATGTTCGCGAGCTTCGTCGCCGACAGCGTCTTCGGCGTCCCCAGCGGAGGATGGGAGTTGTTCGCCTCCACGAACTCCACCAGCAGGCGGCTGGCGAAGATGCCCGGCAGGGGCTCCACGGCGTTGACGCCCACGGTGTCGGACGGCGTGGGCGGATACCAGGCGCCGCCCTCCGCGATGCTGAGCCGGCCCTTCTTGGCGGTCTGCGTCGGTGACGCCGGAAGGGTCAGCTCCATCGAGGACAGGGGCCGCCGCGCGCCCCAGTCCAGGCTGAGCCAGGTGATGGACTGGCTCGGGTCCACAGTGTTCTGCCCGGTGCTCGTGGCCAGCGTGGCGGTGGGAATCAGGTTCACCGTCACGTCGTCGCCCGGCGCGCGCAGGGCGAGCGACGCGCGCAGCAACACCACCCCCGCCGGTACGTCCAGCGCGACGACGAGCCCGGCCGGGTCCACCGGCACCTGCGCGGGCGTGGGAGGAGTGGCCGTTCCGGTATAGGTCAGCGTGGCGCCGACGCGCGTGTCGCTCATGGCAGGGGTCTCTGCGCCGCGGAGGTATTCAGCGCGCGGCGTGCGGGAGGTTCGTCACGGTGGCGTTGTTCGCCTCGTCGGAGGGCAACAGCTCCTGGAGCACCTGCATGGCGCCTTCGATGCGCAGCATCGTCTGCACCAGCCCCGCGCGCTTCGCGTCCAGCTCCGCCAGCATCTTCTGTCCCGCCTCGTGCTCGGCCTTCAGGTCCGCGAGGCGCTTCTCGATTTGGCTCTTCATCCGTGCTTCTCCGGGTCGTGGAGGCGCCGCTCCAGCGCCTCGATGCGGGTGTCGTAGTGCGCCTTGAGCTCCTGGAGCGCCGCGATGGCCAGCACGCTGAAGGCCTCGTACGCGAGCCCCTTGAGCGGCGTGCCGTCCTCGCGCGCGGGCGCGTCCGACACGAGCTCCGGGAACAGGGGCTCCACCTCCTGCGCGACGAGCCCCATCTGGTGATGCCCCGTGGACTTCAAATCGAAGCTCACCGGGCGCAGCGCGAGCACGCGCGGGAGGATGCCCTGGAGCGACTCGATGTTCTCCTTGAGCTGGACGTCGGAGAACTTATGCCACTCGCCATCCTGGGGCATGTAGCGACCGTTGCCGCTGCTGTGGAACATGCGGAAGGTGCCCTGGCCCTCGTACGCGATGTCGATGTAGCGACCGGAGGTGTTCTCGCTGAGGCGGATGCCCAGGCTCGGATCTCGCTGCTGGATGTGCAACGGAGCCGAGGGGCGCGCCGCGCCGATGCCGACGTTGCCGTTGACGATGCACAGCCGCTCCGCGCCCCCCTGGGAGATGGCGAACGCGTCCCCGAGGTCGTTCTCGATGCCGATGACCAGCCGGCCATGGTCCTCGTCGCCCGGCAGCGGATTGGGAGGCCGGAAGTACCGGATGTACGCGGCGTCGCCATGCCCGCCCCAGGGGTCCAGGGGGAACTGGATGCCATTGCCCGTGGAGTTGCCGACGGAGGGCGTGATGGCGCCGCTGACGCGCAGGCTGCCGCCCTGGACATCCAGCCGGGCCCCAGGCGTCTGCGTGCCGATGCCGATGTTCCCATCCGCGTTCATCCACATCGTCGAGGTGTTGTTGACGATGAAGGAGAACGCGTTGTTCGCGCGCGCGCCCACGTCCCAGAACAATCCGGAGGCCGTGCCGCCGCTCAGGCCGTAGCGGATGGAGGCCCGCGACTCGCCCTTGTGCCAGACGACGTGGGGGTTGTTGATCATCAGCCCCGCGGCCTGTCCCGCGCCGATGGTCACGTGGGACATGCCGGGGGACCAGTCACTGGTCAGGTTCACCACGAAGCGGTCGAACCCGGAAGCGCCCCCTGGCAGCCGCACGTCCAGCGCGCCCTGCGGGTCGTGGGTGTTGAGGCCCACGGCCCCGCCGGCCTTGATGTGCAGCCGCGGCGTGCCCGGGCCCGAGCCCGTCTCCGGGTCGCCGCCGTCCTCGGTGATTTGCAGGCCCAGCGCAGCCGGGCCGGGCTCGCCACGCACCTGCCAGCTCTTGCCGCGCGTGCGCAGGAGCATGGACGCGCCCTCCGCGCCGGCCATCGTCTTGATGACGAGGCCGATGCCCCAGGTCTGGCTGCCCGTGGTGCGCACCTCCAGGGGCGGAGGGGCCTCGGTGTTCGCCGGCGCCACCACCAGCAGGCGCTTGGTCCCCGGCGCCGCGCCGATGCCCACGTTGGCGTTCACCGTCAGCGGGCCGCTCAGGGGGCCACCCGTGAGGGACAGCTTCTGGGCCTCCAGGTCCTGGAAGCGCGTGGTGACGTCGACGTTCCTCACCACGAGGGTGTCGGTGGCCTCGACGCGGGTCACCTTCAACTGCGCGGAGGGAGAGATGCTGTCGCCCCCGAGCTGCTTGCCATCGAGGCCGCCCCGGTGGGTGTGGTTGTGGATCTCCGCTCGCGCCTGCAGCTGCATGTTGTTCCAGGTGTCCGCGAGGATGGGGTCACCGGGACGGGCGGGGTAGTAGGGCTCACTCATGGCTGGAACCTCGAGGTATCGAAACGGGTGCCGTCGAAGACGCCACCCCAGGTCAGCGACTCCTGGGGCGCGGGGAACTGTTCGTGCAATTCGATGTGGGAGCCGAACGACGTCAGCGCGTCGGTGGGGGCGAGCTGCTCGGAGAAGTCCGCCTCCAGCACGACGCCCAGCGTGCCCTCGCGCACCACGAGCGCCTCGGCGGGCATGGGCAGCGTCAGCTCGATGCGCGTGCGCACGCCGGCGCACCGTCCGTACTCCAGCGCGGCGGTCAGCTCCTGCACCAGCCCCGGCAGCCCGGGCGTCACGCCCTCCTCGTTCGGCTCCAGGAGGTGCGGCGGGACGTGGTCCGCGGGGATGCGCAGCGAGAACGTCGCGGGGGACACCTCCGTCCAGTCGAAGCGGAGCTCCAACGGCGGGGTGTCTCGTTGGGGCAGGGCCTGGGTCTCGGCCTCGAGCACGTCCTCCTCGCTCCACCCGAGCAGATAGGCGCGCACCTCGCGCCGCTCCAGCGTGCCGTAGCTCCAGTGATTCTCACCGGGCGCCAGCTCCGGCAGCCCCTGGTCCTCCTTGAACACGGAGAAGCGGGAGTCGACGGCGTCGAAGCGCGTGGGGGGGCTCGTGCCGTTCTCCTCGGAGAAGCGGGTGGGGTGGGCCAGGATGATGGGCCGCTCCATGGGGACTCCGTCGAGCATGGGCGCGAAGCCGTCCCGTAGCTTCAGCGTGGCGCCCTGGGGGATGCGGCCCAGGTAGATGAGGTCGAGCCCGGACTGGACGTGCCGGAGGATGGGGACCGCGACCTCGCGCGAGGTCGCCCGGAGGGTGATGGTGGGCATCGCCAGCTCGAGCCCCGCGTTCGTGGTGAGCAGGCGCTGGCCGCCGCTCACGTCGCGGAAGCCGGCGGTGGCGGGCGTCCGCGGATTGTCCACCAGCTCCAGGGTGAGCGGCCGGAAGGTGCCGTCCTTCCGGGGCACGACGAGGCGGGCCACCGTCCGGTCCTCCTCCCACGTCACCGCCGGAGGTTGCCGCGCCATGTAGACCAGGGAGGCCAGGCGCAGCAGCGCGGACGCCGAGCCCAGGCCCGTGCGGTGCAACTCCACCACCGTCGCCAGGCGCGCGCGGAAGTACTCGGCGGACTCACCCCGGCGGGGCATCAGCCCGTGGAGCGCCGCGAGCTGCCCCAGCTCGGAGCGCGCCTTGCCCGCGGGTGACTCCCCCACGGCGAAGCCTTGGGCCAGCGTGTACCAGCGCGAGCGCATCAGCCGCGTCAGCCCGCCCTCCATCTGCTCCAGCTCCTGGGCGAGCGTGGAGAAGAACTGGTTGAGCTTCTGCCCCGACTGGAGGACCGGGGGGAGGTAGCCGACCATGCGGCGTCTGCGCTGGTCCGCGCTCATCCGACCCCCACCAGCTCCGCTCCGCCGAACAGGAGGCGCAGGTCGGCGGACACCTGGAGCTGCGTCACCTCCTCGGTGAGCGCATTCGCGGAGGGCGCTGAGACCAGGACCACCGTGGTCCCCGACGGCAGCGTGACGTCACAGCCGAGCAGCCCCGCGACGTGGGCCTGCGAGCGCAGCGCCTCCTCCAGCTTGCCCCGCGTGAGGTACGTCGGAGTGGAGGGGCGCTGCTGCGCCTCCTCGGTGAGCCGCGCCGCGTGGACCTCCACCGCGCCGCGCAGCGCGTCGCGCACCTGCTCCGCCGTGCGCGTGTCGCCCTGGGCGAGCGTGACGACCAGGTCCAGCCGCCACGTCGGCGGGCGCAGCCGGGTGATGCGCTGCTGGGTGCGCACCAGGTCCACGCGCGCGGCCTCGAGCGACTCCAGCCGCCAGTCCCGGTTGGCGCCATACAGGCGGATCTTCGACTCGCTCACGAGCGTCTTCTCGAGCGTCGTTTCGGAGGCGGTCCCCCACACGAAGGTCTCCGCCTGGATGTCGGAGATGCGCCGCACCGCCGGGTCGCCGAAGAACAGCGCCTCCAGCTTGCGCCGGCTGACCGACGCGCCCACGGGCAGCTCCCGCATGTAGTTGGACAGCTTCTGCTGGAGCTCGCGGCGCAGCCGGTCGAACGTCACCTCGTCCATGGCGTCGTCGTTCGGCTCCACCTTGAAGTCGAACAGGAAGAAGATGGTGCGCGCGTAGCGCAGCCGCACCAGGATGCCCGCGGCCTTGGACTCGCGGATGGCGGCCTCGACGCGGCGGACGCCCTCGACGTCCGACTCGAAGTCCGTGTCGCCCACCAGCACGTCGACGACGCCGGGCGGCGCGTCCGCGGGCTCGCGCACCGTGACGTGTTGGACGCCCTGCTTGCGCACCGCCGCGGCGATGGACTCCAGCGTGCCCTTCTCGCCATCGCGCATCGCGGTGCGCGCGCGGGCGCGCAGGTCCGTGTCCGTCTCGTCCTCCGAGTCCCGGCGCAGGGGGGCGGGGTTGGAGACGGCCTCGATGCCCAGGATGGGCCGGGGCATCAGCGTCAGCTGGAAGGGGTTGATGACGGGGGGCGCCTGCCGCGCGTCCTCGTCGTCCGACTGGACCTCCTGCACCGGGATGAGCACGCGCGTGTCACCCTTGCGCAGCGTGGCGTCCTCGAGCGTCTCGAAGAGGGGCAGGGGCTTGCCGTCCGCGGCCATGCCCGTCACCTGCCGTCCGGCGGGGATGCCGATGTCCTCCGGCGCGGGCGCGGCGCGGCTCAGCTCCACCTCTCCGGTGAGGCGTCCGGCGCGGGCGCGCGTGAGGCCCAGCACGGCCACCACGTTGTCCAGCGCCGCGCCCTCGGCGGTGTCCAGGTAGCCCGAGCGGTGCGCCAGCTCCATCATGGCGTAGAAGGTCGCCATCTCCCGCGCGTACGCCTCCGCGAGGGTCCGAGCCATGCCTCCGGCGTTGGGGTCCACTCCCGCCCCCATGTTCGCCAGCAGCCGCTCGACGATGGCGCTGAACGTGGTCGTCTCCGGAGGGATGAGGCTCAAAAGGAGATCTCCCAGGTCATCTTCATGACCATGTTGGAGCCCCGGTTGACCTCCTCGAAGCGGACGCGGTTGAAGAGGATGGGCGCCCCCGTGCCCAGCGTGACGAGGATGCCGGCCTCCGTCAGCGGCTGCACCGTGGACTGGGCGGGCGGAGGGGCCAGGGTGGCCGTCACCGTGGCGCGCACCAGGCTGGAGCCGTCGCCCAGGGTGATCTCCTCCACCTTGGGCGCGGTGTCCATGGCGTCATCCACCTGGTGGTCCAGCTTGACGTTGCCGGGCAGCGGCTGGGTGGTGCCGGTGCCCACGGCGATGGCCCAGCGGATGGGGAGCGCGTTGACGCGCCCCATGAGCAGCTCCGCCACCAGTCGCTTGCCGGCGATGGTGATGAGGTTGGGGACCTTGCGGCGCTCCATCAGCGTGCCGTCCAGGTTCAAGAGCTCCAGGGTCAGCACTCCGTTCATGCCCTGCGTTTCCTTGCCGTTCATCACGCTCTCCCGAAGTCGTGTCCGTACCCCGTGTGTCCCGCCGCGCTCAGCCCAGGTCGAGCGACAGCCCCAGCTCCACCGGGTCGCCGGTGATGGCGCGGATGCGCGCCCGCACATCCACCGCGCCCGGGAGGTCCGGCCTCGCGGAGACGGTGAGCTGCAGCACCTCGTCCACGCGCGGGTCCTCCTTGAGGGCCTGCCGCACGTACCTGCGCAGCAGGTCCAGGTTGGCGCGGTCCAACGGCTCGCCGATGAGGTCCGCCACCCGGCTGCCGTAGCGCTGGTGGCCCAACTGCTCCAGGTGTCCCCGGTAGACGAGCAGCCGCATCGTCAGGGCCTGGATGAGGTTGTCCTTGCCGCTCACCGTCGTGGCGCCGTTGTCGCTGGACCAGTCCAGGTCCACGCCGCCCGACTCCTTGAAGGAGAGGCGCAGGTCGGTCTTGAGGGCATCCGACATCAGAGCAACCTCCCCGGGCCCGCGGTGGCGCCCGGTGAGCTGGGGATGCCCGGGGCGACCTTCAGGCGCGTCATCATCTGCGTGAGCGCGTCCGCCAGCGTCTGCGCCATGGCGCCCGCCAGGTCCGGCGCGTTCTCGCCCCGGATGCCGCCGGCCTGGAGGAAGCCGAGCGCGATGGGCTGGAGCATGGGCCTGGCAGGCGCGGCGCCCATCAGGCTGCCCGGTGACGTGGTGGTGAAGCCCGCGATGGCCATGCCCGGCGCCACCATCACCATCGTGGTGAAGAGCACCAGGGCCTGCTCCACCGTCTGGGCGATGGCCTTCGCCAGCGCGTCGCGCTGCTCGCCGTTGATCTGATTGGACGCGAGCAGGCCCTTCGCGATGGGCTCTATCTGCGACGCGCCAGGGCCGCCCGCGGGAGGTGGCAGCATCATGCCCGGGCCCGCGGTGCTGCCCGCGCCCGGAGGCGGCGGCGCGGCGGCGGGGATGCCCGGCGACACGATGGCCATGTTCGCGAAGAGGGTGAACGCCTGGCCGCACGCGTCGCCGAGCGCGGTGGCCAGGTCCGGGGCGTTCTCTCCCCGGAGCCCCGCGGACTGCATGGCGCCCTTCGCCAGGCCGCCTATCTCGCTTCCGCTCGGTGCGGGCATGGTTACTTGGCCTTCACGTCCTGCGAGCCCTTGAGCGGCGCGCCGGTGAAGTAGCACTTGTGGCTCTGCTCGGTGATGACGCCGCTGCCGCCCTTGCCCAGGTCGATCTTCCCGGACGCGTCCACCGTGCAGTCCGTGCACTTGAGCTGCACGTTGCCCTCCACCTCCAGCGTCAGGTCCGTCTTGCCCTTGATGGTGATGACGTCGTCCTGCTTCACGGTGACGACGGTCTCCCCGGCGGTGATGACCACCGACTGCTCCTGGTCGATGGCGATGGACGTCTTGCCGTTGGGGGGCGAGACGACGCGCCACTCGTCCGCCTCGTGGATGGGCGGGTTGAGCTTGTCCGAGTAGAGCCGGCCGGTGATGACGGGGCGGTTGGGGTCGCCGTTGAGGTACGTGATGACGACGAGGTCCCCGGCGTGCGGCGCGCTCACCATCCCCAGGTGCGGCGTCGCGATGGGCACGCGGCGCAGCTCCAGGCCGCTCTCGCGCAGCTTCACGTTGCACTCGTGGTTGTGCGCGTCGCCGTCCGCGTGCGGGAAGGCGCTGGTCACCACGCCCAGGTCTCCCAGGCGCAGCGAGGCCAGTTCGTCGCGGATGATGGCGCGGATGATGGTGACCAGGTCGCTCATGCTCCGCCTCCCACGAGCTGGGGCGGGCCGGAGGGCAGGGCGGTGAACGACTCGGTGCTGGGGGCGACGAGCGCCTGGGCCAGGTCCTTCAGCGTGTCCTTCAGGTCGATGACGGCCTCGCGCAGCGACGCGAGGGATTGCTTGGGCAGGTAGCCCTGGAGGACGACGGTGACGCCCGCGCGGATCTTCTCGAGGAGCTGGTGGGCCGCGTGCGCCGCGCCCGCGAGCGGGGCCAGGGGCTCCAGGCCCATGTCGCGCATCTCCTGTTCGGACTTCTCGCCCAGCGCCTTGAGCCCATCGAGCGCGGGGTCCAGCTTGTCGAGCAGGTCCGGGATGGCCGCGACCTGCTCCAGCTTGGCGATCCACGTGATGATGAAGTCCAGCGCCTTGTCCATGCCGTCGAGGACGACCTTCACGGGGGCGCCGATGCCGCACTTGCGCACGAGGCGGACGATGGCGGCGACCGTCTTCGACTCGAGCAGCTCGTCCAGCGCGTCGATGAGCCGGGTGATGCCATCCACGATGTCGGCCGTCGTGCTCACGGGAGTTTCTCCAGGTCCTTGAAGGGGCCGAGCGGATCGAACCCGCTGATGACCTCGCCCAGGGCCACGGCCTCCTTGCCCACGCGCTGGACCTTGGCGAGGAAGTCTCCGGCGCCGGCGATGTCCTTGATGATCTCGAGCGCGTCGCCCAGGTCCAGGCCCGTCATCTGCTCCAGGATGTTGATGCCCTCGGTGGCGAGCTTCTCGATGAACTCGCCCAGGCTCCCCGCCTGACTGAGCGACTGCACGAAGCCGATGATGGCGCCGGGGTTCACCTTGCCGAGCTTGCCGAGCAGGCTGCTGAAGTTGCCTCCGGTGAGCGAGCCCTTGGTGCCGTTGACCACCGAGCCCAGCTCGTCCGGCGACAGGTGGCCGAGCAGCTCCGGGTTCGCGTCCACCGCGTCCATGAGCGTCTCCGGCTTCTGGAGCACGCCCGCGGCGTCCGTGGAGCTCTTGGCCCACGACTGCGCGTCCTGGGTGACGGCGTCGTTCACCGCGCCCACGCCCGCGTCCGCCTTGGCGGGGGGCTCGACGTACTCCTTGACGCGCAGGAAGAAGCTGAAGCGGCTCTGGTGGCCGGCGAGCTGGCGCACCTGGAAGTCCGCGATGAGGACGTCGGTGAGGTCCGCGCCGGCGATGGCGTCCGAGGCGAACGACAGGGGCGTCGCCTTCATCTGCGCCTGGCGCAGCTCCTCCAGCGCGGCCTGCGGATCCTCGCCGAGCAGCAGGCCCTCCATGACCACGGTGACGGGCTCGCGTCCCAGGTCCTGGAAGACGCTGCCGGCCTGACCGGGCACGCGCTGCTGGACGAGGTTGCGGGCGTCCTCGGTGTAGATCTTCGTGAGCCCGATGAGCTCGATTCTTCCGATGCGGACGGGCATGTCAGAGCTCCATCCGGGTGGTGAAGCCCGTGCGGGCGTCGAGCTGGTGGCGCACGGTGCGCACGCGGAGCACCTGTCCGGAGAGCAGGTCCTCCACGGGGTGTCCCTCGGGGATGTCCTTCACCGCGATGAGGTCTCCGGGTTGGACGGCGGGCGCGCCGAGCACGACGAGGAAGCCCTGGAGCTTGCGTGAGGCCAGCGCGGTGACGCGGCCCTTGGCCTGGGCGGAGGCGCTGTCTCCGCTGCGCACGGCGCCGTCCTTCACCTCGCGCGAGTGCTTGCCCACGGAGCCGGCGCGGACCTGTCCCTTGTCACCCAGCGCGGCCTTGCCGTGGATGGGCGCGACGTCGTCCACCAGCCAGTGGGCCTTGCTGTCACCCTGGGAGCTGGCCGCGCCCTCGCCCCAGACCTCGAAGCCGTCGATGGCGGGGAGCGCCTGGTGCAGCTGGGTGCGCAGCACCTGGGTGCGGTAGACGAACGTGTGGTCCGCGCCGCCCTTCCTGGGCGCGGAGAAGTGCACCTGGCCCTTTGCGTTCGTGAAGACGTCGAAGCCGCACTGTTCGGCCAGTCGCTGGATGTGACGCAGGGCGCGGGGGCCTCGGTGGAGCACGTAGCTGGGGAACGTCAGGCCGTCCTCGACGGTGCCCGCCTTCGCGCTCGCGAGCCCGAGCAGGTCGCGCACGATGGCGCCCGCGGACATCTGCTCGTAGGCGCCCGAGGCGTCGATGCGCGCGAGCTGGGTCAGCGCGTCGCCGCCGATGACGACGGCGGAGTCCGCGGCGGCGCGGGCCTCCAGCACCTGTCCGGTGAAGACGGTGACGGAGCCGTCACCCGGGTCCAGGGCGATGGTGGCGGACTCGCCAGGAGCGGGGAGCCCCGCGTCGGAGGGGACGAGCTCCACGGTGCACCGTCCGCCCACGCCATCCATGGTCAGCTCGCTGGAGATGGAGCGGACCAGGGCCTGGCCCCGTCGGGAGGAGTTGGAGGCGCGGAGCGAGCCGATGCTCACCGTGTATCCGATGCCGGCCATCGCTCAGACCTCCAGTCCGTGGCGACGTGCCGACTCGCGGAGGATGTCCACCAGCGCGTCCTCGAGCGTGCGCCGGTCCACGCCCGTCGCCGCGTTGTCGGCGCCGACCTGCACGCTCACGTTGAACGTGTTCTGGACGGGAGAACTGGTGTTGGGCTCGGCGCTCGGGGCGGAGAGCTGGTGCGCGTGCTCCAGCAGCGGCGCCATCACGTGGGAGACCTCACGCGTGAGGGGGAGCGCCGGCGGGGCATCGGGAGACGGCGCTTCGGGAGGCGCGAACCTGGGTCGGGACTTGGCGCGAGCGCGAGGCGTCGACGCTTCGGAGGGCGCGAACGTGAGTCGTGACTTGGGTCGAGCGTGGGGCGACGACGCTTCGGAGGGCGCGAACGTGAGTCGTGACTTGGGTCGAGCGTGGGGCGACGACGCTTCGGAGGGCGCGAGCGTGAGCCCCGACTCGGGGTGAGCGCGGAGCGCCGATGGTTCGGAGGGCGCGAACGTGAGCCTCGACTCGGGGTGAGCGCGGAGCGCCGACGCTTCGGACGGCGCGAGCGTGGGCCTCGACTCGGGGTGAGCGCGGAGCGCCGACGCTTTGGACGGCGCGAACGTGAGTCGGGACTTGGGGCGAGCGAGGGGCGCCGTGGGCGACGGTGGTGTGGGTGACAGCAGCGGCACGACGTGCGGACGTGGGCCGACGTCCGCGCTCATGGAAGGTTCGCTCTCGCCGCGCGAGGGGAGGGGGAGCGTGGAGGGTCGCCCGGGCGGAAGCGAGGCGTTCGTCGCGGGTGCGGGGAGCGCCTCGGGCACGGAGGTGCTGCTGGGAGCCGGGGCTCGCATGAGCCGGACGACCTGTCGCTTCGGCGAGGCCGGCTCGGTGGGTTTGACGGTGATGCGGAGTCCTTCCGGCGTGGGAGTTGTTCCGGCGGAAGTGGCATCGCTCCCGGTGGAGACCTCGATCCCTCGTGGCGCGACGGGGACGCTGGTGTGCGCGGATGCATCGGGTCGCGGTCCCACGGAGATGGACAGGGGCGTCGTGGCCACGCCGCGTCCGTCATCGCTCGCGACGAGCGTCGACGTGTCGGAGGACCGTTCCCGCGGAGCAGGAGGATTCGTGAGGACCTCGGGCGCCCGCGACGGAGCGGCCCGAGAAGTTGCTCCGGGTCCCATCAGCGGAACGTGTCCGCGCGTCGTGGGTGCAGCGACTCGCGGCGTGTCACCCGATGACAGGTGACGCGCGGGCGCATTGGGGACGAGACCCCGAGCGGCGAGGGAGTCTTCCCTCGATGTCGCAAGCGACGTGAGGTCGGGTGCCTCGTGGGTCTCGTTGCTCGAAGAAGCCAAGGCTCGTGCCCCGTGCGCCGCATCACGGGATGAGGCGCGAGCCGCGCTGGATGCCGCTGCCCCGTGCGCTGCGTGACTCGCGGCGGGGCCTTGCTGCGCATCGCTCGTCGCATCCGTCGCTTCGGCGAGGCCACGCGTCCCGGGTGTGGCGTGACTCTCGGAAGCGCGCTGGGCCTTGTGCACGGCATCCGTCGAGGGGCTGCTCGGAACGAATGCGTGGGGCGCGGTCCCCCATGTCTCCCCCGATGGGGAGAGCGGTGCGAGAGGAAACGCCACGTCCCTCGACGAGAGACCCGAGGAGGAGGTCTCTCGTCCGTGCGCGCTGGTCGCGAGAGCTCCATCATTCGCAGCGACGTGAGCGCTGGACCGCGCGGCCGCGTCCCGCTCCTGGGGCGGGACCGACGGGCTCGGAGTGCCGGCCATGCGAGACGCGTCGGTCTCCGCCATCGCGCTAGCGGCACTGTCATCGCGTGGACCGGGTTCGGCACGCGGGAGGGGCGCTCCGAGCTGCCGCGCGACCCCTTCGAGTGCACGCAGCGCCGGGGCGCGCAGGCGCGAGGTCAGCTCCGCGGTGGTGAACGTCGTTCGCATCAGTCGTCCTCCACCTGGATGACCACGGCATCGGGAAAGTCGGACAGCCGCATGGCCCGAGATGCGGGGGCCTGACGCGGAGGCGGAGCAGGAGGCTCCGTGAGCTTCAACATCGTCAGCAGTCGGTCCACCTCGGAGGCGGGCGTCGCCCAGACCTGGGCGGGAGTCCATCCCAGGGCACGGCACAGCTTCAGCGTCACCTCCGCGAGGACCCGCGCCTGCTTGCCGGAAGCCTCCAGCATCCGGTCCTCGGGAGCCGCGAACTCCGCGTTGACGGAGACCACCGCCTCCAGCAACGCCGCGGTGGTGGCGCCGTCCAGCGACTCCAGCGCCACCGCGGGAGCGCACTCGACGACCGACGCGTCGAGCATCCCCCGCAGATACCGCTCCAGACTCAGCTCGCGAGCCCCATCGGCCAGCACGACCAGGCTCGCCTCGAGCACCTGGGTGCGCTCGGCGAAGGTCCAGGGGCGCAGCCGGGCACGCACCTCGCCCACCTGCCGCCAGCCCTCGGGGAGCACCCCGACGGACGGCTCGCGAAGTCCACACAACGCCCACCACAGCGCGAGTGGCGCCAGCTCCGTGAAGCACGACTCCGGAACACCCGAGTCCCGCAGCACGTCGAGCGCGAAGCCCTCCGCGTCGAAGTCCAGCCCCGCGCCCTCCAGCCGCGCGTGCGAGTCCAGCGCGCGCAGGTGCGCCCCGAAGCCCCACCGCCAGAGCGGGATGCGCTCCCCGGTGGCGACCTCCACCTCGATGCTCCGTGAGGAGTCATCGGTGTGGAGGTGGAACCGCCGGCCGTCGATCTCGATGGAGAAGGACGCTCCGGACGATTCCGTGCGTGGACTCGCGGGCGCCTCCCTCACGGCTTATTCCTCGCGCAGGCGGGTCGCCGTGAAGGCGTACGTCGTGGCGGCGCTGCCATGGGCGTCCATCTGGAACGACTTGCTCTCCACGAAGCAGTCGTCGAAGGACAGGGTGCGCGTGTCGTCCGTGCCCTCGGTGCGCTTGAGGTTGGCCACCAGCTGGAACTTGCCACGCGCGTCGAGCAGCGAGTCCAGCTTCACGGCGGCGGAGCGGATGACCAGCTCACCGATGACGGTGCGCAGGCCGAAGATGACGTCCACGCGCTCGTTGGAGCCGATGGCGCGGATGTCCTCGCGTTCCGTGACCACCCGGAAGGCGAGCGACTGGAGACCGTCCACGGCCTCGCCGTCGACGAGGATGCTGCTACGGTTGGCTGAGAATACCGTTGGCATCGATGCGTTCCCTCATCAGACCTGGACCGTGATGGTCGCGTAGATGTAGTCGATGGCGCGCACGGGCCTGACGGCCATGTTGACCCTCACGATTCCGAGCGCGAAGTCCTGCTGCGACGAATAGACCTCCACCTTGAAGGCGGGGTCCTTGCCGTCGGTGGAGGGGACGATGGCGCCGTCCTTCTCCATCTGCACCAGCGCCTCCACCAGCTTCTGCTTCAGCGCGCTGCGCCCGTCCGCGTTGTTGAGCAACCCGATGAACAGGTCGCCCACCATCTTCAGCGTGCGCACCGCCCGGTCCGCCACGCGGCGCACGTTGATCTGATCTCCATCCGTCGTCAGGCCCCGCACGACGATGGTGCCCCGGCCGCGCTCGGTGACCACCGGCACCACGAACGCCCTGAGCAGCGCCTTCTGCTCCTCCACGCTCAAGGACAGCTCGTTCAGGCCGGACACGCGCTTGAACGTCGGGGACTGGTGCGGCGTGAGGCCGCCCACCATGCCCGCCACCGCGCCCACCACGCCGTGCGGCGCGACGAGCACGAACCTGTCGCTCACCAGGTTGGAGGCCAGCTGCGCGGTCTCCTCCAGCGTCCCCGTGGGCGGGACCTGTCCGAAGCCCAGGCGCCCCTTGCTTTCGCCGCTCAGCGCGTTGCAGTGGCTGATGACGTCGCCATAGATGCGCGACAGCTTGGTCCTGTCCGTGAAGTCCTGCACCGCGGCCAGCACCAGGTCTACGTCGGGATGGTCCTTCAGCTTCCCCAGCGCCGTGGCGTACTCGTCCGGCGAGGCGTCCTTGCCACCCGCCAGTGTGTACGTGCCCGCCGTGGGCCAGCCCACGCCCTTCGTGGTGTCCACGCGGATGAACGACGAGGTGTCCAGCGTCGACACCAGCCCCGCCGAGTTCACGTTGCGCAGCACCTCCGCCGCGCCGCTCGCCGGGTGGATGACCTCCAGGTCGAACGACACCGTCTTGTCGATGTTGTCCCGGTAGCTCACCTTGACGGTGATGCCGTTGGCCCACGGGCCGGCGACGCGCGCCTGGAAGGTCGCGCCATACTTCTCCCCCGTGGAGCCGGAGGGATACTTCGTCGCATCCGGCGGCGCGGTGATGGTCGCGCTGGTCCCCGCCGTCGCGGCGAGCGGTGAAATCACCAGCTCCGACACGCCGTTGTCCAATGCCTGTCGCGCCTCCGGGAGGCTGTAGGCGCTCGCGCGTCCAGCCACCTCCAGGAACCGCGACCAACTGCTGGCGCGTATCACCTTGCCCTGGGCTGACTCCAGGAAGCCGGTGATACCGAGAACCCCCGACGGCGCGAGCTGTTGGGGCAACACTTCCTTGACGACCGTGACCTGGACACCGGGAATGATGAGACCTGTGGCCATACGCTCCCCGACCCTCGTGAGCGAGGGGGTATCGAACCCTGCTCAGGGTGCAGGTTCCCCGGACCGTGTGCCTGGGCACACGCCCACCCCGACCGGGGCACGGTCCTCTTCATGTTGGTTTGTTTGAAGCGGGACGACGTCTGGAATCAGGGATTGGTGGCGGGGATCTGCACGCCCGTCTTGCGCAGCGCCGCGAGCGTCGCCGGCAGCAGCGTGGACGCCTCGTTGATGAGCGCCTTGCCCACGTTGAGCAGCAGGTCGACGATGGCGACGATGTGCTCGACGCCCGCTCCCACGAAGTCGACGATGATGTTCAGGAAGCGCTGTCCCGTCAGCGCCAGGTTCCGCGCCGAGTCCGGCAGCAGATCCAACGTGGAGTTCACCAGGTCGCGCCCGGCCTCCAGCACGTTCTTGATGGAGTCCACCACATTGGGGTCCATCAGGGGCTTGATGAGCCCTTCCACCTGCTTGAGCACCGAGCTCAACACGTTGCGCACCGGCGTCCAGATGACAGCAATCTTGTCGGTGATGGTCTTGAATCCCGAGCCGCTCACCGCCAGATACAGCTTGTACAGCGCCTGCTCGACCTGGATGGCGATGTTGTCCACCGTGGCCAGGGCGTCGGATACGTTCGCCGCTGCGTCTGCTGCCATGGAATGTCCCCCTCAATTGATTTGAGCGCGCGCATGCGAAACATGAACGCACGCGCAGAGTACGTTATTGAACATTCCGGATTCAAGGTTTTATCGGGTAGGCAATGAAACAAAGGTGATTCCTACCGTGCGTGAGTTGTCGGGATTGACCCAGGCCGGTCAACGCGCTGGGGCGCGGGACGCGGGTGGACGTGGAAGGTCGACACCCGCGTCCCTCAGAGGGCTAGGGGTCCGGAATCAGGAAGGGCACCCGGTAGGCGCGCGCGGCCGCGGGGAAGCCGCCCGTGGTCGCGGCGGCGACGTAGGCCGACAGGTTGGGGAAGGCATGGTCCCTGTCAGCGATTCCTCCGAGCCCCAACCATGACGCGAGTGTGAAGCCATACTGGTCCACGGAGAGTGAAGGCAACCATCGCCCCTTTCCATCCACCGAGTCGGCGTTGTTCACCGCCCCCGACAGCAGGTCCAGGTTGGGATAGACGCCATGCAGGCGTCGGCCCTGGACGCGATCACCCACGACGATGGCGTGGCTTCCCCAGCCGTGGTCCGTGCCCCGCTCGCCGTTCTCCGCGAGCGTCCGGCCGAAGTCGCTCATGGTGAACAGCGTGGCCTGGGGTGGGTGCGCGCCGAAGACGCCCTGGTCCTTCAAGAGCGTCATCGCCTTCTGGAAGGCATCCAATGAGAAGTCGAGCTGGGCGAGCAGGGCGGTGTGCGTCGTGTCCTGGCCCGCGTGCGTGTCGAAGCCGCCGAGGCCCGCGGAGAACATCTGCCGACGCACCCCCAGGCCTCCGCTCGCGGCGGGCATGGCGCCGGCGACCAGGTCTCTCACCACCTGGAAGAGCTGCGAGGGCAGCGTCCAGCCGGAGGTGCCCGCGGGCGGGGTGAAGTAGCCCGCGAGCTCCACCTGGACGTCCTCGAGCAGCGCGCCCCAGGCCGCCTCCCTCGCGGCGGCGCGCGCGGCGGAGAACGTCTGCGCGGTGGTGAAGACGCCGCCGTAGCTCGCCTCGAGCGTGACGCCGTTGTGGATGGCCAGCACGTCCTCGAGCGCCTGGGTGCGCAGCGTGTTGAAGGCCGCGCCCTGGGCGGGCGTGAGCCCCAGCTCACCGGAGGGGGACACCATGAGCGGCTGTCGCTCGGCCCCCGCGGTGAAGAGCGCCTTGCCGCCGAAGGACGTCACCTCCGGGTAGTCGCCGGGGTTGAGGCCGTGGAGCCGGTCCGCGGTGCGCCCGCCCCAGCCGGTGGCCTTGTTCTCCAGCAGCGGCGGCAGGTCCACGGTGGACGGGTTGGAGATGGCGCTGGCCCAGGCGTCCTGCTGGTCGCTGTGTGAGAAGAGGTTGTCGGGACGGGCCACGGTGCCCTGCTCGTAGTCCTGCTTGCGCATGGGCAGGGAGAGCGGACCGACGTTGCACACGAAGGCGGCGCGCTCCGCCTCGAACAGGGCCTGGAGCTTCTCGAGCGCGGGATGCAGCCCATAGGCCCCCGCGGCCATGCCGACGGGGTTGACGGTGCGCAGGTCCCCCAGCGGGATGCCGAGGGTGGAGCGCGCGTCGAGGTACTGCCCATGGGCGATGTTGGAGCGGGGCACGAGCAGGTTGTTGGCGTCATTGCCTCCCAGGAGGAAGACACACACCGTGGCGCGGTAGCCGGCGTAACCGGACAGCGTCGCGGCGGCGGCGTCCCCGAGCCACCGGGGGAAGGTGGAGGACACGGTCAGCGCGCCCAGGCCCAGCGAGGTGTTCCGCAGGAATCGTCGTCGTGAGAAGTCCATGGTTCACCTCTGGATCTGGAACTCGGGGGAGAGGGACGTGAGGTACACCGCGAGCCGCTTCCTGCGCGTGAGGTCTCCGGCGTCCGGATGGGAGATGGCGTTGAGGACCACGTCGTGGAGGTCCTCGGACATGGTGCCGTGCAGCCAGTAGCGGTCGAGCCACTGGACCAGGTCCGCGGAGGCGGAGGGCAGGATGTCCAGGTCCACGAGCACGCCCCGGGTGGCGGTGGTGGCCCTGAAGAGCAGGTCGTGCGTGACGTTGGCCCGCGCCGTGACGGTGGCGGTGTCGAGGATGGCGAACTCGGGACCGAGCAGTCCTCCGCCTCCTGGGGCCGGAGCGCCGGGCGGGTAGTAGCTGAAGACCGAGGGCGCGCGGGGCACGTGCTGGCCCATGTCCTGGCTCCAGTCACTCAGCAGGGCGCCGGGGTCCTGCGTCCCTCCGAGCGTGTCGAGCGTGCCGTTGAGCCCGCGGACCAGCGTGGTGACGTGGAGCGCGGGCGGACGCAGGTGTCCGAAGGTCGCGAGCTGTGACGCGGGGGGCGTGGCGCCGCGCGCCTCGTCGTGCTGGAGGATGCGGCGGATGACGGTGCGCAGGTCCCCGCGTTTGCCGCTGCCGTTGTCCTTGAAGGCATTGACGATGTCCTGCACGTAGGCCTGGCTGGGGTTGCTGGTGACCAGGTGTTGGATGAGCTGCTTGCAGAGGAAGGGCGGCAGGTTGGGGTCGTTGAAGATGTTGTCCAGCGCCTCTTCCATGTGTTGGCGCGCGCCGGCGCCGGGCGTGGTCCAGACGCCCCGGAGCAGCTCCCGGGACGTGCGGTCATGGTTGACGTCGCAGTCCATCATCGGCGCGGTGTAGGTCGCGGGATTCGAGCGGCCGAGGGCGGGGCAGGTGGGCGCCGCGTACGTCCAACCCGAGAGGGTGTGGGCGAAGGCCTGGACGTGCGCCTCGGTGTAGACGGGCACCTTCTCACCGGCCACCAGCACGGGCTCGCCGTTCTCCTGGAGCTGGTAGAGGCCCAGCGTGAAGAGCTGGAGCAGCTCCCGCGCGTAGTTCTCGTTGGGGGCGATGGGCTGGCCGTTCGGCTTGAAGGCCTTGTTGTTCGCCAGGTCCAGGTAGGTGCCCATGGCGGGGTGCAGCGTCACGTCCTCCATCAACTGGCGGAAGTCGCCGAACGCGCGCTGGTTGAGGAGGTTGAGGTAGCTGGCCATCGCCACGCGCGGCTCGGGCTCTGGCGTGGAGATGATGTTGGGGATGCCGTTCTGCGAGACGACGAGGACCTGGGACAGCGCGAAGGCCACGCGCTGGCGCAGCTGGTCCTGTCCATGGATGGCGTGGTGGAAGAACTGCGAGCCCAGGTCCGGGGTGGCCAGACCGTCGAACGTCGAGCGCGGTGCGGCGAACTGCTCGGTGATGGCCTGCCGGATGCCCACGGCCATGATGTGCTCCACGGAGTCGCCGGGCGGAGGCGTGACGCCGTGGGCCAGGCGCGGGCCGAACGTCGCCTGCTCCAGGAACCGCAGCGCGTTGGGCTCGCTCGGGGTGTCCAGGGGCTCGGCGCGTTGCGTCTGCTGGCCGGGTGTCTCGGGTGGGGGTGTGTCGGGACCGGGAGGTCCCTCCTCGGGCACACAGGCCAGCGTGCACACGAGGAGGGATAGCGTGAGGCGTCGAATCATCCGGGAGTGCTCCTTCAACGGGTTCGTGAAAAGGGGGCGGAAATCCCCCGGGACACAAAACACTGAAGTCCCGAAAAGGTTGCTATCCTTGTGGATTTTCCCGAGGGGCCGTCCCTGATGAGCGCAGCCCGCGAAGCATGGGTTTGCTGGTTCTGGAATTTCACAAGAAAGGCTCGACGCGTGTCTGGAGCACCTGTGGACAGCGCATGGCCCTCCCGGGCCACTGCTCCGGCATGACTGGGAAATAAAGGCGCCCGTTTCCCCCTCGCGCGGACCCGATGATTTCTCCCGCCTCCGGGGGCCCCGAGGTGTCAACGATTGGCACTGCGGGTGCAATCACTAGACAACGGACAATGGGTCCGGGAGGCGCAAGTGATTGTGACACAGTGCAGGAGGGGATGGGGTTGGTTGCCCATCCTGGGGATGGTGGTGGGGTGTGGCGGCGCGGTGGTCGAGACGACCGGGGAGCCGAGGCTCCAGGGCACGGAGCTGACGGCGGAGGCACCTCCGCCTGGGTGCGAGGACCTGGGGGCCGAGTACTCCCCGACATGGCGCCCCCTGGATGACAGCTACGTCGCGCGGGACGCGCCTGACACGCCGCACGACACCTCCGAGGTGCTCGTCTCCGACGGCTCCCCCCGGCAAGAGGCCTACCTGCGCTTCCGTGTCGATGTCGGGTCGACCGTCAACATCCTCCAGGCGACGCTGAGGCTCTACGCCCAGGATGGCTCGAGCAACGGCCCCGCCGTGTATGCCACCTCCCCGGACTGGTCCGCCGCCGCGCTGACGTGGAACAACCGGCCCGCTCCGCTCGGCGCCCCGCTCGCGAACGTGGGCGCCATCGCCTCCGGCACCTTCGTGGAGTACGACGTCACGGCCCACGTGACAGGCAATGGCCTGTATTCCTTCGCACTCCTCCCCGAGGTGGGCGACGGAGCTGACTTCGTCTCGTCCCGGCATGCCAGGTATGACCGGAGCCCCACGCTGCGGCTGCGGGTGCGTGAGGCCCGGCTCCGGTGCCAGCACCAGGGGACTGGCGGCAACGTCACCCAGGTCCTCCGCCCGGATACGCTGCCCCGGGGCCTGGCCACGGATGGTGATGGCGGCTTCGCCACCGTGGAGACGTACTCCACGGATACCGGCATGGGAATGCGATTGACCCGATACGGGGCCAATGGCTCCCAGGCGTGGCTGCGGGACTTCCCCGGGGTCGGGGGCTGGGCGACGTTCGGCGGCATCGAATTGACGCCCCTGGGCAACATCCTCCTGCACGGAAGCTTCACGGGCCCGGTGGACTTCGGCACCGGCCCTCTCTCCGGCACGGGGGCTGGCATGACGGGCCTCTTCATCGCGAAGTTCAGCCCCACCGGGCAGCTCGTCTGGGGCAAGGCCTTCCGCGCGTTCGTCGACGAGCAGGGCACGCCCCGGCAGGCGTATTTCGGGGCCAGCGACATCGCCACCGACGCGAACGGCAGCCTCATCATCGTCGGCGGTTTCCGGGGGCGCGCGGACCTGGGCGGAGGCACCCTGGACGCGGGGCCCTTCAGCCAGGAGCCCATCGCCCGACGGGGAATGTTCCTCGCGAAGTTCTCCTGGGAGGGGACGCACCTGTGGTCCCGAGCCTTCGCCGCGGGCGCCGACTGGGACACGCTCGGCCTGAGCGTGGCCACCGACAGCCAGGGGCGCGTCCTGGTGGGAGGCACCACGAGCGGAACCAATGAGCTGGGCTCGGAGGCCTGGAAGACGCCCTTCATCGCGCGCTTCCTGTCCACCGGTGAGTCGGACTGGGTGCGCCGCCTCGAGGGGGCCCTGGGCAACATCACGGGGGTGGCGGTGCTGCCGGGAGACGCCGTGGCCTTCAGCGGCGATGTCAGAGGCACCTTCACCTTCGCGGGCACTTCGCTGTCGAACCCCACGGAGAACTCCGACGGGGTGCTGGGAGTGCTCGAGTCCTCCTCGGCGGACCGCTGGGGACGTCTGTACGGCGGCATCTTCGCCGAACGCGTCGCCGGCCTCTTCGTGGACGCCCAGGGCAATCTGATGACGGGCGGGGTGTTCGACTACGAGACGGACCTGGGGGGCGGCACCTTGAATCCCTACCAGGCCAGCGAGGGGAGTCCCTTCATCGTCAGTCATGGCCCCGATGGCACCCACCGCTGGTCTCGCGCCGTGGGGGAGGGCTTGAACCTGTCATTGCTGGGCCTGACGTCCTCGGGTGACGCGCTCTTCGGCGGCTACCTCGAGGATGGCGAGGTCATCCGCGTGGACCAGACGGAGTACTCCGTCGAGGGAGGCAAGGGCCTCATCCTGAGGCTGTCGCCCTGAGTCCACGGGGCGAGGCTGTTGGCCACGGCGGTCCAGTGGATGTCCAAGGTCACTCCTCGATTCGTTCCCAGTGCCCGGGTGACTTGTAGAGGGCGAGGTCGGTCGAGGTGAGCGCCTGGTTCAACGCTTCCTCCTGACCGCCCTCGTCGTAGTGCACGGACTGGATTCCGTTGCCGTCGGCGATCTGCAGCTCGCCGTTCCAGGACACCACGGCCACGCTGACTCCCTTCGCCTGGCAGTACTGGACCAGCTCATCGTCCCCGGCGTAGATGCCGGGGACCTCCTGCATCGCGGCGTAGACGTCGTTTGGAACCTCGTCGCGGTCGGCCATCAGCCGGTGCGCCGACGTGGTGGTCCTCGGCGTCTGGTGGAGCGCGGCAATCATGTTCCAGGCGTTGATGTTGTCCCGGTCCTGGGGCATCTGCCGCCTGACGTCGGCGATCTGCCGCCGCAGGTCGAGGACCTCCGTGGGGTCCAGGTCGCGTCCCTCCAGGGCGTGGAACAGGCAATCCCCTCCGCCCTCATTCCGCGTGAGCGTGAACCTGCTCCCGGGGATGTCGCGCCGGATGGAGTCGGAGTCACCCTCCTGCTTCTTGGCCGGCTCGGAGCCGACATGCATCACGTCGAGGTCGACCTCGTCCCTGGCATGCCCGTCCTCCCGCCCTCCCAGGCGGATGGCGCGGGGCACCGTGTCGAGCAGACCGCGGAACGTGTCCCATCGCCGCATCTGCTCGAAGCCCGCCTCACTGGCGTCCCACTCCTCGTCCGGGACCGCGTCTTTCGCCACCTCGGACATGGGGACGAACCTGCCCGGGGTCATCAGGTCGAGCGCTCCGTCCACGGCGGTCGGGTAGTGGAACGCCTTGTAGGGAACGCCGAAGTTCTGCGCCACGTCCAGCGTCTCATGGAAGGTGTGGACCGGCGTCAGGCCCTGGTTGTAGGTGCGGGCCCAATAGGCGAACAGCGCGTAGGCCACCGCCGTCTTCTCCGCGTCGGAGCCTCCGACCCGCTCGACGAGTTGCAGCATCCTCGCCGTGGTCATCGAGCGCCCGGCGGTGATGGGGGCTGACATGAGCCGCGCGAGCAGCGTGTCCGGGTTGTTCTCCAGCCGGGTTCCCACGTTTCGCCGCCCCTTGGCCTTCGACGACTTGTCGACGGCTCCGACGGTGACCCGCTTGAGCTTGTCCTTGGCGCGCTCCTGCTGCTGCGCCTTGAGGTAGCTGGCAATCATCCCGTAGGGCGGCAGCTTCTGACCCTCTTCCGCGCGGCCCTCCACGGTCTGCTGCGGAGTCTGGTTGTCGTTGAAGCTGAGTTGTCCAAGGCCCTCGAACGCGAGCCTGGCCTTGCGGGACTCGATCTTGCCCTGCAGTTCGGCGATCTCCTGCTCCAGGGACTCCCGCTCCTCGGACGTCGTGGCCGCCTTCACCGCCTTCTGCAGGCGTCCTATCCTGTCGATGGCCGCGAGCGACTTCTCGGCCGCGCGAATCGCTCGCTTGATGGTGAGGTCGAGCAGGACTTCGTCGCGTTCCTCCTGGTCCACCTTCTTGGTGGCGCGATAGTGCCGGACGCGGGGAGGTTGGTCCCCGGTGAACTCGGAGCGGTCCTCGTCGAGCATGGTGGTTTCGAACGCCTTGTCGGGCGCGTCCGGCAGCACCGGCACGACGCCGAGCGTCTCGTGGACCTTCGCCGCCATGGACCCGGCGCCCGACGAGCTCCACCGCTCCATCAGGTCATGCAGGAAGGTGATCTGCTCGGTGATGACCCGCTTGTTCTCGGAGATGGCCCCGGTCGGCTCGCGCTTGTCGGTGTCCTTGAACATGCTGAAGAGGCTGGTGACGGTCTTCTGCCAGGAATAGCTGCCGACCAGGCGACGCTCGAGGGGTTCGACGAGCTGTCGGAAGGATGAGACTTCCATTCCCATGTACTGGTCGACCTTCTGCCTGAGGGATTCGAGCTGCGCCCTCACCCAGTCGTCGTTGTTGACGAGGTCGGCCAGCTGGCCTTCGTAGGCCACGTTCTTCTGGTACTGGGGATGTGTTTCGTGCGCGAGGGCGAGCGCCAGCTCCTCGATGTTCTCGAACTCCTTCCACTCGGCCCGCTCGTCGACGCCCGTGGTGGAGGCGACCACCGTCGAATGCGCGCCAATCCAGCGGGCGAGTGTCCTCTTGATGAGGTCTTCACGCTCGAGGGCATGCTCCTTCAGGCCCTTCCATACGGCGACATTCCTGGGGCTGACTCCTTCCTGCGGCGTGGGCTCATCCGGCAGCCCGCGAAGGAACTCCATCACCTGGCCCAGGACCTCCTCGTGGTCATCCATCGACAGGAGCCGCTTCATCGTCGAGCCGGAGAACAGGTGGTACCAGGAGGTGGGCTCCCTCCCCAGGATGACGGAGCGCTGCACCGTGTCGCCCGCCGATGAGACTCGCTGCAGGGGGGCGGTGCCGTCCTCCAGTCGGGTGGCGGCGGCGCGTGCGCCCATGCGGTCCGCCTCCGCTTCCAGGGCGGGCTCGTCGTTCACGTCGAAGCCCTGGGCCTGGGTGGTGGGCGAGACACGCCCCTGCGCCTGCTGTACGACGTGCCACGCCTCGTGAGGCAGGTTGCGCTCCTGGCCTGGCGCCAGATGGATGTCGGTCCCCTGGGCGTAGGCCAGGGCCTGGAGCTGCGCGGGCCGGGAGGAGTTGTAATGCACCTGGACATCGTCCAGGGACATCCCGGAGAGCGACTCGATGCCTGCCTTGAGGGTGGCAGGCAGGCCCGTGCGGTTCTGCTTCCGCTGGACAGGTCGGGACGAGAGTCTTCCCGCCAGCTTCGCCTGGGCGATGACGCGCGGACTCCGGTCGTACATCGACTGGAGTTGCATCAGCGAGGCGACCCTCGAACCTTGGGGCGGTGTTTCTCCCGAAGGGGTGTGCTCCGGGAGGCTTCCGCTCACGCCGCTCCTGGCGGCGTGCTCACTCTCGGGCCTTGTTTCCGGAGCCTCCTCGGCCTTCGACGCGAACGTTTTCAAGCAAGGCCTTCCGGAGGGCCGAGGCGCGGCGATTCACCGCTCACTCAACGCCGATTGAAGAGCTGTGTGGGTGTCTGGAAGTGTGACAGCCCAAGCGGGAAGCGGAAAGGAGCGGGGACGTCTCTCAGCTGGGCTTGACCTGCCAGGGAGATTCCTCCATCGCTTCGAGGCGACCGCCTGCGTCCATCCCTGTAACCTGACAGGAATACTGTTTGCCGCCCTGCGCCATCGAGCGGGCGGGCACGAGTGACTCCGGGTGAATTGTCGATTCCGCGACATTCGTCTGTCCTTTGGGTCATACCCGCAGTGTGTGTTTCTTCACTTTTCTATACGGTGTTCTCGCCGTGCCGGCCGGCGCCAGTCCCTGGCCGCCGTCAACGCAGCCGAGGAGAACCTGTCATGACGACGATGAGGAATTGGTGTCTCGCATTCCTGGCGCCCGCGGTGCTTTCGTTCGGGTGCCTTGAAGGACCCGCGGTCGAGCCTTCGCGGAGCGCTCCTGGGGAGGTGCTCGAAGGGACGGTGTCGCAGGAGCTGGCGACCTTCACTGGCACCGTGGTGGACCCCAGCGGCCAGCCGATCTCCGGCGCCACGGTGGTCATCAACGGCATCAACCGGACCACGGACACGGCCGGCAAGTACTTCGTGTCCATCAACAGCACGACGGGCTACATCATCAGCGTGAGCAAGTCGGGCTTCGCGCCGGATACGGACTACCTGAGCGCGGGCCGGCTCAACAACACCCACGTCCTGCCGCGCGCTCCCATCAGGCAGTTCAGCGCGACGCAGGCCATCAACCTGGAGGTCGGCGGTCTGGCGGTGAGCATCCCCGCGGGCTCGCTGGTCAACGCCGCCGGCCAGCCGGCGACGGGCACCGTGCTCGTCTCCGCCGCCACGTACGGCCCGCGCGACATGCCCGGTGACTTCACGGCGGTGAACCAGAACGGCAGGCAGGTCGCGCTCGAGTCCGTGGGGGCCTTCTTCATCGGCGCCACCACCGCCGACGGCCAGGCCCTGAACCTGGCCAAGGACCGGACCGCGCAGGTCTCCATCCGCGTCCCCCAGGCTGCCGGAGGCATCATGCCGGCCTGCGTGTTCGAAGGCCGCTGCCGTGCCGCCGCGTGGCGGTTCGATGCCACCATCAACCGTTGGGTGGAGCAGCGCGCCAACTTCCAGCCGAACAGCACCGGCAGCACCTTCACGCTCATCGGCGGGCCCGCGTCCACGCCCAGCTCCGTGGTCCCGTCCAACGGCGGCCTCGGCACCTGGAACATCGACCTGGAGATGACCACGCCGGCCTGCACCACCGTCGAGTTCGTGGGCTTCCCCGCCTACTGCTACGACATCAAGGTCAACCTCGCGATGCAGAACGCGGGCAACACCTTCGTTCCCTTCACGGACACGGTGACGCCGAGCATCCCCTTCGTCGTCCTCTACAACAGCCGTCCGAACGTGGACCAGGAGGTGGGCGTGGAGTTCCCCGGCGCCCCCGCGGACTGCGCCGCCAACATGACCATCTTCTCCAACCCCAACCCGACGGACCCGAGCACGTATCCCATCTACACCCCGACGGGCGGCTTCACCCAGTTCAACTCGGGCGCGCCGTGGGGCGGCACGGGCTTCCCCAAGTCCACGGTGTCTCCGTTCGGCGACATCACCCTGACGGACATCGTGAACGGCACCCAGCCGTGCAACTCCTCGGTGACGTTCGTCTACAACCCGTGAGCCGGGCTTGAAGCACCGGCGCGGCTCCGCACGTGGGGCCGCGCCGGGACCCGCCGGCTGGAATCAGGTCGGCGTGGTGCAGGTGCAGGTGCTGGCGGGCGCGTAGCAGGCGTTGCTGCTGGCGGGGACGATGGAGTAGCAGTGCTGGCGCCCCGCCATCACCTCCGTGTCCGTGTACGTGGTGCCGGTGATGGTGGCGACCTTCGCCTTGCCGTAGCCGCACGCGGCGAAGCCGTCGGACTTCATCACCCAGTACTGGGTGGCTCCGGCCACCGCGCTCCAGGACAGGTTCGCCTGACCGACGCCGGGCGTCACCGTGAGGGTGGGCGCCGCGGTGGGGCCGCCCGCGCAGCCCGCGTTGACGCGCGCCGGCGAGGTGCAGGCGATGTTGTGGCGGGCGAAGGCGGCGTGGATGGCGGACATGTGCGGCGTGCCGTCGGTGAGGTTGCCGTTGTCGTCGTCCGCCGCCAGCCACTGCATGTAGCCGTTGGTGGCGCCACAGCCGCTCGACGTGCCGAGCGTGCAGTCACAGGCGTGCCAGGTGCCGATGTTGCCGCTGCCCTGGTAGAACAGCTTGTTGCCCATGATGTTGGCCGTGTTGGCGTCGTAGCTGAAGGGCGGGGCCCGCAGGTCGCGAGCGACCAGGTCCCACGCCGCCTGACGGACGGGAGAGGCCGCGCAGTGGACCTGCCTGCCGCACGGTCCACCGCCGCCGCCGCACCGGCCACAGACGAAGTTCTGCGGCGTGGCGGGCGTGTTGGGCGCCTGCGCGGCCCAGTCCGCGTCACGCACGCCCGAGCAGCGGCTGGCGCACCAGGGCGCGCCCGTCTGGGCCTCGTTCACGTTGTAGCCCGTTCCGTCCGGCGTCATGCCGCAGCCCTGGTCCACGGTCTGGTAGAAGCCGTGCCCCAGGCACGACGTGGGCAGGCGGTAGATGGCCGCGATGTCCGCGTAGGCCTCGCTGGAGTTCGACAGCGTGCCGGCGACGTCGTTGTCGTCCATGCCGTGGCCCCACTCGTGGTCGAACACGGCGGCGATCTCGCCCGTGTTCCGGCACCCACCGCCGCTGCGGAAGAAGTTGACCGTGGACCCGGTCCAGAAGGCGTTGCAGGTGCTGACGATGTTCATGTTGGACGTGAGCTGACCGTTGAGCCACGCGTTGGTGGGCAGCCAGCCGCGGGCAATCTGGGCAATCCGGTTCAGCTCGTAGAAGGAGCTGCGCGACGCGGAGGTGTTGCCCGGGGAGAAGCCCGGCGAGGCGCAGTCGTGCTGCGTCGTCACGCCGCCCAGGTCGATGGTGCCCGGGGCGGAGGCGGTGACGGCGCCGCAGTTGTCCTGGATGCGGATGTACTTGCCGTTGAGCGTGGTGGTGGTGGTGCCCGCCACGTAGTTGAAGACGCCAGCGCTGTCCGTGTAGTCGTCGGGCGCCGGAAAGCCGGTGTCGGCCCAGGGCATGGGCGTGTTGGCGAAGCTCAACCCGCACGTCGCGGTGCTGGTGCAGGACTCGGTGTTGGTCAGCGGGAAGGCGCCGCCCTTGATGCTCTGGTCGAAGTAGTGGTTGTCGTCCTCGAGCGACAGCACCTCGCCTCGCGTGGCCTCGACGGTGACCTTCCAGCGCTTGTGCGCCCCTGACTGCTGGAAGCCGTAGCTCCACACGAGCTGGTGGCCATAGGCCTGGCCGAAGCCGGCGCCCTGGCGGGCCACGGGGACGATTTCGAGCGTGGGCTGCTTCCAGAACGTCGGCGGGCTCTCATGGATGCCGAAGCGCTCGAAGCCCGCCATCATCGCCTGCTCGGCGGCCAGCAGCGGCAAGGGAGAGATCTCCACGTTGGCCCAGGACTCGGTGCCCATCAGCACCAGGTTGCCGTGGCTGATGGTGGCGGCCAGACGTCCATGGCGGACGGGGATGCCCTTGAGCTGCTGGGGGATGGAGACCTGCCACAGGTGCTCGGAGATCTGCTCGACGCGGGGCTCTCCCAACTGGAGCACGTCCACGCCGAGCGCGGCCCGGTTGGCGTCGACGAAGCGCAGGACCAGGTCCCCCACGACGGCGGCGTCCACCCGCGCGACGCCGCGCCCGAGCTGCTGGCGCACGCTCTCCAGCGTGAGCTTGTTGCCCACGCCAGTGCCCGGGATGAGGGGGATGGAGCCCATCACGTTGGCGGCCGTGCCCGTCTGGGCATCGACGTAGACCTGGAAGCCGCGGCCATTGCGCGCGAAGAAGTCATCCCATGCGCGGGCGCTCGCGCCGCTGAGCTTCGGCAGTGCCTCCTCGAGCGACAGCTGTCCGCTGGGGATGGTGAGCTCGGGCTTGAAGAAGGCCTGGCTCGCCAGTGAGCCCGGCGCGGAGGGCGCTTCTGGCTTGAACGCCCAGGCGGGCGCCGCCAGCAGCGCGGAAATACAGACGGCGGACTTCAAGACATGGTGCATGGATTGGCTCCCTCGGCAGTGTCTGACTGTCTGGAACGAGGGATGTCCGACGCCAGGGAATGGCGCCAGAAATCCCTGAGTTCCTTATATTGTGTATTTCACTGAGGGTGTGCCTTGGAGGGCGTGAGGAGTGTCGAGTGATGAACAGCCCTGGGCGCGGAGCAGAGGAGGTGGGGCCCTGTCCCCGAGCAGGGACAGTCTTTAGAGTGGCTCGGGCCAGACGAGCGCGCCCATGCCCCGGTGCGTCCCCTGGGGGTCCTCGACCCGCCACAGCTCTGAGTCGCGGATGCGGAACAGCTTTCCGCCCTGGGTGACGCGAATGCCGGAGTAGCCCGTCAAGAAGCCGCGCTCCTCGACGGATTGAACCAGGACCGCGCGCTGCTTCTGGCCGTCGGGCGGCGCGCTGAGTCGAGCGGGCATCCGAAGGAACTCCTCGGCGGAGTAGCCGAACTGCCGGGACGCGGCGGCGTTGGAGTAGAAGAAGACAGGCTCTGCCTGGGCGTCCTGCGCCAACAACAGGAAGGGCGCCTCGGCATGGACCCACGCCAGGCGGGTCGGGTCGGAGGCGTGCTCGATGTAGGAAGGGCAGAAGCCGACCCCCAGGGGCTTGCTGAAGTGCCGCTGGTAGGAGGTGTCGAGCATCTTCAGGACTGGCAACACTTCGTGGATGGCTTTCATCGGGATTGCTCCGGGGATGCGCGCGTGGTCAGAGATTGCCGGCGCGGGGGTTGAGGCCGAGGACCTGTTCGGCGTCGACGGGGATTGTCACGAGGATGGACTGGCCCGCGCGGGCACGGTGGAGGCCCAGGATGGCGTCCAGGTTGGTGAGGTCTGGTTTCAGGTCGAACGCCACCCAGCCACAGGCGCGCGCGATGTCGCCGAACTCCATGGGGGTGAGCTGGGTATGGCGGCGTGGGGCCTGGAGGCCGGGGAGGATGTCGGGAAGGGCCTGCTCGACGATGCCGTAGCTGGCGTTGTCGAGCACGAACAGGAGCAGGTCCAGGTGGCTGGCCTCGGACAGACAGCCCGCGAAGAGCCGGAAGCAACCATCCCCGGTGAAGCCGACGACGTGGCTGTCGGGGCTGGCCAGTCGCGCGCCGATGCACAGGCCCAGCACGTTGCCCATGGCCGAGCCCCGATAGAGCGAGAAGAAGCGCGCGTTCGGGTGGGGCCGCTGGGTGACGTATTGCCGGTCCTTGTAGGAAAGACAGACGTCATCGAAGCCGAGGGTCCCCGGTGCCCAGCGGTCGTCCAGCCGGGTGAAGAGCTGGCGCAGGTCCACGAAGCCGGGGCGGGGTGGGGCTCGCGGCGTGTGGTTGAGGTTCGCGGGCGCGGCGGCGGCCCGTCGGGTGCGCGGCGGGACCTGCTCCAGGTGCTCGACGAGCGCATGCAGGGCGCTGTCCAGGGGCGTCACCCACTGATGGAACTCGTGCCGCGCGCGGTGGGCGAAGCTGCCGTCGACCTGGCCGTAGCCCTGCTCGATGGACGTGACGACGAAGGTCTTCCCCGCGGGATAGGGCTGGAGGTTGACGGTGTACTCGTCCGGGCACGCTCCGAGCACGAGGAGGACATCGTCCTCACCCAGGCGCTTCCAGACGTCCATCGCCGCGTCGTTCCCTCCGAAGGAGATGTAGCCATGGCCCCAGGGGTTCTGGCGTTCGACGCCATTGGCGCCGTTGATGCTCCAGACGAGAGGGGCCCCGAGCTGCTCGCACAGCCGCGTGGTGAGCTTCGGTGCGCGGGGCACGCGCGCCAGCTCCTCGCCGGCGAGGACGACGACGCGTCGCCCCTCCGCCGCGGCGTGGAACATCGTGACGAAGCGGCGCAGCTCCTCGGGCTTCGGCTCGGGAGGACGAAGCGGAGAGAAGGCGCAGGACTCCTTGCTGGAAGGCAGCTTGAGGAGGGTCGGCTCGATGACGAGCACGATGGGCTTGGATTGCTGGAGCCGGTGCTGGGCCTGCCGGAGCTGTGGGACGACGGTGGTGGGCTGGTCGAGCACGAACACGCCCCCCGGGAGCTCCGCCTGGAGCTGGGACACGATGTTGTTGCCGAGCGAGGAGGTGTCCTGGAGCGGGCTGAGCCCCTGGCTCTTCGTGGAGCAGAGGGGCACCAGGAAGACCGCTGGGAGGTCATGCAGCTTGGCGTCGCTCAGGCCGCAGGAGAGCAACTTGGTCGCCGCGCCCGTGGTGGCGACGCAGCACCCCAGCTCTCCCGTGGCGAGGTAGCTCCCCAGCGGCGTGAAGCCCGCGGCGTACTCGCCCAACGTGAAGAACAACGGAGACTCCTCGGCGCGACGCGCCTCCTGTCGTCCCGGATGGGCATCCAGGTTCTGGAGGAAGTGCAGGAGCCCGCCCCCCGTGACACCGGTGCAGGTCGTGACGCCCCAGGCGCGCAGTGCGGACAGGAGCACGTCATAGCCACTCAATCGCTTCATCGGTTCGGTCGTCATGACCCCAGGTTAGGAATGGATGTGTTTGTTTGCATGGGTATGTTCTGGCTTTGATTCGAGCCGTGGCGGGCTTCATTGCGGGCGGCGGGTGCGTGTGATGCTTGTCTTTGATTTCCAGGGGCGACCTGGCTCATGGCGGGGCTCGCGGCGGGCCGCGTCATGCGGGCCGAGGCAACAAACTCGCGGGCCAGACAGACAACTGGATTGTCAGTCATTTCCTTCAAGAGCCCGAGAGAGGTCTGCTCATGACCGCCCGCATCGATGGCAAGCCACGCCCGCACGTCGGGAACACCCAGAAGAAAGAGGAGCCGTCGTCCGTGATGGTCCGGACGCTCTCCGGGAACAGCGTCGTGGAGCGGGCGCGCCAGAAGGGCGTGGTGGATGCCTTTCAGGGGGCGCGGCTGAGCGAGCGTTCGCTGGCGAGCCTCGGCAATCCCACGGCGCTCGCGAAGCAGGAGGATTCGTGTCCCGTCCCGGTGCTGACGCCCGCGGAGGAGGCGCAGGCGCGGCGGGCCATCGAGGAGGCGACGGGGAGCGCGAACCCGGAGGCCATCGCGGAGTGGCTGAGGGCGCATCCGGACCCCGCGGAGCAGGCGGCGTTCATGGACATGCTCTTCGATTACGGCCCCACGGTGGGGAACATCCTCGACAACGCGGATGACCTGAGCCCCGAGGACCAGCAGCTCCTCTCGGACGCGCTGGACGAGGCCTACCGGCGGGGAGATGTCACGCTCGAGGAGCTGAAGGAGGCGGTCGGCTCCTACGGGAACGGGACCTGGAGCGGCGAGTCCCACGAGGTGTTGGCGAAGATCATCGCCGGGACGGGGAACCCGGACCTCATCAACGCCTACGTGGAGCGCGAGCTGGAGATCATGCAGGCCGAGAACGTGGAGGACCCCGCGCGAGCTGTGGCCATCGCCACGGCCCTCGCGAGCCTTCCGCCAGACGAACTCCAGAAGTTCCTCGAGCGCAACCCGGAGGTCGTCTCGCTGATGTTGAAGAACCTGGAGGAGCCCATCGCGCGCATGGGGACGGGCTCGTACGAGGCGCTCGGCAAGCTCCTGGACGCGGCCGGCGCCATCCAGCCGCCCACGCCTCAGTCCCTCCAGGTGTTCATGGACAGCATCCCGTACCTGGGGGAGAACGAGGCGTCCCGCGCCGCGGCGGCCCGGTTCTTCACGAGCAACGCGGATGCCATCCTCGCGTCCGTGGCGGATTCCTCGGGAGCCATCAGCAGCCAGAGCGCCGGGAAGCTCGCCGAGTTCTTCACGAGGACGCTCTTCACCGACCCCTCATTCGAGGGACAGGATGCCCTGCACACGTTCGTGGTGCGGAAGCTGGGGGAGATGCAGAAGCGGCTGGAGACCGAGGCGACCGCCAATCCTCCCTCCCAGGACGCTCAGCGGCTGGCCCGGGCCATGGGCAGCCTCGTGGGCGCCATCGAGGGTGGCTTCATGCTCGCCGTCGAGGAGCTGGACGCGCGCAACGAGGCCACCGAGGGCCTGGTGGGGTTGATCTTCAAGGCCAAGGACCTGCTTCCGGATGTGTCGCTCCCCGTGATTGGGAGCGTGCGAGACCTCACGCTCGACCAGATCCAGGAATGGGTCACCGACGCGCTGAAGGAGCATCCGGATGACCCGAAGGATGCGATTCCCTTCCACCTGCTCTTCGGAGAGGCCATCTCCAATCCGTTGCTGGCGACCATCTACGAGACCGCCCGGGGCACCGCCCTGGACAACCGCGAGCTCGGCCTGGACGACTGAGTCCGGATGGGAACGACACGGCTCCGGCACTCGAACGAGCGCCGGAGCCGTCATGCGTGAAGTGCTACCAGGCCACGGTGTCCAGGTGCACGGTGCCCGTCCACCCTGCGTTGGTGATGAGCTCGACGCCCAACTGGTACAGCGGCGTGGTGCTGTCCGAGGGCAGGGGAATGGTCAGCGTGTTCCAGGTTCCCGCCTGGAGGCTGCTCGCGGCGGTCCACTTGCCCGTGTAGCGCCAGTTGCTCGTGGTGCCCTCCAGCGCGAACGGCTGGACGGCGGTGAGCTTGCTCCCGGCGGGAACCCACAGGCGCATCGTCACCACGCCCGCTCGAGGCACGGTGGCCGTCATCACGGACACGACGCCCGTGCCCGCCGTTCCACTGAACGGAATCGCGAGCGAGCGCGTGCCTGCCTGGGGCCGGGTGGTGGTGGACGTGGCGGCCTTGAGCGGCGCGCCCGTGGCCGACCAGCCCTCGGTGCCGGACTCGAAGCCATACCCGCGCCCCGTGCCCCCGCCGGAGCCCGCGTCGGGTGTCCCCGCGTCGGTGCCGCCCGAACCCGCATCTCGCGGGCCTCCGGCATCCGGAACCCCCGCGTCGGTGCCGCCTGTACCGCCGTCCGTGCCGGTGCCCGGGACGGGCAGGGTGGTGCCCGTGGCCGGGAGCGTCAGTCCACCGGCGGTCAGGAAGGGCGACGCGTTGCTCTTGAGATAGGGCTGTCCGTTCGCGCCCAGGTCATTGGTGTACGAGCTCTGTCCGCCCGCGCCCGCGCCGAAGAGCAGCGCGATGACACCCGCGTTGGCGAACTTGCGCCGGTGCGCGTCTCCGGCCGGTCCGAAGAAGTACTCGGTGCGGTTGTCCCGGTAGCCGGCGCGAGGGGTGCCGTCGTTGTGGATGTTGCGGTGCAGCGAGTTGCCGAGCGGAATCTGCCAGAGCACCCAGCGCTTGCCGGACGTCTGGTTCATCAGCGTGAGCCACTGGTGATAGCGATTGAACGAGCGCGAGGCGATGACGGCGTTGTCGTTCGTGTCCCACCACACGTCCTGTCCCCGGGTGAGCTTGTAGAAGTCCGCGTCGCGGTCCAGCGGGTCTCCGACGAGCACGTCATACGTCGCGCCGGTGCTGTTGGCGCCCAGGCCCAGGGGCTTGAGGAAGTTGACCACCTTGTCCACCTCCGGCTGGAGCGGATCGCTGATGGAGCAGCAGGAGATGTCCTTGCCGCTGGCCCACGAGGAGATGTGGAGGCCGAGGATGACGTTGTTCGCGCCCACGGCCTTGCGCAACTGGAGGAAGGCGAGCCCCCAGCCCGCGACGGTGTTGGGCAGGCCCGCGAGCTCCGGCATGCCCGTCGCCGCGACGGCGGCGTACGTGTTGGGGTTGGAGCTCGTGTAGAACTGGAGCAGGCCCACCGCGTCCGGCTCGATGGGAATCAGCACCGGCCTGCCGTACTCCTTCGCGCGCTGGAGGAGGATCTTGAAGTCACCGAAGTACCCCCGCATGGTGTCGATGTTCTGCACCTTCGTCAGGGACTCGGCCTCGCCGCCGCCCGGCTCCGCGAAGAGCTGGTAGAAGACGGGCGCGGGGATGAAGCCCTGGGTGTTGGACTCGGTGAGGAAGGTCTTCGCCCACGCGCCATCGCGCGGGCCCCAGCCCCAGTTGTCCACCCAGCCCTTGGTGAGGTAGCGGTAGCGCACGTCCCAGGGGACGCCGCTGTCACGCATCCAGTTCTGGCCCGCTTCCTCGAACAGGCCGATGGACAGGCGATTGGGGAGGCCCGTGGGCACGGGGCCCTTCACTCCGGGCGGTGAGGCTTGAGCGAACGCGGACGACACAGCCAGGGTCGTGCAGGCCAGCGCCAGCACGGCGACGGTTCTTTGGAGCGTTGTTCTCATGCCCCTGAATACAAACGGCGTGCGGTCGCCACGCCGGTTGCCCGCACCCGGGGCCTCGTTGCTTGCTACACGCCCGAGCCCTCAGCCCCTCGGTGTCACGGGCCGGGGCAGGCGAGGCCCGGCTCGGGCGCGTCCGTGTCCTGGAATGCGAGCAGGCAGCGGAGCGCTTCCGGGTCCGCGGCGTCAGCCAGATACGTGCGCCGCCACAGCATCGCGGCCACGCGGTTGGGCAGTCGCGGGTCCTGCGCGATGAGCGCGCGGCGCACGCCGTTGGCGCCGATGGGCACGGTGGCCGCCGCGGCCTCCAGCTTCGCCACCTCATCGGGACAGCCGTCCGGGCAGTTGTAGAGGAACACCGCGTGCCCGTGCTCCAGGTTGTGGACGTACAGGCAGCGCGACACGGGCTCGTCGTAGATGCCACAGCGGGCCACGCTGGCGCAGTGCGGACCGGAGTTCGGAGGGTTCTCCCCGTTGCCGCAAGCGGCGCTGTCGCAGGCGGCGAGGTGCCCGGAGGACGTCTGCGTGGAGAGGGGGAAGCTGAACTGGCCGCAGCCGCCGGGCGCCGCGTCCGAGGCGTCGCAGGCGGACAGGGACAGGAGCGCGAGCAGCGAGGGGAGGGTGAGGAGGCGTTGGGCGTGCACGCCCCCGTCATACCGCATCAGCCGGGGAACGCGCCGCGACGCTCCACGTCCTGTGCGCGCAGCCCTGGCAGCCCCACGGCCTCGGCGAAGCGGAGGAAGTCGGACTGGCTCACGCTTCCTCCCGTGGCGCGAGCATGGCCGTGGCCCAGTTCCTCACCCATTGGCGGCAGGCCCAGTCCCTGGATGAAGGCCCTCAGGTCGATGGGCGCATGGCTGCGCATCGCGAAATTCACCCGGCCGGGCAGATAGCCCGTGTTGGCCGCGATGACGATGTGCTCGGGCAGCCGCTGCGTCCACCGCACGGCCACCAGCGGATGTATCTGCGCCTCCGAGCTGAACAGGAGCAGCGCCACGCGCGAGGCGACACGGGGCGGTGTGCGAGCACACCGTTCGACCTCGCGGCGCACCTCCACGCGGCAGTCCCGCAGCTCGTCCACGCCGGGCACGCGTCCTTCGGAGATGTCCTTCGCGGCCCCCGCGCGCAGCAGGACCTCCAGGGCCCGGGGCGCGGCGAAGCGGGCCGAGCGTCGGGCCGCGTTGATGAGGGACACCGTCTCCGTCACCGCCTTGCGGTTCGCGCGTCTGAGCGCGTCCTTGAGGAACGGCATGGGGGCGTCCGTGCCCAGGTCCCCCACGGTGCCGAGCACCGCGAGCCACTCCAGCGGCCCCGGCACGACGAGCGGCGACACCAGCACGTAGGTGAGCAGGCTGCTGCTCGCGATGGGTTCATGGCCATCCGCGGTAACGACCCGCGCCTCGGGAGGAAAGGACTCCGCCGCGTGGTGGTCCACGATGAGGGTGGGGACGGAGGGCAGCAGCGGCGCGGGCCGGCTGCCCATGTCGAGGACGACGAGCGCGTCGGGCTTCGTCGCGCGCAGCCGCTCCAGGAAGCCGGGCGAGTGGGCATGCTCTCCCTTCCCGGGCACGCGGACGGCGACGCGGGCGCCCACGGCCTCGAGCGCGCGCACCATCAGCACGCCGGACGCCAGCCCATCCGCGTCCGAGTGGGGCGCCACCAGCACGCGCTTGCCGCGCTGGGCTTGGATGAAGAGTCGGGCCTCGGCGAGCGCATCCTCGGACGCGGGCCAGGCGGGGTCCTTCGTGTGACCGAGCAACATGCCTTCAAGCTGTAACGCCAACCCCTGACAGCAGAAGGAGCGGCCCGGGGGCCCGCCTGCTCCACGAGCGTGCCCGAGTGGGGCTGGTGGCCCGCTGTGCGTGGGCCCGTTCGTGGCGAGCTTGTCCCAGGTGATGGAAGCCTTCGACTCCTATCGACTTGGCTATGTCGCGCAGAGCCTGACGCTGGGCGTGAGCGCGGGACACACGTGCCGCCTGGCGGGCGCCACGCCTCAACGCCTGGAGTCTCTCATCGCCATGAACCTCGAAGAACTCCAGCGCCTGCTCGAGTTCAACGCCTCGCGAGGCATCGAGGTGTTCCGCATCGGCTCCTCGCTCGTTCCATTCGGCTCGCATCCGGTGAACACGCTCACGTGGTGGAAGACCTTCGGCCGGGACTTCGAGCACCTGGCCCGCCTTGCGCGCCGCTCGCATCAACGGCTGTCGATGCATCCCTCGCCCGCGGGAGCCTCGCTGTCCTCCCGGCACGCGCGGGTTCGTGAGGCCTCGCTGGCGGAGCTGCGCTACAGCGCGCGCGTGTTGGATTTGCTGGAGGCCGGGCCCGAGTCGCGCGTGGTGCTCCACGTCGGCGGCGCCGCGCCGACCCGCGAGGAGGCGCTGGTCGCCGCACACCGCTTCCTGGACGAGATGCCCGAGTCGCTGCGCGAGCGGCTCACCATCGAGCACGACGACAAGGTGTGGAGCGCGCGCGAGGTCCTGCCCCTCGCGCGTGAGCACGGCGTCCCGATGGTGGGAGACAACCTCCACAACGCGGTCCTCGCCTCGACGCCTGTGATGTCATTGAAGGAGCTCTTGCGCGAGGCCGCGTCGACCTGGACGGCGCTGGACCTGCGGCCCAAGTTCCACCTGGCCAGCCAGCGTCCCCAAGCACGGGCCGGGGCCCACTCGGACCGGGTGGACCCGGCGGATTTCCGGAAGATGGTGGCCGCGCTGCCCGTGCCGGCGGACCTGATGCTGGAGGCGAAGGAGAAGGACGTCGCGGTTTTCGCATTGCGTCAGCTTGCGAACGAACGCCGAGGCCGACGCGGTGGGGCGGGCGCGCCGGCGCCGTAGACATTGTTTTCTTGGATGTCTTCGGGCGGCGGTTCCTCTACGGTCCGCGTCCATGAACCGGACCCGACTCACGCAGTCGTTGCTGCGCTCGGCCCTCGCGGCCCTGGCGCTGACCGCCGCCCCTGGCCTCGCCCAGACGCCCGCCGCCAAGGCCACGCCCGAAGAGGCGAAGCAGTTCGCCGAGAAGGTGAACGCGGACCTCAAGCGCCTGTGGACGAAGCAGGCCACCGCCGAGTGGATCAAGTCCACGTACATCACCGACGACACCGAGCGGAACGCCGCCTACGTGAACGAGGAGGTGCTCGGCTACGTCAACGGCGCCATCAAGGACTCGCGCCGCTTCGACGGGCTGAAGCTCGACGCGGACACCGCGCGCATGCTGCACCTGCTGCGCGTGTCCCAGGCGCTGCCCGCGCCGTCGGACGCGAAGAAGCGCGCGGAGCTGGCCACCACGGCCGCCAAGCTCGAGGGCCTCTACGGCAAGGGCAAGTACTGCGGCGCCGACGGCAAGGGCAAGTGCCGCGACCTGGAGGAGCTCTCCGACGTCATGGCGGAGAGCCGCGACTACGCCGCGCTGCTCGACGCGTGGCAGGGCTGGCACTCCATCTCCCGGCCCATGCGCCCGCTGTACGAGAACCTGGTCACCATCTCCAACGACGGCGCCAAGGACATCGGCTTCAACGACCTGGGCACGCTGTGGCGCTCCGGCTACGACATGCAGCCCGCGGAGTTCGAGAAGGAGGCCCAGCGCCTGTGGGGCCAGGTGAAGCCCCTGTATGACGACCTGCACTGCTATGTGCGCGGGCGGCTGGCCAAGCAGTACGGCGCGGACAAGGTGCCCGCGGGCAAGCCCATTCCGGCGCACCTGCTGGGCAACATGTGGGCGCAGGAGTGGAACAACATCTACCCCCTGGTGGAGCCGTTCCCCGGTCAGGCCAGCCTGGACGTGGACGCCGCGCTGAAGGCGCAGAGCTACGACGCGCTGAAGATGGTGCGCCTGGGAGAGAAGTTCTTCACCTCGCTCGGCCTCAAGCCGCTGCCGGAGACCTTCTTCGAGCGCTCGCAGTTCACCAAGCCCAGGGATCGCGACGTCGTCTGCCACGCCAGCGCGTGGGACGTGACGTACGAGAACGACCTGCGCATCAAGATGTGCATCAAGCCCACCGAGGAGGACCTGGTCACCATCCACCACGAGCTGGGCCACAACTACTACTACACGTACTACTACAACCTGCCCGTGCTCTATCAGGCCGGCGCCAACGACGGCTTCCACGAGGCCATCGGCGACGCGCTGACGCTGTCGATCACCCCCGCGTACCTCCAGCAGGTCGGCCTGCTCAAGGAGGTGGCGAAGAACGACAAGAACCTCATCAACCTCCAGCTCAAGGACGCGCTGGAGAAGGTGGCGTTCCTGCCCTTCGGCCTGCTCGTGGACCAGTGGCGCTGGGAGGTCTTCTCCGGCCGCGTGAAGCCGGCGGACTACAACAAGTCCTGGTGGACCCTGCGCCAGAAGTACCAGGGCGTGGCCGCGCCGGTGGCCCGCTCCGAGCAGGACTTCGACGCGGGCGCCAAGTACCACGTCCCCGCCAACGTCCCCTACACCCGCTACTTCCTGGCCCGCATCCTCCAGTTCCAGTTCCACAAGGCCCTGTGCGAGGCCTCCGGCTACAAGGGCCCCCTCCACGAGTGCTCCATCTACGGGAACAAGGAGGCCGGAAAGCGCCTCCAGGCGATGCTGGAGCTCGGCGCCAGCAAGCCCTGGCCGGATGCGCTCCAGGTCGTCACTGGGACTCGCCGCATGGATGCAACGCCGTTGCTGGATTATTTCAGCCCCTTGCGTCAGTGGCTGAAGACCCAGAACAAGGGCCAGAAGTGCGGATGGTGAAGGTCCCTGGTGGACTTCCCGGGGAAAGGCCGCATAGATTCTCGGGGTCCGTTAGAGTTCGCTCGGTAGGACCGGACGGCGGATTTTCGCGTCCGTGACGAAAGAAGAAGAAAGCAAATGGCTACTGGTACCGTGAAGTGGTTCAACGATGCGAAGGGCTTTGGCTTCATCACCCAGGACGGCGGTGGTGAGGACGTGTTCTGCCACCACACCGCCATCAACATGGATGGCTTCCGCACCCTCCAGGAGGGGCAGAAGGTGGAGTTCGAGGTCGCCCGCGGCCCCAAGGGTCTTCAGGCGCAGAACGTCCGCGCGGCCTGATTCCCGGCGTCGTTCGTAACGACTTCCTGGATGCATCATGAGGGTCCGGCCTGCCAAGGGTCGGGCCCTTCGTGCTTTTTCGGAGCGGTCCATGTCCTGGTCGAAGCCGCGTTGGGTGTCCCCGCTGCGTGCCTGGCCCCTGGTGATGATGCTGGGGTGCTCCACGACGTCCCCCACGCCGACGCCCGCCTCCGCGGTGGATGTGCGGCCCGCCGCGGAAGGCCCCGCGATGAAGCCCACGTCCGACGTGCTGGCCCAGGTGACGGCGGAGCTGGTCGCGAAGCACGGCGAGGCGCAGCGCGCGCGCATCGAACGCGGCGTGGCGCAGGTGGCCCTGCTGTGGCGCGCCGAGGACGGGGACCTGGGCGCCTTCGCGCGAGAGCAGTTCGTGTCGGACCCCCAGGTGCTGGACGCGACGTTCGCCCGGCTGGAGCGCCTGTTCGAGCAGCTGGACGGGCACATGCTGGAGCTGGGGCGAGAGACGCAGTGGTACACGGACCTGGACCTGGGGCCGCTCTTGCCGGTGGAGCCGCTGGTCGCGTCGTATGACCCGTCCTCGCATGTGACGGAGGACCTGTTCCGCGCGAAGGTCGGCTTCGTGGTGTTGCTCAACTTCCCGCTGACGACGCTGGAGGAGCGCACGCGTCAGGGCGCGACGTGGACGCGCCGGCAGTGGGCCGAGGCGCGGCTGGCGGGGCGCTTCAGCATGCGCATCCCCGCGGACGTGCGGCAGGAGTCCTCGCGCGAGGTGGCGGCGGCGAACCTGTACATCGCCGAGTACAACGTGTGGATGCACCACCTGGTGGACGAGCGCGGCGAGCGGCTCTTCCCCAAGGGCCTGCGCCTCATCAGCCACTGGAACCTGCGCGACGAGCTGAAGGCGGACTACGCGGACCCGCGCGGGCGCGAGAAGCAGCGGACCATCGTGCAGGTGATGGAGCGCATCATCACCCAGACGATTCCGGCCGCGGTCATCGACAACCCGAGGCTGGACTGGAACCCGTTCACCAACGCCGTCACGGTGGCGCCGCCCCAGACGGTGGAGGCGGACGCGCCCCCGCGCGAGGCCCGCGCGGACGCCACGCGGGAGGCGGACGTGCGCTATGCGCGGATGCTCGCCATCTTCCGGGCGGAGCGGAAGGTGGACGCGTATGTGCCGGTCGCGCCCACGCGCATCGCCCGGGCGTTCGAGCTGGGACGCGAGCTGCCCGAGGCGCGGGTGAAGGCGCTGCTGACGCAGGTGCTGGAGTCACCGCTGGTGCCCCGGGTGGCGGCGGAGATCCAATCCCGACTGGGGCGGAAGCTGGAGCCGCAGGACGTCTGGTACGCGGGCTTCAAGCCGGGGGCGAAGCGGCCGGAGTCGGAGCTGGATGCGCTGACGCGCAAGCGCTATCCGACGGCGGAGGCGTTCGCGAAGGACCTGCCGCGCATCCTCCAGGGCATGGGCTTCAGCGCGGAGAAGGCGGACTGGCTCGCGGCGCGCATCCGCGTGGACGCCTCGCGTGGGGCGGGCCATGCACAGCAGGCGCTCCGGCGGGGTGACTTCGCCCGGCTGCGGACGCGCGTGGAGAAGGGAGGCATGGACTACAAGGGCTACAACATCGCGGTGCACGAGCTGGGGCACAACGTGGAGCAGACCTTCGGGCTCTACGGCGTGGACCACACGCTGCTCACGGGCGTGCCCAACAACGCCTTCACGGAGGCGCTGGCCTTCGTGTTCCAGGCGCGCGATTTGGAGCTGTTGGGGCAGGGCAAGCCCACCGCGGAGAGCGAGCGGGAGCGGGTGCTCGGCGATTTCTGGCAGACGTGGGAGCGCTCGGGCATCGCGATGGTGGACATGGCCGTGTGGCATTGGCTGTACGCGAACCCGGAGGCCACGCCCGCGCAGCTGCGGGACGCGGTGGTGTCCATCTCCCGCGACGTGTGGAATCGCTACTTCGCGCCGGTGCTGGGTGGAGAGGACACCACGCTGCTGGCCGTCTACAGCCACATGATCAGCTACCCGCTGTACCTGCCGGACTATCCGCTGGGGCACCTCATCGCGTTCCAGATTGAAGAGCACCTGTCGCGCAAGGGGCTGCTGGGCGCGGAGTTCGAGCGGATGGCGACGTACGGCTCGGTGACACCGGACCTGTGGATGACGCACGCGACGGGGGCGCCGGTGAGCGCGGAACCCTTGCTGCGCGCGACAGAGGCGGCGCTGAAGGCGCGGCCGTAGGGTAGGCTCGGCGTCGCTCATGCCCATCAAGCGTCGCATCAAGGAGCTGTTGGCCCAGGGGTTGGTGAAGGGAAGCCGGCGGCTCGGGTTGCTCGACGACCCGAGGCTGTTCCAGGTCTACGAGCGTGGCGGCTACCACGTCACGCCGAACCACTTCTATCAACCCATCCCCGACACGGGCTCGCTGCCCGAGGCGCTGTGGGGCACGCGCTCGAAGATGGTGGGAATCGACCTGCGCGAGTCGAGCCAGCTCGCGCTGCTCGAGCGTCTGTCATCGAAGTACCGCGACGAGTACCAGGCGTTCCCGAGGTCCGCGACGGACGAGCCGCACGTCTACCACCTGGGCAACAGCGAGTTCGGGACGGTGGACGCGGAGGTGGCCTACGGGCTGGTGCGCGAGCTGCGGCCGCGCAGGCTGTTCGAGATCGGCTCCGGCTGGTCCACGCGCCTGTCCGCCCAGGCGTGCCGGAAGAACGAAGGGGAGGGCGCGCCCGCGTGTGAGCTGGTGGCCTTCGAGCCCTATCCGAGCGAGGTGCTGCGCGCGGGCTTCCCGGGCCTGACGCGCCTGGAGCCGCTGAAGGCGCAGGACATCCCGTACTCGGAGGTGGAGCGGCTGGAGGAGAACGACATCCTCTTCATCGACTCCAGCCACGTGTTGAAGGTGGGCAGTGACGTCCAGGTGGAGTTCCTGGAGCTGCTGCCTCGGCTGAAGAAGGGCGTGGTGGTGCACGTCCACGACATCTTCCTGCCGGCGGAGTACCCGCGCGCGTGGGTGCTGGAGCACCGGCGCTTCTGGACGGAGCAGTACCTGCTGCAGGCGTTCCTGAGCTTCAACGACAGCTTCGAGGTGCTCTGGGGCAGCAGCTTCATGCACCTGACGCATCCGGAGCGGTTGCGTCAGGCGTTCCCGTCGTACCGGGGGGCTCCCGAGGACTGGCCCGGGAGCTTCTGGCTGCGACGGGTGAAGTGAGGCGCTGACTACTGACGGGTGTCGCCGGGGATGGCGACCAGCTCCACGTCGAAGGTGAGGACGGCGTTGGGAGGGATGCGCGAGCCGGAGGGCGGACGCTCGCCGTACGCGGTGTCTCCGGGGCAGGTGAGCTTCGCCTTGCCACCGACCTTCATGCGCGACACGCCCTGCGTCCAGCAGGGGATGACGCCGTTGAGGGGGAACTCGACGGGGATGCCGCGCTTGGCGGACGTGTCGAAGATGGCGCCGTCCACGAGCCGGCCCTCGTAGTGGACCTTGACGGTGTCGGTGGCGCGCGGGCTCTTGCCCGTGCCCGCCTGCGTCTCACGGTAGATGACGCCGGAGGGCAGCTTCACCGCGCCGGGCTCCCTGGCCGCGCGCACCAAAGCCGCGTTGCCGGCCTGCGCCTGACGCGACTTCGCGAAGGCCTGAATCTTCGGCGCGAACTCCTTGGGCTCGATGGTGACCGTGCCGGCCATGGCGTCCGTCATGCCGCGCTGGAGGATCTGCACCTCCTCCGGGGTGAGCGCGAAGAGGGACAGGTCCTTCCCCACGCTGGCGCCCAGCGCGTAGATGGTCTGCTGGTCCTCGGTCAGCTCGCTGGGGTCCACGGCCGCGGCCGCCGGAGCCTTCGCGGCGGGCTCGGCCTTCTTCGCGGGAGCACCGCCTTGCGCGTGCGCACCCGTGGCGCCGAGCACCAGGGCGAGCGTTGCCATCCTCATCGTTCGCATGGTTCCACCTTTCCTCATGGGCACTGGAATATAGGGCCCGAGCGTCCGCGCCCAGCACGAACTGGGAGTCGCGAAAGGGTCGTTTTCTTGCGCGACACGCTCGTGCCTCTACCCTGCGTCCAGGTTGCTTCAACCCCGGAGCAACCTGTTGCACGCAGCGAAGGAGCTGGAGCGATGAGCGACAAGCGTAAGTCGAAGCGGGCGCCCCTCGACATCTACCTGAACAAGTACATGGGCGGCGTGCCGTACATGTCGCGGGCCGCGGACATCAGCCCGGAGGGTGTGAGTCTGGCCCGGTTGATCGAGCCCCAGCACGACGCCAAGCGCGTGGGTCTCCAGTTCCAGCTGCCGGGCTCGGAGGAGATCATCTACGCGGAGGGCGAGGTGGTGCGCGAGTGGGTGGAGCTGTCCACCGCCAAGCGCGAGCACTCGGGTGTGCGCTTCACGCTGCTCACCGAGCGGCACCGGAAGATGATCGACGCGTACGTCGACCGTCACGGCCGCGCGGGCAGCGAGAACTGACGCGCCGCGCTGTCGGGCCTCGGGGGTTGCCTTGACATCCTTCGAGGGGGGCTCGTTGAATGGGTTGCCATTCTGCCCTGGGACTCCCCAAGGTACCGGGTGAGGACAGGAGGAGCTCCCGTGAGCCGAGCACGATGGGCGGTATGGCTGGTGGTGCCGATGGTGGCATCGGCCCAGGGCAAGGCGGTGAAGCCCGCTCCCACCGTGGAGGTTGTCCGTCCGGTGGGGAATGTGGGTGTGAACTGGGAGGGGCAGGTGCTCCGGGCGACGGGAGCGGGTGCTCCGGACCTGAAGGCCGCGAATCCCTCTCAGGCGAGGCTCGGGGCCGAGCGGGTGGCGCGGCAGGTCGCATCCCGGAACCTGCTCGAGCAGGTGCGCGCGCTGCAGCTGCGGGCGGACCGGAGCGTCGGCGACGAGATGGCGCGCGACGACGTGCGCGGCCGGGTGGAAGCGGCCGTGAACGGGTTCAAGGTGGTCGCGAAGCGTTTCTATTCGGACAGTGGCGTGGAGCTGGACGTGGAGGTGCCGCTGGCGGCGATCACCTCCGCGCTGGTGGACCGCGGACCGGAGTCCGTCATCGTCTTCAACCGCGAGGGCGCGAAGAAGTACACGGGCCTGGTGGTGGATGCGCGAGGGCTCGGGGTGAAGCCGGTGCTCGCGCCCAGGTTGCTGGACGCGGCGGGCAAGGCGCTCTACGGCGCGGGTGCGTTGGCGAGCGAGGTGCGGGAATCGACGGGTGTCGCCGCGTGGTTCCGGAGCCTGGATGCGGCGAAGAAGGCCGCGCTCGTGGGCGAGAAGCCGATGGTGGTGAAGGCGACGGGGCTGAAGGGCTCGGACCTGGTGCTCGCGTCGGAGGACGTGAAGACGCTGGGCGAGGTCGACGCGCGCTTCCTCGCCGAGGGCCGGGTCGTCATCGTCACGCAGTGACCCGGACATGGATTCGCGGCGCGACTGCGCGGGGAAGAGTGGGTGACGGGGTGCGACGCCGTCTCGTGGCTGGGTGGAGTGCGTGGTTGGTGGTGGGCGTGCTGTCGGGGTGTGGGCGCAAGGAGCCCGACTCCGTGGCGAAGGCGCGCGAGTTGATGGCGGGCGCGAAGCCCACCAGCGGGGATGTGTCGCTGCGCTGCGTGCCCGAGGACGCCGAGGTGTATCTGGACGGCGTGCTCCAGGGCGTGTGCAGCGACTACGCGGGCAATCCCCGGGGGCTCAATCTGGGTGTCGGGCTGCATCAGATTGAGGTGAAGAAGCACGGGTACTGGCCGTACACGACGTACTACGAGCCCAGTGGCGCGCGGGCGCGGCTGAACGTCACGCTGCGAGCCACGGAGTCCGCGCCTCCCGCGGAAGGGACGCCCTGAGGGGTATTGGGCTTCGGTGGTGCTTGCTCGGAAGCGGGGGCAATGGGCGCACCGGGCGTTCGCTCGCCGAGGTATTCAGGGCTGCGAGTGCGCGAACCGAGGTGGGTCCTTCGTCCAGGAGGGGCCTGCAAGCTAGGCTGCGCGCTTTCGGGTCGTGACATGGCGGCTTGTAAGGAGCCGGAGTCCGCGAGTGCTTCGCGGAGGAGCGTGGGTCATCGGACGGCGCAACAAGAAGAGCAGCCCTGGGTCCATCAGCCGTGCGCCGGTGCCGCCCGTGCTTCACTCGGTGAAGATGGAGGAGCTCGCCGCGCCCGTCGCCGTCGAGCCCGTGCCTGACGTCGAGCTGACGGAGGCCGAGGCGCGCCGCATCGACCTGTGGTGGTCGGCGGTGATGGTGGGGTCGCTGGGGCTCGTGTTCGCGCTGCTCGCGGTGTTCGGTGGCGTGGCGGTGCCCGTGCTGCTGGCGCTGTCCGGCGCCTACATCTTCAACCCGATGGTGACGTCCCTGGAGCGCCGCGGAATCGAGCGGACCCTGGGGACGACGCTGGTCTTCGTCGCCGGGACGCTGCTCCTCGTGGGCGCGGTGCTCTACCTCATCCCCGTGTTCCGCGACGAGGCGCTGAAGCTCCCGGACTTCTTCTCGCGAGCGAGCACGCAGGTGGTGCCGCGCGTGGAGGCGCTGGTCGGCGCCTCGTTGCCGGACCTCATCCGTCAGCGCACGACGGAGCTGGGGCAGCAGGCCTCCGACCTGGTGCAGAGCGCGGGGCCCGCAGCGGCGCGAATCGTGGCGGCCTTCGCCGGCAACACGGCGCGCTTCGTGGTGACGTTGCTGGGCCTCGCCGTGGTGCCGGTGCTGGCGTTCTTCTTCCTCCAGGACTACCCCCGGTTGATGGGGCGGGTGAAGGACCTGCTCCCTCGTCGCTCGGTGGCACTGGTGGCGCGCCGCTTCGCGGAGGTCGACGAGGTGCTCTCGGCCTTCGTGCGCGGGCAGCTGACGGTGGGCGCGCTGCTGTCGGTCATCTACGCGGCGGGCCTGTCCATCGGCCGCATCGACATGGCCATCGTCATCGGCGTCATCGCCGGCTTCGGCAACATGGTGCCGTACCTGGGCACGGGCGTGGGCATCCTGCTGTCCCTGGTGGGATTGATGCTGTCGTGGCAGGGGCCCTGGCAGATTGGTGTGGTGGCGGGCACGTTCATCATCGGCCAGATGCTGGAGGGGTTCGTCATCACCCCGCGCATCGTGGGCGAGAAGGTGGGCCTGGCGCCCGTGGCGGTCATCATCGCCATCCTGGCCTTCGGTGAGCTGTTCGGCTTCGTCGGCATCCTCCTGGCGGTGCCGGTGGCGGCCATCCTCAAGGTGGTGCTGCGCGTGGTGGTGCAGCGCTACCAGCGCACGCGCCTGTACACCGGCGAGTCGCGGTCGACCTGAAAGGGTAGGGGGCCCCCAGCGAGCCGGCGGGCCACCCCTCGGGTGGGCACACCGCGCCGGGGGCGTGCCTCGACGTTATGCCCGACCTGGTTTCGAGCGGCGGAGGGCCGCGTTGATCGGGAGCGTGCGTTGACGAAGCTGGAGAAGCTGCACCAGGAGATCACCTCGTGTCGGGCCTGTCCCCGGCTGGTCGAGTGGCGCGAGGAGGTCGCCCGGGTGAAGCGCCGCGCGTACCGCGAGTGGACCTACTGGGGCCGTCCTGTCCCAGGGTTCGGTGATCCACGGGCCCGGCTGGTCATCGTCGGTCTGGCGCCGGCCGCGCACGGGGCCAACCGGACGGGGCGGATGTTCACGGGAGATCGCTCGGGCGACTTCCTGTTCGCGGGGCTGCACCGGGCGGGGTTCGCGAACCAGGGGACCAGCGAGCACCGGGACGACGGCCTGGCCCTGAAGGACGCCTTCATCGTGGCGGCCGCCCGCTGCGCTCCCCCCGACAACAAGCCGCTCCCGGAGGAGGTGGCCCGCTGCGCCCCGTTCCTGGATCGCGAGATGGCCCTGTTGCCCGCGCGGGTCCTGCTCGCCCTGGGCGCCATCGGCTGGAACGCGGCGCTGGCCTCGCTGGAGCGGACCGGGGTGACGTTCGGCTCACCCCGGCCGGCCTTCGGTCACGGGGCGGAGCTGCCACTGCCGGGCGGGCGGACGCTGGTGGGCTGCTACCACGTGAGCCAGCAGAACACGCAGACGGGGCGGCTGACGCCCGCCATGTTCGACGCGGTGATGGCCAGGGTCCACGCGCTGATCCGCCCGGCGTCGTAGGGGCCGGACGCGCAAAAGAGGGAAGATCGAAGGCTCTTCTGCGTGTTTGCTTGACAGTCGCGGGAGCCCGCTGGTATTCCCCGCGCCACCTCAGCACCAACGGGTCGTTAGCTCAGCGGTAGAGCACTACCTTGACACGGTAGGGGTCAGTGGTTCGATCCCACTACGACCCAACTCAGTTGAAGTGAATCTCCAGCGGGCGGCACGGCTTCTCAAGAGCCCTGCCGCCCGCGGTTTTTTCGGAGGTATCGCATGTCCGACATGATCACCGTGACGCTCCCCGACGGCACCCAGAAGCAGACGGCCCGGGGGACGACCATCGCGGACTTCGTGCGGGAGGGCATCGGCGCGGGCCTGGCGAAGGCCGCCCTGTTCGCCCGGGTGAACGGCCAGGACATGGACCTGAGCCGCAAGCTGGACGAGGACGTGAAGCTGCAGATCTTCACGCCCAAGAGCCCCGAGTCCCTGGAGCTCATCCGTCACGACGCGGCCCACGTGGTGGCCAGCGCCGTCCAGCGCATCTTCCCCGGCACGCAGGTGACCATCGGTCCGGCGACGGAGGAGGGCTTCTACTACGACTTCTTCCGCGAGAAGCCCTTCACGCCCGAGGACCTGGAGAAGATCGAGGCCGAGGCCAACGCCGAGCTGAAGAAGGACATGGCGTTCGTCCGCACCGAGATCTCCATGGAGGAGGCCATCCGCCTCTTCGAGGAGAAGGGCGAGAAGTTCAAGGTGGAGATCGTCAAGGACATCGCCGAGCGCGGCGCCAAGACGCTCACCCTCTACACCCACGGCGACTGGGTGGACTTCTGCCTGGGGCCCCACGCCCCGAGCACGGGGAAGATCGGCGTCATCAAGATCCTCTCCTCGAGCGGCGCCTACTGGCGCGGTGACCACCGCAACCCGATGCTCCAGCGCGTCTACGGCACGGCCTTCTTCGACAAGAAGGCGCTGCAGGAGTACCTGACGCGCATCGAGGAGTCGAAGAAGCGCGACCACCGCAAGCTGGGCAAGGAGCTGGACCTCTTCCACTTCCACCCGTACGCGCCGGGCGCGGCCTTCTGGACCGCCAAGGGCACCACGTTCTACCAGACGCTCTCCGACTGGATGCGCCGCCTGACGAAGGACGACGGCTACGTGGAGATCAAGACCCCCTTGATGTTCAACAAGGGGCTCTGGGAGACCAGCGGCCACTGGGGCAAGTACAAGGAGAACATGTTCCTCGTGCTCGACAGCGAGTCGGGGGAGCATGACTTCTCGCTCAAGCCGATGAACTGCCCGTCGCACCACCTGTTCTACGGCTTCAAGAAGCACAGCTACCGCGACCTGCCCCTGCGCCTGCACACCCAGGACGTGCTGCACCGCAACGAGGCGGCGGGCTCGCTGGGTGGACTCACCCGCGTGCGTCAGTTCGCGCAGGACGACGCGCACATCTACTGCACGGAGGCGCAGATCACCGACGAGGTGAAGCGCTTCGTGAAGCTGCTGGACCACGTCTACAAGGCGGTGGGCCTGACGTACGCGGTGAAGCTGTCCACGCGTCCCGAGCAGCGCCTGGGTGACGACTCCCTGTGGGACCGCGCCGAGGCGGGCCTCAAGACGGCGCTCGAGTCGCTGGGCCTCGCGTACGAGCTGGCCCCGGGCGACGGCGCCTTCTACGGCCCGAAGATCGACTTCGCGGTGTCCGACAGCATCGGCCGCCGGTGGCAGCTGGGCACCATGCAGCTGGACTACCTGGCCCCCGAGCGCTTCGACCTGTCGTACGTGGGCGAGGACAACGCGCTGCACCGCCCCGTGGTGCTCCACCGCGCCATCTTCGGCTCCTTCGAGCGCTTCACGGCCATCCTCATCGAGCACTTCGCGGGGGCCTTCCCGGCGTGGCTCGCGCCCATCCAGGCGGTCATCGTCGTGGTGGCGGACCGCCAGGCGGACTACGCCCTCAAGGTGCGCGACACCCTGCGGGCCAAGGGCTTCCGGGTGGACTTCGATGATCGCGGCATGTCGCTCAACGCGAAGATCCGCGAGGCCCAGCTCCAGAAGATCCCGTTCACCCTGGTGGTGGGCGACAACGAGGTCGCGTCCGAGGGCGTGTCCCCCCGTCGCTACGGCGGCGAGGACCTCAAGAGCATGAAGCTCACCGACTTCGAGGCCCTGCTGGCCAAGGAGTCCGCGCTGCCGTGAGCAGTTGGCCCGCCTCTTGCGGACGGGTCTTGACTCCCAGTTGCACCCAAGTAAGGTGCGGCGCTTTCCGATGGGGGCGTACACCGCTCGGGTGGTGAGCGAGCGGGTGGCTGGGCGAGGGTGGAGGACTGGGAGGGTGGCCAGGGCGGACGGATGGTGTGGGAGAGGGCAGGCAACCCGGAGAGGCGGCGACCGTGTAGGCGCGCGGAGTCACTTCTGAGTGCGGTAGCCGTTCCAGTCGAGACGAAAGAGTGATACAGGCTGCCGCCTCCCGCCGTGGCCTGGAAGTGACAACGCCTGAGGCCGCGAAGCTGACGGCACGCTGTAAGGAAGGAATCAGGACGATGCCGAAGTTGAAGACCCGCAGTGGCGCGAAGAAGCGCTTCCAGGTGAAGAAGAGCGGCCAGGTCAAGCACGGCAAGGCCTACGGCAAGCACCTCTTCACGCACGCCAAGACGCCGAAGCAGAAGCGCGGCAACCGCGGCACCAGCCATCTTCGCGATATGGATGCGAAGAAGGTCATCAAGGAGATGTTCCCCTACGGGGCCTGAGCCTCGGCTCGGCAACCCTGACGTCCCTGGTGGAGCGGCGTGAAGCCTGCGCCCCGGGACCGACAACCTACGCAGTACGGAGTGAGTGAGACATGCGCGTCAAGAAGGGTGTAAAGGCTCGTCGCCGTCGCAATAGTATCCTGAAGCTGGCCAAGGGCTTCCGCGGCCGTCGCAAGAACTGCTTCCGCCGGGCGAACCAGGCGGTCGAGCGCGCGCTGGACTACGCCAGCCGCGACCGCATGCAGCGCAAGCGCGACTTCCGTCGCCTGTGGATCGTCCGCATCAACGCGGCGGCCCGCACGGTCGGCCTCTCGTACTCCAAGCTCATCGCGGGCCTGGCCAAGGCGAAGATCAGCCTGGACCGCAAGGTCCTGTCGGACATGGCCATCGCGGATCCCGCGGGCTTCGCGGCCGTCGCCAACATCGCGAAGGCGGCCTGAGACACGCCGGCCCTCACGGGCGGGTGACAGAGCGGGTGGGGTGGCCTTCACGGGCCGCCCGCCTGCGAGAGTGAACGGGTCGCCTCACCAGGCGGCCCTTTTTTTTGTCCCGGAAGAAGCCCTCGGGCCCGGGGAAGCGACAACGGAGGCACACGGCCATGCGAGACAGGTTGCAGGCGTTGGCGGAGGCCGCGCGGCAGGAGATTGCGGGCGCTTCGGACAGGCCCGCGGTGGAGGCGCTCAAGGTCCGCTACCTGGGCAAGAAGGGCGAGCTGTCCGCGGTGCTGGGCGGCATGGGCAAGCTGGCCCCGGACGAGCGCCGGGCGCTCGGCGAGGTGGCCAACACCGTCAAGGCGGAGCTGGAGACGCTCCTGTCCGCGGCCCTCCAGCGGGTCGAGGACGCCGAGCTGGAGGCGCAGCTGCAGGGCCCCGGGCTGGACGTGACGCTGCCGGGCCGCGCGGTGAAGCCGGGCAGCCGGCACCCGGTGTCGCGGACGATGGAGGACATCGTCCGGACGTTCTCCCGGCTGGGCTTCGACGTGGCGAGTGGTCCGGAGATTGAGCTCGACTACTTCAACTTCGAGGCGCTGAACCTGCCCAAGGACCACCCCGCGCGGGACATGCAGGACACGTTCTACGTGGACGAGCCGTCGCTGGGGCACGCGAAGAAGGCGGACAGCTCCGTGCTGCTTCGCACGCACACGTCGCCGGTGCAGGTGCGCTACATGCTGCAGCGCAAGCCGCCCATCCGCGCGGTGATGCCGGGGCGGGTGTACCGGCGCGACTCGGACATCACGCACACGCCGATGTTCCACCAGGTGGAGGGCCTGCTGGTGGACAAGGACGTGACGTTCGCCGAGCTGAAGGGCTCGCTGGACGCGTTCGTGAAGGCGTTCTTCGGCTCGGAGACGAAGACGCGCTTCCGGCCGTCGTTCTTCCCCTTCACCGAGCCGTCGGCGGAGGTGGACATCTCCTGCACCTCGTGCGGCGGCAAGGGCTGCCGGGTGTGCAAGCAGACCGGGTGGCTGGAGGTGCTGGGCAGCGGGATGGTGCACCCGAACGTCTTCACGTCCGCGGGGTATGACCCGGGCGAGGTGACGGGGTACGCGTTCGGCATGGGCGTGGAGCGCATCGCCATGCTGCGCTACCGCATCGACGACCTGCGGATGATGTTCGAGAACGACGCTCGGTTCCTCGAGCAGTTCTGAGTCCTGGCGGGCGCGGGCCCGCATGCCGCTCCTTGGAGGAGTGGCGCGGCCCGCGCTCCTGTCTTCGTCCCGAGAGAGCAAGAGGGTGGACCTGTGAAGATTTCGGTGAAGTGGCTCGGCGATTACGTGGCGCTGCCGCCGTCGGTGGACGAGCTGGCGCGCAAGTTGACCGCGGCGGGCCTGGAGATTGAGGGCCAGGACAGTCCGGCCGAGGGCCTGCGCGGCGTGGTGGTGGCGCAGATCAAGGAGTCGGTGCAGCACCCCAACGCGGACAAGCTCTCCGTCACGAAGATCGACGCGGGCGGGGACGCGCTCATCCAGGTGGTGTGCGGCGCGAAGAACTACAAGGTCGGCGACAAGGTGCCGCTGGCCACCGTGGGGACGAAGCTGCCCAACGGGATGGAGATCAAGCAGGCGGCGCTTCGCGGCGTGGACAGCTCCGGCATGCTCTGCTCCTCGAAGGAGCTGGGGCTGAGCGAGGAGTCGAGCGGGCTGCTCATCCTCTCGCCGGACCTGAAGCCGGGCACGCCCATCGCCCAGGCGCTGGGGCTGGATGACGTGGTGCTGGAGGTGAACGTCACGCCGAACCGGCCGGACGCGCTGAGCCACCTGGGCGTGGCGCGCGAGGTGGGCGTGGTGACGGGCGCGGCGCTGAAGCTGCCCCAGCCGAAGCCGGTGGAGTCGGGCTCGCCCGCGTCCGAGAAGGTGAAGGTCCGGGTGGAGAGCCCGGAGCGCTGCCCGCGGTATGCGGCCCGGGTGGTGGAGAACGTCACCATCAAGCCGTCGCCGCAGTGGATGCAAGAGCGGCTGAAGGCCTGCGGCGTGCGGGCCATCAACAACGTGGTGGACGTCACCAACTACGTGAACCTGGAGTACGGCCAGCCGCTGCACGCGTTCGACCTGGACAAGCTGGGCGGGCAGGAGCTCGTCGTCCGCACGGCGGCGAAGGGCGAGAAGCTGACCACGCTGGACGGCAAGGCGCGCACGCTGGACGTGGATGACCTGGTCATCTGCGACAAGGAGCGGCCGCAGGCGCTCGCGGGCGTGATGGGCGGTGGGGACAGCGAGGTCACCGAGAAGACGACGCGGCTGGTGCTGGAGTCGGCGAACTTCGTGGGCTCTGGGGTGCGGCGGACGGCGAAGCGGTATGCGCTGCACACGGAGGCGTCGCACCGGTTCGAGCGGGGCGCGGACCTGGATGCGGTGGTGCCCGCGCTCGAGCGCGCCGCGCAGCTCATCGCGGAGCTGTCGGGTGGCACGGTGGCGTCGGGGCGGGTGGACGTGTATCCGGCCGAGAAGCCGCGGCGGCAGGTGACGCTGCGCTTCGCGCGGGTGGAGAAGGTGCTGGGCGTGGCGGTGCCGGAGGGCGAGGTGCGGCGCATCCTGGCGGCGCTGGGGTTCGAGCAGGTGTCCGAGGGCGCGGGGCAGGCGACGTACGAGGTGCCTCGGGCGCGCGTGGACGTGGAGCGTGAGGAGGACCTGCTGGAGGAGGTCGCCCGCGTGTTCGGCTACGACAACATCCCGGCGAAGCTGCCGCGCGGGCTGGCGTCGCTGGCGCCGGAGCCGGCGAACTCGGAGGCCGAGCGGCGGCTGCGGCACGCGCTGGCGGGGGCGGGGCTGGACGAGGTGGTGAACTACTCGTTCGTGGCGCCCAAGAGCCTGGAGGTGCTGGGCCTGAAGGAGCAGCCGGTGGCGCTGCTCAACCCGCTGAGCGTCGAGCAGTCGGTGATGCGGACGAGCCTGCTGCCGGGGCTGCTGGAGAACCTGTCGCGCAGCGTGCGGCACCAGGTGGAGTCGGTGTCGCTGTACGAGACGGGCCGGGCGTACTTCCGGGATGCGCAGGGCGGGCAGGGGACGCGGCCGGCGGCGCGCGAGGTGAACCGGGTGGCCGGCCTGGTGTGGGGCCTGCGGGGTGGGGGGCGGAGCTGGACGCAGAAGGACGCGCGGGCAGACTTCTACGACGCGAAGGGGGCGGTGGAGGCGTTGCTGGCGGCGCTGCGGGTGGAGGGCGTCACCTGGTCGCTGGGCGGGCCGTCGGCGTACCACCCGCGAGCCAGCGCGGAGGTGAAGCTGGCGGACGGCACGGTGCTGGGCCACGTGGGGGAGCTGCACCCGAAGGTGGTGAAGGCGCAGGGGCTGCCCGAGGGCGTGTTCGTGTTCGAGCTGGACACGGAGCCCCTGTACGCGGCGGCTCGGCTGGTGCCCGAGTACCGGGCGCTGCCGAAGTTCCCGGCGGTGCTGCGGGACCTGGCGGTGTTGGTGCCGGTGGAACTGGAGACGGGGGCGGTGCGGAAGGTGATTCTGGAGGTGGGTGGGGCGCTGGTGGAGGACGCGTTGGTGTTCGACGTGTACACGGGCAAGCAGATTCCCGAGGGGAAGAAGAACCTGGCGTTCGCGCTGCGCTACCGGGCCACGGACCGGACGTTGACGGACGTGGAGGTCAACGAGGCGCACAAGCGGATCGTCTCGGAGGTGGACCAGCGGCTGGGTGCTTCGTTGCGTGCCTGAATTCCTGAATGAAGTCAGAGGGTTGACTTGGCTTCGGGAAGGCTGCAACAGTGGCCGGGCGTTCACCGCGCTGAGGGTGAGGGCATCCCGAGGATTCGCATGACGAAGGCGGACATCATCGAGGGCGTCTACGAGAAGGTCGGCTTCTCGAAGAAGGAGTCGGCCGAGATCGTGGAGCTCGTGTTCGACACGCTCAAGGAGACGCTGGAGCGTGGGGACAAGATCAAGATCTCCGGGTTCGGCAACTTCCAGGTGCGCCAGAAGAAGGCGCGCGTGGGCCGCAACCCGCAGACGGGCAAGGAGATCGAGATCTCGGCGCGTCGGGTGCTGACCTTCCGGCCGAGCCAGGTGTTGAAGAGCGCGCTGAACGGCGAGGCTCCGCCGGAGGATCACGCGGAGATCGACGCGCGGGAGGAGGCGGCGGCGGACGCGGCGGAGGCCCGTGGCGAGGACTTCGACGAGGAGGGAATGGAGGACGCGGAAGGGTAGGTTTTTCCACGGCGCCCTGCTGCTCTTGCTTGACCTGAGCGTTGTGTAGGGGCATAAGGGCGCACCGTTTCACGACGGCGGCAGCAAAGAGGTTCTCGGGGCGTAGCGCAGCCTGGTAGCGCACTTGCTTGGGGTGCAAGTGGTCGCAGGTTCAAATCCTGTCGCCCCGACCAATAGAAGGCCCTGGAGTCCTTGGCGAAAGCTGGGGGCTCCAGGGCCTTCGACTTTTTGGGTCGCTCGAACAGTGCGGCTGGCAGGGTGCTCAGGTGGTGAGCGCGATTCTCCACGCGGAGAGCGTCTTCTCCCGATGATCCGGGCTCCTGAATCCGAACGGGATGCCGGCGAGCATGAGTCGGACGCGCCTCCTGCCTGAAGCCATCGTGGCGATGGCGAAGAGGGGGTGCTCCTCGCTCGTGCTGAAGTCGGGATAGGCCAACACGGTGTCCACGTGGTCCACGGCCGCGAGATTGGCGTAGGCGAGCGCCTGGTGAAGGTCTGCGCGGTGGGCATTCCGCACGTCTTCGGTCAGTCTTCGCCAGCCCTGTTGGGCCAACAGGGACAGGTGCGCCTTGTACTTGGCGTCCACCCAGATGGCGCGGTCAGCGCCACGGAGCGCTACGTCGGGGACAAGCGCGCCCATGGATTGGAGGCCGCCTGCCCAGTTGAGCCGATATTTCGCGCCACCGTGCGGCGTCGGCTGCAGGCCAAGTCGGGTGGCGAGGTCGGCGGTGAAGGTCGCAACCCACGCTTCCCAGACCTCGTCGATGGCCAGGCTCCAGGACAGCCCATCGAGTGAGCCTGTTCCGCCGAGGCCTCGTTTATCTGCAACCCAGCCCATGGCTTGGAGCGCCTCCGCAACGAACGTCGACTCCGACGCACGGTGGTGCGATCGAGGTCGTTGTTGCGGACCTGGCCCAAGTTGAAGGGCCAGACTTCGTGTTCGCTCTAGCAGCGTCCGGCCGACTGGCGTCTCTGCAACATGACCTAGCTCTTCGGTGAGGCGGGACACCGTCCAGCGCAGCTCGCCCAGAAGCTGTGGATCAAAAACAGGCTCAGGGAAGGCGCAGGGGAAGCGCTCCCAGCGGCCCACAGGGACATTCCGCGTCGCCCACGTGCGCCAGTCAATTCGGCCCCGTGGGCTGGGACGCTCTTCCTCCACCTCCGCGAACCCACGACGTTGGTGTCGCCAAAGGGCTTCGAGGCGACGCAGCACCGGCGCCGCCAAGAGCCACGGAGGTACTTGCCGCGCGGACCCCGGCACCAGCAGCGAATCACCGAGGGTGGGCTCGACCGAGAATCCGATGCGTTCAAAGACGGAGCCCAGAGAGGTCCAACGGAAGCGCGGCTCGACCAACAGCCCCGCGACGACCTTTCGCGTGGATGGCGAAAGCAGCGGCACCGCGCCAATGCGCCGTCCTGGATGGAGGACCAGATGGACGCCTCGCTGCGCTCGTACCTCCGTACGAATGTCCATCCGCTCCAGGAGAGGACGGTTGGCCGCAAGGAACGGCTCAACCCACCGGTCTCCGGACTGGCCCACTTTCTCGGCGGGCAGCAACACGGGCTTCCCGTGGTCTTCAGCGAGAATGAGGGGCCGTGCGGGTGGGAGCGCGGGGCGAAGTTTCTCTGCGCGGGCGCGCGCTGGTGCCGTTTTGCCACGCGTCACGTGGCGCGCTCCTCCAGAAGTCGCGAGGTGATGCGATCTGCGAGGCCTGCGATGGGCTCACTGGCACTTCCGGCGAGTCGTTCGGAAAGGTACTCGCGGAGGAGCGGGACAAGCTCGAGTTCAAGGCGGCGTGCAACACGCTTCTCCCGGGTCGTGGTGTCTTGGTCGCGCCTCGGGTCGAGGAAGTAGGAGTGACCCGGCGTGAGCTTCAGGGTCTCCTCGTCGGCAAACTCGGTGAAGGTATGGAGGACGTCGTCGAAGCATGCCTTCGCCAGGGGCACGCCCTCATCGTCCACAGGACGGCGATCCGGCCACATCTCCAGGAAGGCAAAGCGGCGACGGACCGCCAAGTCCATTCGGGCAATGGTCCGGTCGGCGGTGTTCCGCGTTGCCAGGATATGGAGCCCCCGAGAGAGAGAGACCTTTCGCTCGCTCCAGCCATCCGGAAGGTGGGGCAATTCAATTTCGCGCTGCTCGCCGGGCTCGAGGAGGACGATGGCCTCGCCAAGCACCCGCGAGAGGTCCGCGCGGTTGACCTCATCAATCAGGAGGACGTGTTCTCCCTTCACCGCGGCGGCATTGGCTCGCAAGAAGTCACCCATCCGGACCTCAAAGGCGAGCCCTCCCGCTGCAGGCTTCGGGTAGAGCCCCACGACGAAGTCCTCATAGGTACGGGCCGGATGGAACTGAATGGGCGTGACCTGGCCCATCTGGCGTGCCACTTCATAGGCCAGTCGAGTCTTCCCGGTTCCCGGTGGGCCTTCGAGGATGACGAAGCGTCGCTCCTGGAGGAGCTCCAGGACCTGCGCCAAGTTCACCTGCGGAAAGATGGCCCCCAAGATGTCCGAGTGGCGCATCTCCCAGCGGTCTTTGGTGGTGCCAGTCAGTGGGGTGTCATGCTCGGAGAAGAAGAGGTCCAGAAGGTCCTCAACGACCGCTCCATCCTTGGCCGAGCGAATCGGAACGGCGGCATAGATGACGCTGCCGTAGGACTTGCTGACAGCCTCGAGTTGCTCGGGCCATTGTTCGACGATGGTCTCTGGCACCCGTGACGACGTATCGAGCAGGTCAGGCTTCACCCACAGCTTGCCCTTGTGGAGTCGAGCCAATGCGCGAAGGCGGCGGGCGTGGCCAGGGCGTCCAAGGATGTGTGCATCTGCACCGAAGCCGTCCGTTCCAATCACGAGAACGGCGATGCTCCCTTCTTTTCCCGGCATCCAGACGAAGGACGTTCCTTGGTAGGGACCCGAGGTGGGGTTCTCGGCGGTGATGAATCCGGCGTACGCGGCGGAATCGTCCTTCTTCTGGAGATTCACCCGCACCTGGTAGCGCGACTTGTGATGGTCGGCCTTGTGGTAGCGCTCCTCGTAGACATTCCAAAGGAGCTGGCGCACGGGTTCGGCGTCTCCCATCTGCCCCCACGCCCGGCCCTCGATCATCCCTGACAGCAGCGCATCAAAGGCTTTGCCCATGGCTCTCCCTTGCAGGAGAGAGGCTCGAGCAGGAGGGGGACGACGTCAAGGCTCCAGGATGAGCCCCAGCGCTGCCTTCACTGTATCGGCCCTGCGTCGGGGAGGTCCTGTTCCAATCGACGGATGCGTGGGTGGAGGAACGCCAGGAGTGTGGCTCCCAGGACGAGCGCTCCCGCGATGACGAGCAGCGCCGCGCTGCCTCTCCCAGTGCCCACGCCAATCCAGGCGCCCAGGCTCGTGCTCCAGTCGCCGCCTGGCGCCATGCGCGGCTCGAAGAAGCGGTCCACCAGGGGGCCCGCCACTGCGTATGCCAGTGGCGTCGGGCTGGTGGCGAGTAGGAGCCGGATGGCGAAGACGCGGCCCTGTACGGAGGGCTCGACCTTGGCCTGCCAGAGCGCCTGACTCGAGGCGTTCGCGACTGCGGCCCAGAACATGAACGAGAAGGCCGCGAGCTGGATGAAAACGAGCGACGGCCGCGCTCCCGCGAACACGAGGCTCACACCGAGCATCGCTCCGGAGCCCAGCACTACGTACATCCGGCCTCGCCGCGGACCGCCCCAGACGCTCATCAAGAGGCTTCCACTCAGCATGCCGGAGCCGGCGATGGTCAGCGTGATTCCCAGGGCCGCAGGCGAGGCCAGGCTCAACACGATGGGTTGTGCCAACACCTCCGTGAACGCGGCGCACAGGTTGATGAGCGCGAAGTACACCAACATCCCCATCAGCCCCGGGCGCGCGGCGACGTAGTGCCAGCCCTCGAAGGCATCTCGCCAGAGTGCGCCATGCGTGGTGGAGGTGCTCGGCATGCGACCCAGCGGAGGAATCTTCGCGCTCAACAGCGTGACCAGCGCGATGAGGAAGGTCGCGAAGTCCACCAACATCACGCCTTGGAGTCCCACCGCCACGAGCAACAGCCCCGCTACGGGTGGCGCCGCGAGCCTTCCGAGTGACTGGGAGAGCTGGACCATGCCGCTGGCTCGTCCCAACTGCCCCCTCGGCACCAACTGCGTCGTGGCCGCTGTATACGCGGGCACCTGGAAAGTGCTGGCGATGGCTCCCACCATGACGGAGACGTGGATGTGCCAGATCTCCAGCTTACCCGCGAACATCAACAGCGCGAGACACGCGGTGGAGGCCGCAGCCAGCGTGTCGCTCAGGATCATCACCCGACGACGGTCCATCCGGTCCGCCAGGACTCCCGCCAGCGGCGAAAGCACGAGCGAGGGCAGCGCCGTGTAGAGCGAGATCAACGCGAACTGCGTCACCGAACCCGTGCGTTGGTAGACCCAGACCCCCAACGCGAACGCCGTCAGCCTGGAACCCAGGATTGAGACGAGCTGACCTGTCCAGATGCGCAGGAAGACGCCGAAGGCCGGGGCAGGGGGCTCCTCGGGCTGGACCACGAAGTCTCCTGCCACTGGCGTTCCAGCGGCCAGGGCAGGTCCCTCCGGTTGTTCCTGTCGAGAAGCCATCGGGCCGGGCTCCCCGAACTCACTCTTGCTGCTGGATCAGCTTCCGACACAGGTCCGCGACGATTCGGAGTGAATCGCGTTGCGTCTGCCCCAGGCTCTGCGCGTCGGTGAACTGTCCGCACACGTTCGGACCCATCGCGTACATGGCCGTCCTGTTCGACCCGCTCGACTCCAGCTCGTACGTGCCTCGCGGGATGACCTCTCCGGTCTTCGGGTTCACGTAGATGCCCCCGGTGACGAGGTAGGCCTGTTCCCCTCGGGTGATGACGGACCTCTTCTTGTCCGCAGGAACCGAGAGTCCCTCCGTCGAACGGAAGGCGCGGAGGCCGGGTTGGATGAGCCCGTTGCCCAGCATGAACTGAATCAGCGGCGACGGATGCGCCTCGATGCTCGAGTACTGGCCCGTGGCGTCGACCACGTCGGTGAATCGCCGTGTCTGCGAGCGCCCCATCGCATCGCCGTACGTGACGCTCACTCGCCAGGCCGGGTCTGCCACTGGATGGAGCTCATAGCCGCGTCCCATCGCGATGACTTCCAGATGACCGGCGCGCAGCATGGCTTCAATCTGGAGCGCGTTCCCCAGGGTCATTGGAAGCATCGTGTTGAAGAACGTCGTCCGGAGCTCGCGGTCGAAGTACAGGTGGTCCTCCGCGGAGAACCACGGGGAGTTCTCACTCCACAACTGGATGGCCGCGTCGATGCACGTCTGCCACTCCACCACTCGCATGTGCTCGTAACCACCGAACGGCTTCCCCGTGGTGAGCACGGCGGCGATATCCCGACGCAGCGTCTCCGCCTTGTCCGCGCGCGCCAAGTGCCGCTGCCATGCTCGGATGCGACGACGCACGGGCGCTCCACGTCGACGGCCGCGCTGACGCCCAGCCGCTTCCGCCAGTTCGTCGCCCAACATCTCCAGGGTGGTGTCGATGGAGAGGAGTCGGACGCTCCCGCTCGTCTGGAAGGTCTCCTGCAACCGCTCCGCCGTGAACCAGCGTGGCTGATAGGGCGAGGATGCCTCACGCCCCCAGACCTTCGGCAGTTGACCCGTTCGCGAGCCCAGGGTGACTTTGAAGTCTTCAGGCGCCTCGTACCGCAGACGAACCTCGGCATCCGGTACGAACCGTCCTGCCTTGACCGCGAGCGACAGCGCCGCGTCGATTCCGTTCAGATACGAGCCGAGGATCAGGACGTGCTTGGGGCGGTTCTCGCTTCCCTCCAGCACCGCGTCCTGGAGCGCCTTGGCCGGCCACGGTGAGCCATGGACTCCAGGCCGGCCATCGAGCAGGGACTCCGGTAGGGCCCGGCTCCTCCATGCCCGTTGGCCATAGCCCGTCGCGAGGATCACGTAGTCGGCGGTGACCGGCGGCGCGGAGGCGAGGCCTATCTCGAAGTGCTCCGCTCGCTGTTCGAGCGTCAGGGCCTCCTGGCCCGTGATCAACTCGACCGAAAGCCCCAGCTCTCGAAGGAGCCCCAGTGTGCGTTGGAACTGCACCTGCTGCCGCTCGCCGAAGCTCCACCGGCTCATCTTCGCCGGTAGGCTGGCGAGGTGCTCCTCCAGGGCATTGCGTCGGCTCCACGCGAGGCCCGTCCCGACCTCCGTCTGTGCTTCGATGATGGTGAGACGGCAGCCTTGCAGCGCACGTTCTCCTCGCGCGAGCCGCTCCGTCAACGCGAAGAGGAACCACCGCGCTGACTGACCGCCTCCCACGATGGCGATGTGGGGCGTTCGCTTCATGGCGTCTCCGGGACTGATGCGATGGACGTTCATGTGCTTCCCCGTTCAGCCATTCATCGAGCGCCGCGTGGGCTGCTCGAGGAGAGAGGTGAGGACGCGTGCGAGTGCCTCGGCGTGCGGCGGACGCAGCAGTGAGTAGTGATCGCCCGGAAGCTCGATGCACTCCGTGGCCTGGGTCGCCAGTGCCGCCCAACCTCGCGCGAGCTGGGGCGTTACTTCGGCATCGGTGCTGTCCGTGCCGAGCACAACCGTGAGGGCCCCCGGCCACGAACGCAGCGAGTGCTGATGAAGCGCCCTCGCATTCGCCGTGAAGACCTTCATCAAAGGGCGAAGCTGCGCCTCGGAACCCTCAACAGGAGCGCCCGTCGTTCGTGCCACGTCCGTGGCGAACGCGGCCCACGAGGCGTCGCCTTCAATCGGCGCTCCTCTCGCATAGGACGTGGGGCTGGGATCGATGAGCACGAGCACCTCCACCGTCTCCCCCTGTTGCTTCAACTGCTGCGCCATCTCGTACGCGATGACGGCCCCGAGAGACCATCCGCCGAGGCGATAGGGGCCTCGTGGCTGCACGGTGCGGACATGTTGGACGTAGAGCGCCGCCATCTCCGGGAGTGACTCGAGTGGCGGCAGGTTGCCGTCGAGCCCTTGCGCCTGGAGTCCGTAGAACGGCTGTTGCGAACCCATGTGACGGGCCAGCTCCGCGTAGCAGAGGACATTGCCGCCGACGGGATGCACGCAGAAGAAGGGCGGACGGGTTCCGTGGGGCTGGATGGGAACGAGGGGTGACCAGGGGGCCTCATCACCTCGGAGCCGCGTGGCGAGTTGCTCGACCGTGGAGGCCTGGAACAGCGCGGAGAGGGGGAGTGCCCTTCCCGTGCGCTGCTGGAGCCGGGCCACCAGTCGCACGGCCAGGAGTGAGTGTCCGCCGAGCTCGAAGAAGTCGCCATGGAGCCCAACGGGCCGCACGTCGAGCAGCTCCTCGAAGAGGTCCACCAGCAGGTGCTCCAGCTCATCCCGAGGCGCGATGTACTCACGATGGTGCAGATGCGAAGCGTCCGGAACGGGCAGGGCCTTCTTGTCCACTTTGCCGTTTGCCGTGAGCGGGAGCGCCTCCAACGGGATGAAGACCGCCGGCACCATGTACTCGGGCAGGTGCTTCCCGAGGAACGCACGGAACGAATCCACCTCCAGCACCTGGCCGGGCGCGAGCACGAGATACGCCACCAGTCGCTTGGTTCCAGGCACGTGCTCACGCGCTAGCACCACGGCGGCGCGCACGGCGGGATGTTGGTGCAGCGTGGACTCGATCTCCCCCAACTCGATTCGGAAACCACGCAGCTTCACCTGCGTGTCGATGCGTCCGATGAAGTCCAGGTTGCCGTTCGGCAGATATCGGACCAGGTCTCCGGTCCGATACATGCGCGCTCCAGACACGGGATTGAACGGGTCCGGCAGGAAGCGATCCGCGGTCAGCTCGGGGCGTCCCAGGTAGCCTCTCGCCACTCCGACGCCTCCGAGGAGCAGCTCCCCCTTCACGCCCACTGGCACCGGATGCAATGCCGCATCGAGCACGTATGCTCGGACGTTCGCGAGCGGGCGGCCAATGGGTGGTGTTCGCTCGTTCGTATCGCACTCGGCGAAGGTCGCCAGCACCGTGGCCTCGGTGGGACCGTAGGAGTTGAGGAACCGCCGCCCAGGCGCCCAACGCGCGACCAGCTCGGGACCGCAGGCCTCGCCCCCAGAGATGACTGTCCGCAGGGCTGGAAGTCCCTCGGAGGGGGTGAGGGCCAGCGTGGCGGGCGTGACGCTGAGGGTCGTGATGGCCCCGTCCCGTAGGAGTTGCTGCAAGGCCGGCCCCGGCATCGCCTGCTCCACCGGCGCGAGCCACAGCGTGGCTCCCGCGCACAGCGTGGTGAGGATCTCCTCCACCGAAAGGTCGAAGCCCAGGTTGGCGAGCTGGAGCAGTCGCCCGCCCGGCCCGAGCCCGAAGGCCTCCGCCTCCTGCACCACCAGATTGCACACGCTCTGGTGCTCCACGAGTGTCCCCTTGGGTCTTCCCGTGGAGCCGGACGTGTAGATGACGTACGCCAACGCACGGCTCGTCAGTGCGAGCCCGAGGTCTCCTCGGTGCTCACCCGCGCGCGTCTCCTCCAGGAGCACCGCGTGCTCGAAGGCCCCCGGGACTCGATCACGCAAGGCCTTCTGCGTGAGCAGCACTCGCGCTCCGCTGTCCTCCACCATGAAGGCGAGTCGCTCACGTGGCAGTGTCGGGTCGAGCGGCAGCCAGGCGCCACCTGCCTTCAGGATGCCCAGCAGACCCACGACCATGTCCGGGGAACGCTCGACGCACAGGCCCACGAGCACCTCGGGCTCCACCCCGAGCCCACGCAAGTGACGTGCGAGCCGATTGGCGCGCTCGTTCAGCTCCCGATAGGTCAACCTCTCGTCCTCGAAGCCCACCGCGAGGGACTCGGGGGCCTGGCGGACGCGGGCTTCGAACAGATGGTGGATGCACGCATCCGACGGATACTCGGCCCGCGTGTCGTTCCACTCGACGAGCAACTGGTGCCGATCCCTGGACGTTAGCAGCGGTAGGGAGGAAAGAGAGGCCTCGGGTCGGGCGACGGCTCCCTCCAGAAGGACGCGAAGGTGCTCCGCCATGCGCGCCACGGTGGTCGGGTCGAACAGGTCGACGCTGTACTCCAGCTCGCCTTCGAACCCCGATGGAGTCTCGATGAAGCTCAGGGTGAGGTCGAACTTCGCCGTGTCGAGCTCGGCGGGCATGGGCTCGAACGTGAGGCCCGGCAGCCGCAAGGGCTCCAGGGGCGCGTTCTGGAGCGCGAAGAACGCCTGGAACAACGGACTGCGACTGAGGTCGCGGGCGGGCTGGAGCACCTCCACCAGCTTCTCGAAGGGGACGTCCTGATGCTGGAAGGCGGCGAGGGTGGAGGTGAGTACCTCGGACAACAACTCTCGGAACGACCCGTGGCGCTTCATCTGGGTGCGCAACACCAGGGTGTTGACGAAGAAGCCGATCAACCCCTCGGTCTCCGCGCGCGTACGCCCCGCGATGGGCGAGCCGACGGAGATGTCCTCCTGACCGGAGTAGCGCGAGAGCAGGACCTGGAACGCGGCCAGCAACGTCATGAAGGGCGTGGTCCCTTCGCGCTGCGCGAGGGCGAGGACGGCATCGGAGAGCTCGCGGGACAGGTGAACCGGGACGACCGCACCGCGTGCCGAGACGACCGCGGGTCGAGGCCTGTCGGTGGGAAGTTCGAGGACCGCGGCTCCCTCGAGGCGTTGCTTCCACCACGCGAGCTGGCCCTCCAGCACCTCGCCTTGCAACCAGTCCCGCTGCCACTGCGCGAAGTCCGCGTACTGCACGGGCAGCGCTGGCAGCGTGACTCCAAGTCCCGACGCGAAGCCCTCGTACAGGGCTCCCAGCTCCCGCACCAACACGCCCATGGACCAGCCGTCCGAGACGATGTGATGCATCGTCAGCAGGAGCACGTGCTCCTGTTCGCCCAAGTGGAGCAGGTTTGTCCGCAACAAAGGGCCCTTGGCGAGGTCGAACGGACGAAGGGCTTCCTCGCGTGCGAGTCGGGTCGCCTCGGCCTCCCGCGTGGGCAGGGTGCGCAAGTCGACGACGCTCAAGGGGAGGGTGACCTGGGACGCGATGCGCTGGAGGGGCTGGCCTTGTTCCGTCGGGAAGGTGGTTCGCAGGGACTCGTGTCGAACCACGAGCGCCTCGAAGGTGCGCCGGAGCGCTTCCACATCCAGCGGGCCTCTCAGCCTCACCGCGACGGGGATGTTGTACGTGGCGCTCCCGGGCTCCAACTGGTCGATGAACCAGAGGCGCTGCTGTGCGAACGAGAGATGCACGGGCCCTGTTCGCGGCCGAGGCACGAGCGGCGGTGCTTCGACACGGGACGCGGCCTGCAGGCGTTCGGCGAACGACGCCAGGGTCGGCGCCTCGAAGAGGGCTCGCAGCGGCAGCTCCACTCCGAGCCGTGCGCGGATGCGCGAGATGAGCTGCGTGGCCAACAGGGAGTGCCCACCAAGCGCGAAGAAGTCATCCAGCACACCGACACGCGGGACGCGGAGGACCTCGGCCCAGAGGTCGGCCAGTTGCTCCTCGGTGGGATTCCGTGGTGCGACATACTCCGTGCTCGGAAGCAGTCCCTCCGGCGCCGGGAGCGCCTTGCGGTCCACCTTGCCGTTGGCGGTGAGCGGAAAGGACTCCAGCGTGATGAGCGCCGAGGGCACCATGTACTCGGGCAGGTGCTCCCGCAGCGACTCACGCGTGGGCGGTGTCCCTCCTGGCTGCACGGTGACGTAGGCCACCAGTCGCTTGTCTCCGGGGCCGTGTTCGTGGACCAGGACCAGCGCATCACGGACGCTCGGGTGACGGCGCAGGACGGATTCGATTTCGCCGGGCTCGATGCGGAAGCCGCGCAGCTTCACCTGGAAGTCGATGCGGCCCAGGAACTCGAGCGTCCCATCCTCGCGCCAGCGGACCCTGTCGCCCGTGCGATACACGCGACCAGGACCCCAACGGTTCTCCACGAACCTCGTCGCCGTCAGCTCCGGTTGATTCCAGTAGCCGCGTCCCACTCCCTCGCCGCCGATCCACAGCTCGCCCGTGACTCCCTCCGGGACGAGTTCGCCCCGCGTGTCCACGACATAGGCCGTCGTGTTGGAGATGGGACGGCCGATGGAGACGGACTCGCCGACCTGCTGGGGGCGCTCCACCGAGTGACAACACGCGAACGTCGTCGTCTCCGTCGGCCCGTAGCCGTTGATGAGCCGGCGTCCACCGACCTCCAGGAATCGCCGGACGTGTCCCGGTGAGAGCGCATCCCCACCCGCGAGGACTTGTCGGACCTGCGCAAGGCTCCGAGCGTCCTCGTCCACGAACTGGTGGAACAGGCCCGCGGTCAGCCACAGCGTCGTCACTCCGCGCTGCTTCACCAGCGTCGCGAGCTGACTCAGCGTCGGGTCATGAGGCGGATGGACCACGAGTCTGCCTCCGTTCAGCAGGCTGCCCCAGAGCTCGAACGTCGACGCGTCGAACGCGAGCGGCGCGAGCTGGAGGAACACCTCCTCCGGACCGAAGTCGGCGTAGCTGGCGCCGCGTACGAGGCGAACCACGTTCCGGTGCTCAATCGCGACGCCCTTGGGCTCGCCCGTCGAACCGGAGGTGTAAATCACGTACAGCAGACTGCTGGCGGTGGCTCCACTCTGGGGATTCTCGACCTCGCCCGAGGACTCCACCCACGACCCGAGCTCCAGCACTTCACCCAGCTTCTCCGCCACGTCACGGTGTGCTCGTGACGCCACCACGAGCCGCAACCCCACGTCCCGAGCCATGAAGGCGAGTCGCTCCAGTGGGTGGCGCGGGTCCAGCGGCACGTAGGCACCGCCCGCCTTCAAGATGCCCAGCACCGCGGCCACCATTCCGGAGGACCGTTCGATACACAGCCCGACGCGCGTCTCGGGCCTCACTCCGCGCTCGCGCAGGGCGTGGGCCACCCGGTTCGCTCGTGCGTTCAGCTCACGGTAGGTGACGCGCTCCTCCTCGAACTCCACCGCGATGGCGTCGGGACGTCGTGCGGCCTGCTCCTCGAACAGCTCGTGGACACAGCGGTCGCGTGGAAGCTCGGTGGTCGTCGCGTTCCACTCCTCCACGATGCGCTGTCGTGTCGCCTCGTCCAGCAGGCTCAACGTCGAACAGCGTGCCTGGGTGGGCGCGGCACACAGGCGCTCCAGGAGCGTCGTGTACTGGTGTCCGATGCGCTCGATGGTCTCCGCATCGAACAGGTCGACGTTGTAGGTGAAGGCTGCTTCCAGGCTCCCGTGCTTCTCTCCGATCTGGAGCGTGAGGTCGAACTTCGACCTGCCGTTGTAGACCTCCATCGGCGTCGCCGTCAGACCCTCGAGTTGCAAGGCGCTCGCCCAGGAGTTCTGGAAGGTGAACAGCACCTGGATGAGGGGAGGGCGTCCCGGCTCTCGCGGCGGCGCGAGCTTCTCCACCAGCATCTCGAAGGGCACGTCCTGGTTCGCGAAGGCCCCGAGCGTCGTCTCCATCACCCGACCGATGAGCTGCTCCACCGTCGGGTCGCCGCTCAGGTCCGCGCGCAGGACCAGCGTGTTCACGAAGAAGCCGAGCAACCCCTCCAGCTCACGGTGCGTCCGGCCCGCGATGAGCGCCCCCACCACGAGGTCGTCCTGTCCCGACAGCCGGGACATCAACATCTGGAACCCAGCGAGCAACACCATGAACGGGGTCGCGCCCTCGCGCATCGCGAAGGACTTCACCGCCTCCGCGACCTTCGGAGGCAACCGCAGCACGAGCTCCGCCCCCCGGTCCGTCACCACCACGGGCCTCGGACGGTCCGTGGGAAGTCTCAGCGAAGAGGGCACGTCGGCGAGCTGCCGGCTCCAGTACGCGAGCTGCTTCTCCAGCGTCCCTCCCGTGAAGCGCTCCCGCTGCCAGGCCGCGTAGTCGCCGTACTGCACCGGCAGCTCGGGCAGTGACGCCGTGCGCCCCTGTCGCAGCGCCTCGTACTGCGCCGCGAACTCCCGCATCATCAGGCCTGTCGACCACCCGTCGCTGATGATGTGGTGCATGTTCACGAGCAACACGTGCTCGGCCACATCGAGCTTTAGCAGCGTGGTCCGGAGCAGGGGGCCCCGCTCCAGGTCGAACGGTCGCCGTGCCTCCTCGTCCGCCAGTCTCCGTGCGTCCGCGGTGCGTGCGTCTGAAGCTCTCGCGGACAGGTCGACCACCGGCATGGCCCACGCGGAGGGAGGGTGGACGCGGAGGAACGCCTCGCCGCCTCGCTCCTCGAACGTGGCACGCAGGATTTCGTGCCGGTGCGTGAGCAGCTCGAACGCCTGGCGCAGCGCCTCCACGTCCAACGGGCCCGCGAGGTGCAACGTGAAGGGCATGTTGTACGTCGGGCTGTTCGGCGCGAGCCGATCCAGGAACCACAGGCGCCGCTGGGCATAGGACACCGGCGTGGGTCCGTCTCCCTGGCGGCGCGGGATGGTCTGGACTCGCGCCTCCGGTTTCATGGCGCCGTCCTCTCGATCACCAGCTCGGTGGTCACGAGCGCCGGGTCCGCGAGGATGTCCTCCTGCTTGAAGAGGACAGGGCGGAGCTGCTTCTCGGAGAAGAGTCGGGTCTGGTCGGCGAAGAAGGGCGAGGACGGGTCCGTGGCACCGGAGTAGGCGAGCACCGCGCTCGCTCGGGGGCCTTCCCGGGTGAACTCCATCACCATCAGGAAGGACGCGCCGTGGTTGACCAGGTAGCCTTCCGACGTGAGGCCCGTGGTCTCCGACAGCACCTGCTTCCGCTCGGTGCGCGGCAACAGCGTCGAGTTCGGCAGCGAGAAGCCCGCGATGTTCGCCGCGCCTTCGATTCCATCCACGCCACCGTGAATCGGAATCACCTGCGACCCCTTCCGGGCGAACTGCACGTCACCCAGCCGGGCGTCGAGTGGAAGGCCCGCCTCGCTCAGGACCGAGACAGCCTCGCCCAGCTTCTGGAGGATGGGGTCCGGGCCAGTCGCGGGGGCCGGAGACAGTCCCGAGGGCGTCTCCACCGGCCGGCTCGGGTCGAACGGCACGGCGAAGAGCGGTCCCCGGTCATTCAGCTCCGCGCGCGTGAACCGCCCCAGGAACTCTCGCCACACCAGCGCGCCCTTGCGGTCGAGCTCCAACCTTCCGTCCCATTCCGCGAGCAGTCGACAGGCCTCGCGGAGGTCGACTTGCGCCTCCTTGACCGACACCGTCGTCGCGCCCTGGCAGCGCTGCGCGACGGGGGCCCGGAGCTGCTCCGCGAGCCAGTTGCGATTGTTCAGGACGGCCTGCTCGAGCTCTTCACGCGTGAAGACTCCATCCGGTCCCGACGCGGAATCCGGACCCTTCTCCGACAGGATGGCGAGGTTCGTGCGCGAGCGGTTGGAGAGCCGGCCTCCCGGACTCGCGTAGTTCTCGTACGGGAAGGGCACCGAGGCGAGCAGTTCCGCCGGGTTCGTATACCGCGCCGAATCGTTCGCGTTCATCACGAAGTCCGTGCGCGTGAGGCGAGGCGCCTGAACGACGGGGAACAGTCCTCGGCCCGGGCCCGACAGGTCGACCCACTCGTCACGCGACGTGCTGCCATCGAGGAGGATGACGCGCAGGCTCGCGAACGCCTTCACGTCCGGAACCGTCTCCCGAGCGGTGCGGTACGCGGCGAGGGCCTCGTCGCTCAATCGGGGCACACGCGATGCGTCCACGTAGCGGGCATCTCCCCGAGCGCTCGTCATGATCGTGTTGACCCAGGGGATGCCGCGCACGGTGCGGTCCACCTCGGCAAGGTCGTCGAGACTCCCCGCCCTGTTCATCCGAAGCCACTGCTCCGCGAACTGGTGGTTGTCCTCGTTCGCGTCTCGCAGCGTGTAGGCCACCGTGTCCGTCCAGGGGACCAGCCCGGGCCGCTCGACCATGGGCCCGTAATGCGAGCGCCAGAACGTGCGCGTCACCTGACCCATCCGCCCGTCCGCCTCGAGCACGTCCACCGTGTGCTCCTCATGCGTCATACGACGGACCTGCCCGTCGTACAGGTACGCCGTGGGATCTCCGGGGACCAGACGGAGCCGGTACGCGGTGAAGTGGCTCGACGCCGTCACCGTGTGGGTCCACGCCACATGGTGGTTGAAGCCGATGTTGATGACCGGAATGCCCACCAGCGAGGCGCCGTACACATCCAGTCGTCCCGGGATGGTGAGGTGACTCTCGTAGAAGCGCAGCGCCCCTTCCCACGGGAAGTGGGGATTGGCGACGAGCATCCCTCCGGCACTCCGCGAGCGCTCACGCCCGACCGCCCAGCCATTGCTTCCCAGGCTCGACTCACGCACCCCCGGAGGCCACCCGAAGGGCAACGACGCTTCCTTCGTCGACACGCTCTCCACTCCAGGAGGCTGCGCGTTGGCGACATCCCCGAGGAGCGGCAGCAACGTGTCCAGCAGCGAGACATCCAGGTGGTACGCGAGCAGGTCCACGCTGGTGATGGGCTTCACCCACTTCGCGCCCGTGCACGGCGCGGGCAGCCGCTCCGGTGGGGTCTTCTCCACGTAATGGTTGTAGCCCCGCGCGAAGCCTTCCATCAGGTCGCGGACCTCCTGGGACTGTCGCCCATACGCGGCCTGGGCCCGGGTCCGCAGCGCGAGGCCCCGATAGACGAGGTCGCTCTCGACGTGGGCGTCCTTCTCGCCTCGACCGAAGTAGCGCGCCCGCTCACCCCGGACCTTGAGGAACTGGTCCGCGAGCGTGCAGACCAGGTCCTGCGCCTGCGCGTAGCCGTAGCCCGCGCCGAGGCCTCGGTAGTCCGAGGCGTTGATGTGCGGAACCCCATGGGCGGTCCGATGAATCGTGGCCTTCAGCGGCGCGGGCGGTGGCTCCGCCCTCCCGCACTTGGAGAAGGCGGCCATCCCGAGGACGAGCAGGTAGAGGCGCATGGCGGAGTCGGTCTACGGCTCGATGAACGCGGAGAGGGCGCGGATGGTCGGGTGTTTGAAGAGGTGGGTGATGGACAGCTCCTTGTCCACGGCCTCCCTCAGCCGGTTGAACACGCGCACGACGGAGAGCGAGTCCCCACCAATCTGGAAGAAGTTGTCGTCCAGGCTCACCGACTCCACGTTGATGGCCTCCTTCCACAGCGCGGCGATGGTCCGCTGGAGCTCGGTCCACTGCGTCTGCGAAGAGGCCTGTGTCGTCACGCGCAGCGTCTCGGGCGCGGGCAAAGACTTCCGGTCGACCTTGCCGTTCGGCAGTCGCGGCAGGCTGTCCACCTGGACGAGCTCGGACGGGACAGCATGGCTTGGGAGCTGCTGGAGCGCCGCTTCCCTCAGCGCGGTGAGGGACACCCCCGCGTCCACGACGACGTAGCCCACGAGCCGCTTGTTCTCGCGCTCATCGTCGCGAACGGAGACCACGGCCTCGCGGACCGAGGGCAGGCGGCTCAGCACGGCCTCGACCTCGCCCAGCTCCACGCGGAAGCCGCGGACCTTGACCTGGTCATCGATGCGCCCGAGGAACTCGAGGCTCCCATCCGGCAGGTACCGCGCCAGGTCTCCCGTCTTGTAGAGCCGGGCCTCGGTGTCCTGGCTCGAAGGGTCTCGGATGAACCGCGCCGCCGTCAGCTCGGGGTGGTTGAGATACCCGCGAGTCACCCCCGGGCCTCCGACGTGCAACTCGCCGGGGACGCCGATGGGCACGGGGTGCAGGTGCGCATCGAGCAGGTAGACGCGCGTGTCCGAGATGGGGCGACCGATGGGAACACTCGCGCGCCGCGGGACCTCTTCGAGCTTGTGTACCGTGCACCAGACCGTCGCCTCGGTGGGGCCGTACTCGTTGAAGAGGTCCGCGCTCGGGATGACCCCTCGATGCTGCTCGAAGAGCCGAGGCGGGCAGGCCTCTCCCGCGACCATGACCGTCTTCAGGGACGCGAGGTCCTCGGGACGGGCCTGTTGCAGCAGGAGCGAGTACACCGACGGGATGCACAGCAGATGCGACACCCGATGCGCGGAGAGCAACCCGCCGAGCGCGCCGAGGTCGGGCAGGCCTTCTCCCTCGGGCAGCACGAGCGTGCCTCCCTGGCTCAGCGTCCAGAAGATGCCGGCCACGGAGCTGTCGAATGCGTAGGACGACAGCAGCAGGAAGCTGCTCACGGGCTCGCGGTAGTACGTCCACCTCGCGATGGTGGAGTGCACCACGTTCCGGTGCGTCACCTGCACGCCCTTGGGCATGCCCGTGGAGCCAGAGGTGTAGATGACGTACGCCAGGTCGTTCTCACCGGCCAGCGGCGTGGGGCGTTCCTTGCGCTGCCTCGCGAGGTCGCTCCCGTCCGTGTCCACGCAGACGACCCGTGCTCCGTGCGTGGCGAACCGCGTGCGCAGCGAGTCCTGGGTCACCAGGACCGTGGCCTTCGAGTCCTCGAGCATGAAGCCCAGGCGCAGCGGGGGATACGACGGATCCAACGGCACGTAGGCGCCGCCCGCCTTCAGCACCCCGAGCAGCGCCACGAGCAGCTCCGGAGCGCGCTGCAAGCAGACGCCGACGAGCTTCCCCGGTCCCACGCCCAGGCCACGCAGGTGGTGCGCGAGCTGGTTGGCCCGTTCATCGAGCTCGCGGTAGCTCAGGCGCTGACCGGCATGCGCCACGGCGACGGCCTCGGGTGTTCGGGCGGCCTGGTCCTCGAAGAGCAGGTGCAGTGAAGGCGGCAGGGGGAGTGCGGCTGGCTGTGTCTGGTTCCACTCGACGAGCAGCCGCCGCTCCTCGGCCTCGGGCAGCAGGGGCAGCTCCGCGAGGGGCCGGGTCCCGTTCTCGACCACCGCGCGCAGCAACACCTCCAGGTGCCCGCTCATTCGACGGAGGGTGTCGGCGTCGAACAGGTCGCTGTTGTACTCCCAGTGGCCGTGCAGCCCGTGGGGTGTCTCGTCCATCACCAGCGTCAGGTCGTACTTCGCGGTGACGCTCCCAATCTCCAGGGGCGAGAGCGTCAGCCCCGGCAGCGTCAGGTCCGCCGACGGCATGTTCTGCAGGATGAACATGACCTGGAACAACGGGTTGTAGCCGAGGGAGCGCTCGGGCTTGAGCGCGTCCACCAGCTTCTCGAAGGGCAGCGACTGGTGCTCGAACGCGGCGAGCGCCGTGGCGCGCGTGCGCTCCACCAGCTCCTCGAAGCGAGGGTTGCCGCCCAGGTCCCCGCGCAGGACCAGCGTGTTCACGAAGAAGCCGATGAGCTGCTCCAGCTCCGGCTGCTCACGGTTGGCCACCACCGTGCCCACGGGGATGTCCGTCTGCCCCGTGTACCGGTAGAGCAGGGTCTGGAAGCCCGCGAGCAACGTCATGAAGAGGCTCGCGTTCAGGCGCCGGCTCAGCGCGGACAGTCCCTTGCTGACCTGCTCATCCAGCGTGAAGTACTCCCGCGCCCCCGCGAAGCGCTCCGTCTCCGGGCGTGGATTGGCGAAGGGCAGCGTCAGCAGCGGCGGCGCGTCTTTCAACTGCCGCGTCCAGTACTCGAGCTGCCGCTGGAGCACGTCGTCCTTCATCCACTGGCGTTGCCACACCGCGTAGTCCGCGTACTGGATGGGCAGCTCGCGCAGCGGAGACGGCCGGCCCGCGCTCAGCTCCCGGTACAGCTCCGCGAGCTCTCGCTGGAAGACGCCGATGGACCAACCGTCGAGGACGATGTGATGCACCACCGTGAGCAACACGCTCTTGCGCGCGCCCAACTGGAACAGCGTGGTCCTCAGCAGCGAGCCCTTCGTGAGGTCGAAGGGGCGGCGGGACTCTGCGTCGATCAACCGCTGGAGTTCTCGGGACTGCTCCACCTCCGCGAGCCCACCCAGGTCGACGATGTGCAGCCGTGTCGCCACCGTGGGTGTGATGAGCTGGACGGGGCCTTCGGCGCCCTCGGCGAAGGAGGTGCGCAGGACCTCGTGGCGGCGGACGATCTCCTGGAGGCCGCGCTCGAGGACCGCGACGTCGAGCGTCCCTTCGAGGCGCAACGCCGACACCTCGTTGTAGGCGTGGCCACCGGGGCGGAGCTGCTCGAACAACCAGAGCCTGTTCTGCGCGAGCGAGACGGGAACCGGAGCATGCGGGTCCGCGCGCCGGGTGATGCGCGGCGACTGCGTCTGGAGCGCCTCCTGCTTCAGGGACTTGAGAACCTGCGCTCGCTTCTCCGGCGAAAGGCTGTTGAGCAGATCGAGGGTGTCCTTGGTCGCGGTCATGGGAAGGTTCGCTTCGTGAGGGTGTGAGGGGCGAGCTACGACCGGTCCTTCTTCCGGCGGTTCAGGTCGAGCGCTCGCTTCTGCTTCCGGATGCGGTCCTGGATGCGCTGCAGATCGGTGTTGTCGGTGGCGCTCTCGTCGCCTCGGCTCAGGTAGGCCGCGAGGGAGCGGATGGTCGGGTGCTGGAAGAGCTGCACGAGCGGGAGCTCGCGCTTCAGCGTCTCCTGGAGCTGGTGGTGCATCTGGGTCGCGAGCAGGGAGTGGCCTCCCAGCTCGAAGAAGTTGTCGTCCACGCCCACGCGGTCGACCCGGAGCAGGGACTTCCAGAGCGCCGCGAGCGTCTGCTCCAGCTCCGTGCCGGGAAGGACGTAGGCCGCGGCCAGCTCCGGGCGCGAGGTGTCCGGAGCGGGCAGGGCGCGTCGATCGACCTTCCCATGCGACGTCAGCGGAAGAGCCGCGAGCGTCACGAACGCCGCGGGCACCATGTAGGGCGGCAGTGAGTCGGTGAGGAAGCGTCGCAGCTCCACGACCCCGGGCCGTGCGGTGGGCGTCTTCCAGACGAGATACGCGACCAGCCGCTTGTCCCCCTGGGCCTCGGCGCGCACCGTGACGGCCGCATCGAGGACCTCGGGGTGCTGACGCAGCGCCGCTTCAATCTCTCCGAGCTCGATGCGGAAGCCGCGCAGCTTCACCTGGTCGTCGATGCGTCCCAGGAACTCCAGCGTGCCGTCGGGCAGATACCGCACGAGGTCGCCCGTATTGTACATCCGCTCGCCGGGCGCGGCATGGAAGGGGTCCGGCAGGAAGCGCTCCGCGGTCAGCTCGGAGCGGCGCAGGTAGCCTCGCGCCACGCCGGCTCCGGCGATGTGGAGTTCTCCGGGCACCCCGATCGGGACGGGGCGCAGGTGACCATCCAGGACGTAGAGCCGCGTGTTCGCGATGGGTCGGCCGATGGGCACGCTGCCGGAGGCGAAGTCGAGGTCGGTGACTTCGTGGACGCAGCAGCCGACCACCGTCTCTGTCGGGCCGTACTCGTTGATGAGCCTCGTCGAGGGCGCGTGCGTCCGCCAGAAGCCCAGGCTCTCGCGCGACAGGGCCTCGCCGCCGATGACGAACGTGCGCGTTCCCCCCTCGGCGCTCTTCGCCGGGAGGGAGCTTCGCAGCACGTCGAGATGCGCGGGCGTCAGCTTGACGAGGCTGAAGTCGCGTTGCTCCCGGAGCAGCTCCACGAGCGCGGCGAGCTCCTCCTGCTCCCCCACGAGGACGACCTTGCGTCCCACCCACAGCGGCGCGAAGAGCCCGGTGATGGTGGCGTCGAAGCCGATGGAGGTGATGACGGGCGCGCCGTCGCCGTTCGCGACCTCGTAGGCCCGGGTGCACCAGGCGAGATAGTTGGTCAGCCCGCGGTGCTCGATGAGCGCGCCCTTGGGACGTCCGGTCGAACCCGAGGTGTAGATGGCGTACGCCAGGTTCCCAGGCCCGGCCCGGCGCTCCAGGTTCTCGCGGCCATTCCTCGCCAGCTCCTCCCAGTCCGAGTCCAGGCGGACGACCTTCGCGCGGGTCTCCGGCAGTCGCGACAGGAGCGCGTGGTGCGTGAGCAACACCGTGACCTGCGCGTCCTCCAGCATGTACGCCAGTCGCTGTGAGGGATACGAAGGGTCCAACGGGACGTAGGCGCCGCCGGCCTTGAGCACTCCGAGCAGCCCGACCACCAGGTCGATGGATCGCGGGAGGCAGAGGCCGACGAGCTTCTCCGGTCCCACTCCGAGCCGCACCAGGTGCCGGGCGACCTGGTTGGCGCTCTCGTTCAGCTGGCGGTAGCTGACCTCCGCGTCGTCCTGAACGAGCGCGATGGCGTCCGGGGTTCGCGCGGCCTGGTCCTCGAAGCGCTCGTGGAAACACGGCTCCTCGAAGACAGGGATGCGGGTGTCGTTCCACTCCACGAGGATGCGCCGTCGCTCGACGGTGCTCAGCAGCGCGAGGTCATCCACTCTCTGCCGCGGGTCCTCGATGATGGCCACCAGCAGGGCGCGCAGGTGGTCGTCCATGCGCCGCACCGTCGCCGGGTCGAACAGGTCGCTGCTGTACTCCCAGGCCGCCGTCATCGTCTCGCTGCCGTCGGTCAGCTTGAGCGTCAGGTCGAACTGCGCCGTGTGCTGCTCCAGCGCCAGCGATGCGAGTGTGAGGTCTCCCAGGACGGCGGAGGCCCCCGGGGTGCCCGTCACCAGGGCCGCGATGGCCTGCTGCCGGTGCGGCTTCTCCAGCACGAACATCGTCTGGAAGAGCGGAGAGCGGCTCGTGTCCCGCTCGGGCTGCAGCCGCTCCACGAGCAGGGCCAGCGGGTACTCTTGATGGGCCAGGGCTCCCAGGACCGTTTGTCGGACCTGCCGCAGGAAGTCCTCGAAGGTGGGGTTGCCCGGGAGCTGTGCGCGGAGCGCGAGCTGGTTCACGAGATAGCCCACCGTGCCCGCCAGCTCGGAGCGCGTCCGCCCCGTCACCGAGGTCCCCACGAGCAGGTCGTCCTGTCCCGAGTAGCGGTGGAGCAGGAGCTGATAGGCCGCGAGCAGCAGCATGTACGGTGTCGCGCCGTGCGCGGCCGCGAGCTTCCTCACGCCCGCGACGAGGTCGCCTTCCCAGCGGGAGAGGTGCACCGCGCCCCGGAAGCTCTGCACCGGCGGGCGGGGCCTGTCCGTCGGAAGCGCGAGGACCTGTCGGGCTCCGGCCAGCTGCTCCCGCCAGTAGCGCCAGAGGTCATCGCCGCCAGGGCCTGACAGCTGCTCCACCTGCCACTTCGCGTGATGCGAAGGTTGCGCGAGGACGGGGGGAAGCGAGACCGGACGTCGGGCCCTGAGGTCGGAGTACACGACAGCCAGTTCGTCCAGGAGCACCACGAGCGACCAGAAGTCGGTCACCAGGTGATGCGCGGTCAGCACCAGGACGTGGTCTCCAGCAGCCCTGTGGAACAGTCGGATTCGCAGGAGCGGCGCGACTCGCGCGTCGAAGGGGCGATGGGTGTGCTCCAGCACCGCCTTGTCGAGCGCGTCCTGACTCCAGCCCCTGGCGTCGAGGCTCGCGAAGTCCAGGGCGGGTGCTTCGTGCACGCGCGCCACGGGCTGGCCCGAGAGCGTCTCGAACGAAGTGCGGAGCGCGGTGTGTCTCGTGGTCAGAAGGCGGAGTGCCTCCTTCAGCACCTCCACATCCAGGTCGGAGACGATGCGCACCGCGAACGACACGTTGTAGGCCGCGCTCTCCGGCGCCAGTTGATGGAGGAACCAGAGCGCCTGCTGTCCGCGCGAGAGCGGGTGGGTGGGCTGAGCCGACGACTCGCTCGCGATGGACTGCGGGGTGACGTGCGCCGACGCGTGGGTCAGGACCTCCAAGAGGTGCGCGGCGAGCTGCTCCAGCGTGCTGTCCTGGAGGAAGAGGACCAGGGAGACACTAACGCCGAGCTCCGTCTCGAGCCGGTGTTGGAGCTCCGTCGCGGCGAGGGAGTCCGTCCCGAGCTGAAGGAGCGTTCGCGTAGGATCGACCTGTGAGACCGGCAGGCGCAGGACCTGCGCGACGAGCTGCTGGAGCCATCCGGTCAGCCGGGGGAGGGTGAGCAGCTCCTCCCGTGCGAGGACGGTCCTCGGTGCCTCGATGGAGTCCGAAGCGAGGATGCTGTCGCCGATGGACTCGAAGGTCCCTTCGAGGAAGCGCGCTCGACACGCACTTCGTTGAATCTTGCCGCTCGAGGTCTTCGGGAGCTGCCCAGGCTTGAGCAGGATGACGGCGTGCGCCTGCAACTCGTGGTGCTCGGCGATGGCGTGACGGATGGCCGCGATGACCTCCTCGACGTTCGCCTTGCGCAGCGCGACGCGCTCGACCTCCTGCGCGATGACCAACCGCTCGGTGCCGTCCACGACGACGGAGAACGCCGCGCCACCATCGGGCCGCAGCGCGGGATGACTCCGGGCGACGGTCAGCTCCAGGTCCTGGGGATAGTGGTTGCGCCCCCGGATGATGAGCAGGTCCTTGAGGCGGCCCGTGACGAAGAGTTCCTCGCCTCGGAAGAACCCCAGGTCTCCGGTTCGCAGGAACGGTCCTTCTCCCGTGTCTGCGAGGTGGGCGCGGAAGGTCTCCTCCGTCTTCGCCGCGTTCCGCCAGTAGCCCATGGCGACGCTTCCACCCGAGACCCAGACCTCGCCAATCTCGTCCGCGCTGCAGCGGGTTCGGGACTCGGGATCGACGATGACCACCGTCGTGCCGGGATGGGCCCGCCCCGAGCCGACCAGCGCCGTCGCCTTGTCTCCCTCGGACGCGGGCGCGACCTCGTGTCGCTCCAGTCGCTCGGTGTCCACGTCACAGTAGACAGGCGGCGCCTCGACGAGCCCTCCGGTGACCATCAACGTGGCTTCGGCCAGGCCGTAGCAGGGATAGAAGCTCCGGGGACTGAAGCCCCGCGGCGCGAAGGTCGCGGCGAATGCGTCCATGGTGGCGCGGCGGATGGGCTCCGCGCCGTTGTAGGCCATGGTCCAGCAGCTCAGGTCCAGCCCCGCTCGCTGCTCGGGCGTCGTCCTTCGTACGCAGTGCTCGTAGGCGAAGTTCGGCCCTCCGCAGTGTGTCGCGCGCAGGTCCGAGATGGCCTTCAGCCAGCGGATGGGTTGCTGCAGGAACGACGCGGGGGACATGAGGTGCGCGGGGAACCCCGCGTGGATCGGCTGGAGAATCCCGTCGATCAACCCCATGTCGTGGAAGCTCGGCAGCCACGTCACCGACACGTCCTGGGGCCCGAGCCCGAAGGCCCGGCGGATCTGCCCGGAGTTGTGGAGGAGGTTCGCGTGACTGACCATCACGCCCTTGGGCGTCGACGTGGACCCCGACGTGTACTGGAGGAAGGCGAGCGTGCCGCCCTCCAGCGCGGGCCTGCGCCAGGTGGAGGCTCGCGAGTCCTCGACCTCGTCGGTCGACAGCAGCGTGATGCGCGTGAGCTCGGGCTGCTCCGCGAAGTGCGCGCGGATGCCGTCGGCGAGTGGGGACAGCGTGAGGATGGCGGTGGGCTCCGCGTCCTGGAGGATGGAGAGGAGGCGCTGGACCTTCTGATTGCGCCGGGGCGGATAGGCGGGCACGGGCACGACGCCCGCGTACAGGCAGCCGAAGAACGCCGCGATGAAGTCGAGGCCGGATGGGTAGAGCAGGAGCGCGCGGTCTCCGACGTGACTCGAGTCCCGGAGTGTGACCGCGATGGCCTTCGCCTTCCGCGCGAGGAGCGCGTAGGTCAGCGATGCTCCCTGGGTCGTGTCGTCTCCCAGGAAGGAGAACGCGAGCCTGTCGGACTGATGCTCCGCCCGATGCTCCAGCAGGTCGACGAAGGTCGGGTGCTCGCGGCCCGACCCGGGCTCACTTGTCGCCATCGAGCTTCCTCAGGATTTCAGCGAGCTTGTCCGCGCTCACCGTTCCAATGAGCGCCTCGTCGATGGCCGTCGACATGCCTCGGAGGGTGGGGTGCGTGTAGATGCTCTTCGTGGACAGCTTGACGCCGAAGCTCCTGTTGACCCGGGAGATGAGCTGCGTGCCGATGAGCGAGTCCCCGCCCAGCTCGAAGAAGTCGTCGGTCGCGCCGATGCCGCCGATGCCGAGCAGCTCCTGCCACAACGGAGCGAGCGACTCCTCGGTCTCGCCTCGTGGACGCTCGTAGCTGTTGCCCAGCTTCGGTCGCGCGTGCAGGGACGTTCCGCCAAGGGCCTCCAGGTAGAGCTCGGAGAGGTCTCGTCCGCGGGTCTTCAACACCTGGAGGTAGTCGGACGTGGAGACGAGCACGTGCGGGAGCCTGGACCCCAGGACCCGTCGGAAGACCTCGACTCCCTCGTGGCGCAGGATGCCGCGCTGGTCGAAGTCCTCCTCCTTCATCTTCTGGAGGACGAGGGGCGTACGCGCGTCGTAGGCCATGCCCTCGCCCCGCCACACGTCCCAGCTGATGCACGCCACGCGATGGTGCGCGCGCGCCATCCGGCCGTGGACGAACGCGTCGAGGAAGTTGTTCGCCGCCGAGTACGCGACCTGTCCGAACCCCGGCTCGATGGCGGAGAGCGACGAGAAGAGGAGGAAGAAGTCGAGCGGCGCGTCCGCGAAGAGGTCGTGCAGGACCAGTGTTCCCAGCACCTTCGGCGCGAGCACACGCGAAAGCTCTTCGGACGACTTCTGCTGGATGGCGCCGTCACCGAGCACGCCGGCCGAGTGGATGACGCCCTGGATGGGACCGAAGCGCTCGGTGGCGCGTGAGAGCGCCGTCCGCATCTGCTCGGCGTCGGCGACGTCCGCGCGGAGGACGAGGACCTCGGCGCCCAGCTTCACCAGCTCGCGCAGCGCGAGGATGTGACGGTGGGTCGGGTCCTCCTTGGGATGCGCGGACAGCCACGCGTCCCACTCCCTCGGGTCCGGGAACGGGGAGCGCTGCGTCAGCACGAGCTTCGCTTGGACGGAGCGCGCCAGGTACTCGGCCAGCGTGAGGCCCACCTTCCCCAGGCCACCGGTGAGCAGGTAGACGCCGTGCTTTCGCAGCACCGTCGGGGGCTCCGGTGGCGCTTCCAGTCGGATGGGCTCGAGCGTGCGCACCCAACGATGGGGGCCTCGATACGCGACGATGGCGTCCGATGACGTGGCCTGGAGCTCCTCCAGGAGCTGCGTCACCGGGGTTTCTCGTCCCGCGCGGGCCGGCACCACGAGGTCCACGCTGGTGCACTGGATGTTCGGGTACTCCAGCGGGATGACCTTGCACGGCGCGAGCAGCAAGGCCTTCTCCGGGGCCACCTCGTCGCCATGGACCTCATGCAGGTCGTTGGACACGACCCAGAGCCGGAGCGCTTCCGTGACGCCTCGCGTGCCCAGGGTCTTCGCCAGCAGGAGCAGGCTGTCGAGTCCGAGCACTCGCGCCCGCTCGACCGCCGCGAGGCCCACCGTGGCGTGCTCGGAGCCCGTGACGCTCCAGAGGTGCACCATCCTGCTCGGAGTGATTCCCTGGACCTGGAGCGCGCCGAGGAGCGCGTCGTAGTCGGCGGGTGCCTTCGGGTCGATGGTGAACCGATTCGGCCCGTCCTGGTGGAACCTGGTGCCGGACCGCACCGTGATGACGGCGTTCCCCAGTCGCTCCGCCAGCGCGTCGCCCACGCCCAGCTCGTCGACGAAGAGCAGCCAGTGCCCGGCATCACCCAGGGCCGACGGCTCATGACGCGGCACCCGCTTCCACGAGGGCACGTAGAACCAGTCGCCCACGTCGGTCTTCTTCGTGAGCCCCGAGCCCGCGCGAGGCTCCGTGCCGCCCGCGAGCCGTGTCGACTCGGTGAAGGCCGGCGCCACAGGCTGTCCCGAGAGCGGTGACGAAGAGGCCTGGGCGAGGAGCGCGTGTTGTCCGAGGACCTCCACGTCAGGCGCGGCCGCGGTCCGACTGAACCCGCTGGCCCCGAGGACCGCGCTCCACTGCGCGGGCGTGAAGAAGGGGTTGCCCTGGTCTCGCTCCGGGTCCTCGACCGGATTCATCATCAGGCTGTAGGTGATGGCGAAGTCCGGCGTGGGCTCGGTCAGCTCGCCCAGGAGCAGCAGTCCCCCGGGCGCGAGGAGCGAGCGCACGTGCGCGAGCGTGGTGCGCAGGTTGCGCGTCGCGTGGAGCACGTTGACGGCGACGATGACGTCGAACGACTCCTGGGGAATCCCCTGCGTCTCGGGTGCGCGCTCGATGTCCAGCGGGACGTACTTCAGGAACGGCCAGGCGCTGAACTTCCGCTTCGCCTGGGACAGGAACAGCGGCGCCACGTCGGTGAACGTGTACTCGGTGCGCTCGCGCGGCAGGATGGGGAGCAGCTCCGTCGTCGCGATGCCCGTGCCGCCGCCAATCTCCAGCACCCGGAGCTTCGTGGTGGGCCCGAGCTGCCGCACCAGTCGCTCGACTCCGGCGCGCAGGATGCCGCGGTAGTACGTCTTCAGCCCGAACTCCGTCTGCGCCTTCTCGGCCGAGCCCTCCAGGATGGAGGCGAAGAGCTCCGTCGGTGACTGCTCGCCGCGCAGCACGTCCTTCAGTGCGTCACCACACCGGCGGATGAGCTCCACCACCTGCGGCGTCCTCGCCCAACGCGTCTCCGCGTCCCGCACCAGCGACTGCACCGTTTCGGGTGAACACGGGCGCAGCGACCGATAGCGCCCCGTCGGGTCCTGCTCGAGCTGCCCTGCCTCCACGAGCAGTCGCAGCCACCACGAGAAGAGCTGTTCGTACCGGGCGATGACCCGACACTGTCCGAGCAGCTCCTCGCGCTTGTACGCCGCGCTCGAATCGGGGAAGGCCCCCAGGGCGCGAAGCGTCAGGTTCATGTACGCGGTGCAGGCCGCGTCCAGGCTGTGCTTGTCGAGCTGATGCGAGGAGGCATCGAAGCCCGCGAGCTCTCCCTCCGCCTGGGCACGCGCTGCCTCCAGCATGGGCTGCCAGAGCGCGTCGGCGAGCGTGGGCGCCTCGGCGGTCTCCGCGCGAGCCGGGTCGATCCAATAGCGCTGACGCTCGAAGGGATACGTCGGCAAGGGGACACGGCGCGGACGCGCGTCCCGCTGCGCCCTGGGCCAGTCCACCGAGAGCCCTTCCATCCAGAGCTGCCCGAGCGTCTCGAGCACGAACGAGAGGTCCGACGTCTGCTCTCGCGGATGAGGCAGGGACGAGAACACCGCCTGCGCGGGCGCGCGACCGGGATGCTTCCTGACGAGCTGGCTCAACGTCCTGCCAGGGCCGACCTCGAGGAGCGCTCGCTGACGGTCCTCGAGCAACACGCCGATGCCCGCCGAGAAGCGCACCGTGCACCTCAGGTGCTGGACCCAGTAGTCGGGGTCCGTCGCCTGGGAGGCCGTCAGCCACGTTCCCGTGAGGTTCGAGACGATGGGCGTCCGGGGCGCGTCCAGACGCAGGCGTCGGAGCTGCTCCGCGAACGGCGCCAGCACCGGCTCCATCATCTCCGAGTGGAACGCGTGCGAGGTCTCCAGCAGGTTGCCGCCGAGCCCCCGTGAATCGAGCTGCTGTCGCAGCGCCGCGATGGCTTCCGTCGTCCCCGAGACGACGCAGGACGAGGGCGCGTTGACGGCGGCCAGGCCGAGACGTGTCCCCTCGAGGAGCGGTGTCAGCTCCTGCTCCGAAAGCGGGACGGCGAGCATGGCGCCAGGCGGGAGTGCCTGCATCAGCCGCCCCCGAGCCACAACCAGCGCCAGCGCGTCCTCCAGCGAGAACACGCCCGCCAGCGTCGCGGCGACGTACTCCCCCAGGCTGTGGCCGATGGCCGCGTCCATCCGCAGGCCCCAGCCCATCCACATCCGCGCGAGGGCGTACTCGATGACGAAGAGCGCGGGCTGGGCGTTCTGTGTGCGCTTCAGCTTCTCGGCCGCGAGCTCGCGCTGGGAGTCCGGCGGATAGAGCAGGGCCTGGAGGTCCACCCCATGGCGACTCCGGAGCAGGTCGAAGCACCGGTCCGCGTGCTCCCGGAACGTCGGCTCCGTCCGATGGAGCTCGCGCGCCATGCCGACGTGCTGGCTGCCTTGTCCGCTGAAGAGGAACGCGACGCCCCGGGTCGGAGACTCCGTGTGCCGGGTGCGCACGCGCTGTGCGCCACGCGTGCCTAGCGCGGACGCCGCGTCAGCGAGGTCGTGGCACACCAACACGCGGCGGTGCGCGAAGGGCTTGCGTCCGACCTGGAGCGTGTAGGCCACGTCCGCGAGCTCCAGCTCCGGGTGCGTGTCCAGGTGGTGGGCCAGGTTCGTCGTCGCCTGCTCCAGCGCCTCGCTCGTCTTCGCGGAGAGCACGAGCAGCCGCGGCCCCGCGACGGGCTTCGTGCGCGCGGTGGTGGGCGGCTCCTCCAGGATGGCATGGGCATTCGTGCCCCCCAGCCCGAAGGAGCTGACGCCGGCGCGCCGGGGGAACCCCTGGGGCTTCCACTCGGTGAGCGCGGTGTTGACGAAGAAGGGCGTGCTGGCGAAGTCGATGCGCGGGTTGGGCGTCTCGAAGTGCAGGCTCGGCGGCAGCTGCCCATGCTGGAGGGCGAGGGCGGTCTTGATGAGCCCGGTGACACCCGCCGCCGCGTCCAGGTGCCCGACGTTCGTCTTCACCGAGCCGAGCGCGCAGAACGACGTGGCCTCCGTGCTGGCGCGGAACGCCTGCGTCAACGCCGTGACTTCGATGGGGTCTCCGACGGTGGTGCCCGTGCCGTGCGCCTCCACGTAGGTGATGCTCCGCGCGTCGACCCCCGCGGACGCGTGGGCCTCCATGATGGCGGCCGCCTGCCCGTCGATGCTCGGCGCCGTGTAGCCCGCCTTCGTCGCGCCATCGTTGTTGATGACCGCGGACTTGATGACCGCGTAGATGCTGTCCCCATCCGCGAGCGCGTCCTCCAGTCGCTTGAGGACGACGACCGCCGCGCCGTTCCCGATGACGGTGCCCTGGGCCCGCGCGTCGAAGGCGCGACAGTGTCCGTCCGGAGAGAAGATGCTGCCGGGCTGGTGCAGGTAGCCCGTCTGCGGAACGGTGATGGAGACGCCGCCCGCCAGCGCCAGGTCACACTGGTACGTGAGCAGCGCCTGATGGGCCACCGCCGTGGCCACCAGCGACGTCGAGCAGCCCGTCTGCAGCGTGAGGCTGGGCCCCTTGAGGTTCAGCTTGAAGGAGACCCGCGTCGCCAGGTTGTCCTTGTCGTTGCCCAGCAGGACCTGGTGCCCCGTCTCCGGGCCGAGCAGGTGGGGATGCGTGGCGAGGTTGAACAGCAGGTAGCTGGGCCAGCCCGCGCCCGCGTACACGCCCACGGTGCCCGCGTGGGTGTCCGAGGTGTAGCCCGCGTGCTCCAGCGCCGACCACGCAACCTCCAGGAACACCCGTTGCTGCGGGTCCGTCAGCTCGGCCTCGCGGGGACTGAAGCCGAAGAACGCCGCGTCGAACAGCTCCGCGCCGGCGAGCACCCCCTTCGCCCGCACATAGTGCGGCGAGGCCAGCGATGCGGGCGGGACACCGCGGGCGCGCAGCTCCTCGTCGGAGAAGAACGTGAGCGTCTCCGTGCCCGCCTTCAGCGCGCGCCAGAACGAAGCGATGTCCGCGCAACCCGGGAACCGCCCCGCCATGCCGATGATGGCGACCGCGGACCCGGTGTCGCTGGTGGGCTCGAGTGACTCCACGGGCTGCGACTCCTTGGGAAGAACGCCAGAAGGTGGACGTGCCTAGAAGTTGAGGAAGCTGAGGCTGGAGAAGATCTTCCGTCGCGTGTCCGTGTAGGCATTGCGACCATGCAGGTAGCGGGAGTTGTCGATGAACGCCAAATCCCCCGGGTGCCAGGCGATGGCGTCCTCCAGCTCCTTCATCGCCTCCTGGACCTCGGAGACGATGTCGTCCGAGATGGCCGAGCCGTCATCGAAAGACATCAGGTCCCCCAGTGTATTCTTTCGCTCTGACAACAGACTGTTGGCGAACGCGTCCTGCCCTCCGTAACGGGTCTTCACCACCGCGGGACAGACATATTCGAGGTAGATGGAATCGTCTGGGCTGACGTAATAGGAGACACCCTCAATTCCATCCAAGGTGGTCTGAACGTCGGCCAGGGTGGCGCCATTCCCCATGAAGCGCTGCCATTTGTCGTTGGAGTATCGCTGGAAGAATCGCAGCTTCTTGTTCCGGAAGAGCTGCTTGAGCTCCGGGCGGAGCTTCTCCCAGAGGCGGACCCCGTCCCAGGCGAGCGTCTCTCCGCCCTCCGCGGCGGGGACGCTGCAGCAGAACCAGAGCGCGTCCGGGCGGAAGGGGGAGTTGGCCTGCTCGGCGTGGGGCTCCACGTAGCCCATGCCCTCGGTCACCATCTGCACGTAGCCGTCGCTCCCGGCGACGACGGGGCGCAAGCGGTCCCGGTTGAAGCGCGTGCTGAAGCGACCCGCGAAGTCATGCATCACCTGCGGGCTGGTGGTGAAGCCCCGGAAGATGACCAGGCCCGCGGACTTGAAGAGCGCGGTGATTTCGTCCGCGGGCAGTTGGAGGATGTCGTCCGGACCCTCCCGGTGGACGAGCCGGCCACTGCCGCTTCCAAACGGTTCGATTCTGAGCGTCACGGACGCCTCCCATTGAAGGGGTGATGGCTGTAATTTTATGGATAGACAATCACGGTCAGGCTATTCAGGTATATGCCGGAATATGCGCTAGGCTTGATGATTTGATTGAATGGGATGGAAGTCAATACGAAGTCATCCAGAGGCCCCTCATGCGAATCGGTCTCGTTGCACTCCCCTGGTCGCTCCATCGGCATCCCTCCTCGGCGATGGGGGCGCTGTCCGCGTACCTGCGTCAGCAGGAGCCGACGGTGGAGGTGGAGTGCCGCTCCGCCTATCTCGAGGTGGCGAGCGAGATAGGCCTGGCGTTCTACGACCTCATCTCCCAGAACTCGTATGAGGTCGGAGAGATGCTGTACACGCCCTGTCTGTTCCCGCAACAGAAGCAACGGGTGCGTGAATTCTTCGTCAAGCGGATGGAGGCGACAGGAGAGGCATTGACGGGGCCCGGCGCCATCGTGTCCGCGGCGCACTTCGGGGAGGCGCCGACGTGGGAAGGAGTCTTCGACACGCTCACCGCGCGGCTGGAGGGGCACCTGGACCGGCTGGCGGACGCGCTGGCGGGGCGCTTCGACGTGGTGGGGCTCACCACCTGCTTCGGCCAGCTCTTCGCGAACCTCTCGCTCTGTCAGCGCATCAAGCAGCGCTCGCCCGCCACGAAGACGTTGCTGGGGGGCTCGACCATCTCCAACCAGGTGGGGCCGTCGCTGCTGAAGGAGTTCGACTTCCTCGACTACATCATCCAGGGGGAAGGGGAGCAGCCGCTGCTCGCGCTGGTGCGTCAGCTGCGCGAGGGGCAGACGGAGATGCGGGGCACCAAGGGGGTCATCTCGCGGGCCACGGCGGGGGAGCTCGCGGGCGGCGCGCAGCTGTGGGAGGTGCCCAACATCAACGCGCTCCCGCTGCCGGACTACGACGAGTATGCGCGCAAGGCGGAGGAGGGGAACCTCCTGTGGTTCCTCACCATCGAAGGCTCGCGGGGCTGTTGGTGGGACCGGGCCAAGCGCACGGGGAACCCGAAGGCGACGTGCTTCTTCTGCAACCTGAACGTGCAGTGGAATGGCTACCGCGAGAAGAGCGCGGAGCGCGTGGTGACGGACATCCTGGCGCTGAACGGGCGCTACCAGACGAACGTGCTCTTCTTCCTGGACAACATCATCCGCGCCAAGGGCATCGAGGAGTTCGCGGACCGGGTCATCGACACCGGGAAGGACTTCGTCATCTTCTATGAAATGCGCGCGAGCGTCCGGCCCTACGAGCTCTTGCGGCTCTGGGAGGCGGGCGTGCGCTACGTGCAGTTCGGCATCGAGGGGCTGTCCAACTCGTACCTGAAGCGGATTGGCAAGGGGACGTCGGTCATCGCCAACCTGCAGGCGATGAAGGTCTGCCACGAGCTGGGCATCCTCAACAGCGCGAATCTGTTGACGGACTTCCCGGGCGCGCGGCAGGAGGAGGTGGAGGAGACGACGCAGACGATTCTGGACTACGCGCAGCTCTACACCCCGCTGAACCCGAACCGTTTCTGGCTGGGGCGGGGCGCGACGATCGACACGCTGAGCCAGGAGTACGGCCTGTCGAACATCCGCAACGCGGACTTCTACAAGGTGGGGCTGCCGGAGGAGGTCTATCGGCGCATCTCGCTGCTCGACCTCTCGTATGACAGCCCGAGCACGCCTACGGACTGGAGCAGCGTCTACGACGCGTGCCGGAAGTGGGGACGGGCCTACGCGGCGGCGAAGGAGACGCAGTACCGGCACCTGCTGACGTACCTGGACAGCGGCGACTCGATGCGGCTCTACGACACTCGCAGCGGGATGCTGAACAACATCGTGCTGCGGGGGCTGGAGCGGGACATCTACATGGCCTGCATGGAGATCCAACGCTGGGAGGACCTCCGCGAGGAGTTCATCGAGACCGGGCGCGCGAGTCAGGACGAGGTCGCGGCGATCCTCGGGCGCTTCGTCGAGCAGCGCATCGTGTACCAGGAGGGGAGCCGGCTGGAGGGCAGTCGCTTCCTGGCGCTCGCGCCCGCGTACACCGCGGAGATGGCCACCCGCCGCATCCGCCGGGCCCACGAGGCCGCGCAGCTGCGCCGCAAGAAGGGGACCGCCGCGCCTCGACAGGAGCAGCCCGTTGCCCTCGCCGAGAGCGCGTGAGCGGACGTCACGGCGTGGACTCTCCTGGGTGTGTGTAACCATCGGGGGCGATATCGCGTATGGTGGGAGTCTGGCTCCCTGCGCCCATGGTGCAGGGGGCATCCGTTCAGCCGGAGGCCTCCCGTGGTCAGCCCCATCACCAGTCGGACCGTTTCCATCCCCACCCAGGCCCGTACGACGGAGCCCGTCGCGTCCCCGGCGACGCCGCTCCCCGCCGTGAGCCCGTTCTCCCAGGACGCCCTGGAGCGCGCGAAGCCCGAGCTCGTGAACCTCACGGGGCACGGCCCTGCGCGCACCGCCGCGCCCGAGGGTGCGAGCGCCGTGGCGACGGACGCGGGGGCCACGCAGTCCGTCGGCCCGAAGCTGCTGCACCTGGACGCCGGCTGGACGCCGCAGGGGCAGGGCTACGACGCGAAGCGCGACCAGGTGCTCACGACCTACTACGCCGATGGCCGTGGCGTGCTGCTCTCGCTCCAGGACAAGGACTCGGGCGTGGAGGCGCAGCAGGTCCGCCTGGGGGGCTCCAGCTCCAACCCCGAGGCCGGGGCGCCCTCGCACGGCGGCGGTGTCTCCACGGACGGTGAGTTCGTCTACGTCTCCGACACCCATCACCTCTACGTCTACCGGCGCGAGGACATCGAGAACGCGAAGCTAGGCGCTGAGGTGCCGGCCTTCCAGGTGACGGAGGTCCCCAGCGGCGACGGGCTGACGGACCCGGCGACGGGCATCGGCCTGGTGTCCGCCGGCAGCTACATGACGGTGAGCGACGGCTACGCGTACGTCGGCTCGTACAGCAAGGACGGCGACGGCAAGGCGGGCGCCGTCTGGCGCTACGAGATCGACAAGAAGACGGGGGAGATCATCGAGGACTCGCGCCAGGGCCCCATCCGCGCGCCGGACCGCGCGCAGGGCATGACGGTGGTCGACGGCGCGCTGCTGTTCACCACCGGCGACCAGAAGCTGGTGTACCAGCCGTTCGAGGGCACCCCGGACTCGTTCACCGCGGACATCTCCGAGCGCAAGGACATCAGCAACGGGCTCATCGACCCGTATGCCCAGGGCTTCAACATCATCGATGGCGAGCTGTGGGTGACGTACGAGAGCGGCTCGGAGAAGTACCGCGACAAGCTCAATCCCAAGTACGAGCCCCGGGAGCACATCCAGCGGATTCCGCTGGAGGACCTGGACCTCGAGGCCGTCGGCGTCACGCCCGAAGACCTCCAGGGCTGAGTGCGCGATGGAGACGTCGAAGCGCGCCGTGGCGACGAAACGCCACGGCCTTCCTCCGTGGGTGTCTGGTTACCGCGCCATGGGCGTCAGGCAGTAAAGCGTGGTGACCTCTCGTGAGCGCGCCATGTGCAATGGGTCCGAGGTGTCCTTGGACTTGGAGTGCCGGGCGGCCGTCGAGCGGCTCCACTTCACGGTCAGACCGCAGCGGGCGAACTGCTCCTGGAGCCAGCCCTGGGGGCGCAGGCCGAGCAGCACCGCCAGGTCCGAGAGGATGAGCAGTCCCTCGCCTCCGGGGGTGAGCGCGGCGGGGAGTCCTTCCAGGAAGCGCCGCAGGAACTGGTTGTCCTCGTCGAACACCGCGCGGTCCACGCGGTTCTTCGGGGGCTCCGGAATCCAGGGCGGGTTGCACACCACGAGGTCGGCCTTGCCCTCGGGGAAGAGGTCACCCTCGGTGACCTGGAAGGACTTGCGCAGCCCCAGCCGCTCCGCGTTCTCCCGGGCACAGGCCACCGCGCGGGAGTCGATGTCCGTCGCCTGCACGGACGAGGCGCCGCGCTGGAGCAGGAGGAACGAGAGCACGCCCGTCCCCGTGCCGATGTCGAACACGCGCGGACCCTTCAGCGTGGGGAGCGAGAGCAGCAGCTCCACGTAGTCGGTGCGCGTGGGCAGGTAGACGCCGTAGTGCGGATGGATGAGGCCGGTGAGGCCGGGCACCGACAATCCCTTGCGCCGCCACTCCGCGGCGCCGAGCATGCCGAGCAGCTGCTTGAGGGGGAGGACGGTGAAGTCCGTCTCGGGCTCACCCCAGACCTGTCGACACGCCAGCGCGACGTCGGGTGCCCTGGCGAGCGCGAGCCGGTAGTCGCGGTCCAGGGACACGACGATGCGCGACAGCGTCTCGTGCTCCAACTGTCGTGCCCGGCGCTCGGCGCGGAAGGCCTCCAGGGGAGTGCGGGCGTTGGATGCTCGCTCCAGTCGACGGCCCAGCGCGCCCAGGAGCTGCTTCGCGTTGTGGAAGTCGCCGGAGTACAGCAGGAACTCGCCGCGGCGGACCCGCTTCAGTGCGGTGTCCGCGCTGAGCCGGTCGTCCACCGGGTGCAGCCGGGCAGGGGAGGGCTCATCGCTCTCCGAGCGCCACGTAAACGGGGCACCCGGAGGGAGCGGTGAGGCGGGGGCGACGGTGGGCGCCGGTCCCTTGGACGGGGGAGCGGTTCGAGGGGGACGAGGCATGGCCCCAGTGGGTAGCACGTCTACCGGGCTCCGTCGCCTCCCAGGATCAGGGGGCCTCTAGCGTGAGGTCCGCCATTCGAAGCGGGGGCGTTCGCATGTCCAAAGCCTATCGCGTCATTTTTGAGAGACAATGTCTCCAGGCAATTCTTTGTCAGCGGTGCGGGCTCGGGTGCGGGATTGTCCATGCGTGCTCTCGGGTGGTGTCGTGAAGTGGGATGAGGACAGGTGAGCAACCGGTCGGCCAAGGAGGGCTCGGACCAAGGCGCGCCGCCCCTTGTCCCCCGGCTTCGCAATCCCATTCTTGAGGCGTCGCCATCGCGTCAGGCGCCCCCGCCAGGTCTGGAGACTCCCACCCCAAGGAAACCGATGATCCCTCTCACCGCCGACTCGCTTGGAACCGTGCAGCAACTGCTTTCCCATGTGCGCCAGACAGTGGCGCCGGCATACCGTGCCGCCATCGACTCGCTCCCCGCGCCCTTGCGCCACATCGCCGGATACCACGCCGGGTGGTGGAGCTCATCTGGCGAACCCGAGCTCGGCGGCGGCAAGACGCTGCGTCCGGCGTTGGTGCTGGCCTCGGCCTCCGCCGTCGGCGGTGCCCCGATGTCCGCGGTGCGTGAAGCAGTCGCCGTCGAGCTGGTGCATGACTTCTCGCTGCTGCACGACGACATCATGGATGGTGATGCGACCCGACGTCACCGGCCCGCGGCGTGGAAGCTGTTTGGGATTGGCGCGGCGATGTTGACCGGAGATGCGATGCAGGCCCTGGCCTGTGATCTGCTGGCCGGACATACCGGCATCAAGGTCCTCACCACGACCCTCACGCGGCTCTATACCGGGCAGTCCGCCGACCTGGACTTCGAGCGCCGGATGGACGTGAGCCTCGCCGAGTGCATGGCCATGCCCGCGGGAAAGACCGGCGCCCTGTTGGCTTGCGCCTGCGAGCTCGGCGCCCTGGCCGGTGGCGCTGACTCCCGACGGTGTGCGTTGCTGGCGGAGTTTGGGATGCACCTGGGCTTGTCGTTCCAGTTCGCCGATGACGTGCTGGGCATCTGGGGCGACCCGGCTGTCACCGGCAAGCCGGTGTACTCGGACCTGGCCCGTCGGAAGAAGTCGCTGCCCGTGGTGGCCGCGTTGACCTCCGGCACCCGCTTCTCCAACGAGCTCACGGAGCTCTACCGCCGCCCGCACGACAGCGACAATGACAACCTCGCGCACCTGGCCGCGCTGATTGATGCCGCTGGCGGCAGGGAGTTCGCGCTCCATGAAGCCGAACGACAGCTCCGCGATGCCCTGGCGTGCCTGGAGGCCGCGGCCCCGAGCCCGGTGGCCGCCGCCGATGCCGTGGCGCTCACGTACCTCATCACCCGCCGGGACCATTGAAAGCACGCAGTCGGAAACCCACGGACCCTCCCGAAAGGAACGCGACCATGAACGACGCCTACAGCATCGTCTGCCCCATTGAACCGACCGACCCACGACGCATCCTGGATCTCGACTCGGTGGCCTTCCAGAAGTTCCGTGGGTACGGCCTGGTCCCCGACGAGTCCCTGTCGGCCCTGGAGCAAGCCCGCCCGCTGGCCTTGGTTGCGCTGGCCATGCCGGACGGAATCGAGGACCGGGTGCGCGCGGTGGCGGACCTATGGATGTGGGATTACGTCTTCGACGAACACTTCTTCGATGGCGGTCTGATGCAGGGCAACCCCGCGGCGGCCTGCAACCTCGTCCTTCCGCTGTTGCACCTGTTCGAATGCCCTGAGTATGCGCAGCCGGCCCCTGGCTCCTGGGAGGCTGCCCTGCAGGGCATCTGCAAGAAGATGGAGTCGCTCTGTGGTCCCGGTGAGCTCACCCACTGGGCCTCGGTCACCCGCGACATGTTCGTCGCCTTCGCCTTCGGGGTCTCTTTCGGACAGGCCGGGGACCGGCCAGGCTTCCGGGACACGCTCAGGCTGCGGATGGACACGACCGGTTCGAAGTCCTTTCTCAGCCTCGGCCCCTACATGAACGGATTCGCGCTCTCCGACCGGGAGCTGGCCATCCCCGAGGTGAAGGCCGCCAACCAGGCGTGCAGCGTCTTGTTGGCGCTCGACAATGATCTGCTGTCCTATGACCGGGAGAAAGCGCTCGAGAAGGGCGTGATGGTCAACACCGTCGATGCGCTCGCCACCCAGGAGGGCATCTGCGCGAATGAGGCCGCCGAGAGGATCATCATCGCCCGCAACCAGACGATGGCGCTCTACCTGCGGCTGCGTCGCACCCTCGAGCAGAAGGCTTCTCGGGAGGTGGTGGGCTACCTGGACACCATGGGCAGCTGGGTGCGGGCCGCTCTGGACTGGAGCCTGGCCACGCTGCGCTACCGCTCCTTCGCGGACCCGGCCTCCTTCGGCTCCCGCCTCCATCTGGTCAACACCGGGTCAGAACCGCTCGACTTGGGGCAAGGCGGGAGCATCTGGTGGTGGGACCTGCCCGGCGTCAAATCGCTCAATCCCCAGCCAACCCCTTCAGCCAGCCGAGCGCCTGCTCCGGCGGGCGAGCGATTTCAGTTGCGTCACTGAAATTGCGAGTCAATATTGAAATAGACATTGAAGGAGAGCACGTGACGACGAGCGTGACCGAGAAGGTGTACCGACGGGGACCGTTCCCCGTGAAGTTCCGTTGCCTCGAGGTGCTGCGGGTGACGCCCGTGACGCCGCATGTGGTGCGCGTCACCCTGGGCGGACAGGACATCGAGGGCTTCCACAGCGAGGGCGCGGATGACCACGTGAAGGTCCTGTTCCCGGAGCAGGGCAAGCGCAAGCCCGTGATTCCCACCATGGGCCCCACCGGCCCGCAGCTCCAGCCGGGTGAGAAGAAGCCCGACTCGCGCGACTACACGCCGCGCCGCTACGACTCCACCACCGGCGAGCTGGACCTGGACTTCGTCCTCCACGGCTCCGGCCCCGCGTCCTCGTGGGCGGCCCAGGCGAAGCCCGGTGACATGCTCGGCGTGGGCGGCCCGCGCGGCTCGCTCTTCGTCTCCAACGACTTCGACTGGTACCTGCTCGCCGGCGACGAGACGGCCATCCCCGCCATCGCGCGCAGGCTGGAGGAGCTGCCCGAGGGCGCTCGCGCCATCGTCTTCGTCGAGGTGGCCGACGCCAGTGAGGAGCAGAAGTTCACCACCCGCGCCAACACGACGCTCACCTGGCTGCACCGCGACGGCGCCGAGGCGGGGACGACGGGCTTGCTCCACAAGGCCATCCGCGACCTCGAGTTCCCGCCCGGCGACTACTTCGCCTGGGTGTCGGGAGAGTCGACGGAGATGCGCGCCATCCGTGAGCACCTGCTCAACGAGCGCGGCACGCAGAAGAGCTGGGTCCGCGTCACGGGCTACTGGAAGCGCGGCAGCGCCGACCACGTCCACGACTCGAAGTGATGCACCCCTCGGGGAGGCCCGACACACAGGCCTCCCCGGGGCTCGAGCCCGAGGGCTCTACGCGAGCGAGCGCAGCACCTCGCCCGCCATCTCCACCGTGTAGTCGATCTGCTCCTCGGTGTGAGCCGCGCCGATGAAGTTCACGTCCCGGCGCAGCAGGATGCCCCGGCGGGCCATGCCACCCTGGAACGGCGTCATCAGTTTCGCGTGCTCGGCCATGTCGGGCGAGTAGCGGAAGAACGGGATGGCGTCGTAGCCCAGCACGCGCAGCTTGGAGCCCGCGGCCTCCGCCTTCTGGTTCACGCCCTCGCGCAGCTTGCGGCCCAGGTGTGAGACGTGCTTCGCGGGGTCGTTGTGCTTGTAGTGCTTGAGCACCGCCTCGCAGACGGCCAGCGTCAACAGCTCACCGCCGAAGGTGGTGGAGACCTGGAGGTCCGCCAGCTTGGAGAGGTACTTCTCCGGGCCGGAGATGGCCGACAGCGGCATGCCCGCGGCGATGCTCTTGGACATGCAGCAGATGTCCGCCTTCACGCCGAAGAACTCCTGCGCGCCGCCCAGCGCCAGACGGAAGCCCGTCACCACCTCGTCCATCACGAACATCACGTTGTGCGCCGTGCACGCCGCGCGCACCTGCTTCATGAAGTCCGCGGACAGCACGCGGTTGTACGGGATGGAGAGAATCACCGCCGCCAGCTGGCCGGCCTGCTTCTCGATGGTGGACAGCAGCACGGCCTCGTCCGGTGGCGTGAAGAGCGGCAGGCGCGTCGTCAGGCCGGCGATGGCGGCCGGCACTCCCGGCGTGTCGAACATGAAGTGGTCATGCCAGCCGTTGTAGCCGACCGTGATGATGCGCTCCTTGCCCGTCACGTAGCGCGACAGGCGCACCGCCGCGGACGTGGCGTCCGCGCCCGTCTTGAAGAAGCGCGCCTGCTCCGCGCCCGGCACCAGGTCCAGCAGGGCCTGGATGGACGTCACCTCGACGGGCGTGGGCAGCGAGTGGAGGACCCCTTCCTCCAGGTGCTTGCGGATGGTGTCCACCACCGCGGGGTGGTTGTGGCCCAGCATGTTGGCGCCAAGGCCGCTGATGAAGTCGATGTACTCCTGGCCGTCCACGTCCTCCACCAGCGCGCCCCGGCCCTTGGCGAGGAACACGGGGAAGGAGCCGGGGGCGAAGTGCTCCGGCTTCTTCATCATCGACTGGGTGACGCCGGGGACCGTCTTGCGCGCCTCGGCGAGGAGCTGGTTCGAGCGCTCCAGCTTCATCTCACCCTGGATGGGGCGAGGGAGGGACGGGTGCTTCTGGGTGGGCATGTCCATGGGGCTTCCTTTGAGTCGAGGTGCTTCGGGTGCTGCGTTTCAGGGGAAAAGTCCGAGGCTCACGTCGTCGCTGTCTTCAGGGCCACCGCGCTCCGGCCGAACGTCCACAACAGGCCCAGCGAGAGGAGCGTCACGGCCACGGCCATCCACCCCACCTGTCCGAAGCCGACGAGCGCGCCGTCCGGCGCGGTGGAGATGAGCAGGCCGCTCACCCACGCGGCGAGCCCCGAGGCGCCGTCGCTCGCGGCCATGTTGACGGCGAGGAACCGGCCGCGCAGCGAGGGCGGCACGCGCGACGACACCAGCGCGATGGTGGGGATGGCGCGCGTGGACGTCACCGCCATGAAGAGCACGAAGGCCGCCGTCACCACCGGCAGCGAGGAAGAGGACAGGTGGGTGAACAACAGGTGCGGGCCCACGGTGCCCACCAGGAGCCACCCGAGCATCCGCCCCGCGCCCAGGCGGTCCGTGAAGCGGCCCACCAGCTTCGCCGCCACCAGCGTGCCCGCGCCGCCGCCCAGGTAGACCCACGGCAGGTCCGTCTGCGCGAGGCCCAGGTTGCCCACCATGAAGGTGCCCAGGTACGGAATCAGCAGGAAGCTGGCGAACACCACGAAGAAGGTCAGCACCCAGCCCAGCGCCACGCCCGGCGAGGCCAGCGTCGCCAGCGGATTGCTCCGGGGCTCGTGGGCGCCGCGCGACAGGTGCTGCACGACGGGCGGGAGCACGCGCCACAGGCCCAGCCACATCACGAGCGCGAGCGCGCAGATGGCGAAGAACGGCGAGCGCCAGCCGAACAGGTTCGCGAGCCCCAGGCCCAGCGGCACCCCGGCCACCGCGGACAGGCCGAGCGCGGACATCACCGTTCCGATGGCCCGACCCCGGCGCTCACCCGGGACGAGGTCCGCGATGATGGCCATGATGACCGCGCCCATCAGCCCCGCGCAGGCCCCCGCCAGCGAGCGCGCCACCAGCAGCGACACGAACCCCGACGCGAGGCCGCAGGCGGCGGTGGCGAGGATGAAGCCCGCGTAGATGGCCAGCAGCGTGCGCTTGCGGTCGAACCGGTCCAACCAGAACAGCCCCAGCACCCCCATGGCCGCGGAGGCCAGGGTGTACGAGGAGACCATCGCGCCGAACTGCGCCGTGGTCAGGCCGAAGCGGCGGATGAACTCCGGCCCCAACGGCATGATGATCATGAAGTCCAGCAGGTGGCTGAACTGGACCCCCGCGAGCAGCAGGGCCAGCATTCGCTCCTGAGGGGGTGGAGAAGCGGCGTTCACGAAAGGCTCCATCGTCACGGGCCCGCGTCGGTCGCGCGGGCGAGCGTCTAGGGGCGCACGAAGCGCACCCGGATCGGGGGGGAGACAGCCGCGTAGGGACGACCCTCGCGGTCCAATGCGGTGTCGAAGCGCGCCTTGCGCGCACACGCGAGCGCGGCCTGGCCGAAGCCGTGGCCCGGGTCCGACACGAGCTCGGCGGACGTCACCTCGCCATACACGTCCACGGAGACGCGCAGCACCACCGTCTGGTCGTCGATGCGCAGCGTGTCGGCTTCCTTCGGCCAGGGGCAGCTCCAGCTGCGCGCCGAGAGCTGGATGGAGCGCGCCCGGCTTCCACCCGTGCCCTCGCTGTCACCCGCGGGCACCGTGTTGACGGCCGTGGTGGAGCGGCCCGTGGAGGCCGTCACGCCGCCCGCGTAGCGCGGGGCATCGCCGGTCGTCATGTCGAACTCGGTGAAGTCGAGCGGCGCGGCCGGCTCCTTCGCCGTCACCACGGCGCCCGCCCGAGCGGGCTCGGCGGGGGCAGGGCGGGCGGAGTCTCGCGGGGCGGGGCTCGGCGTCTTCACGCGCGGCGCCGGCGGGTCCGCGCGGGCGACGCGTTGGGGCGGAGGAGGCGGCGGCGGTGGCGGATTCAGGTCCACCTCGTGGTCCACCTGAATCACCTGCTTGCGCGTGGTGGCCACGGGCGGTCGTCGCTCGGAGGAGGACTTCCAGCCGTGCCAGGCCACGACTCCCACGGTGGCGTGCACGAGGCCGGAGATGAGCAGCGTCCACGCGAGGCCATGGCGGCTTGTCCGCGCGGGCGGCGGCCCCAGGATGATGCTCGCGATGTCCTCGTCGCGACGAGGCGCGGGCTCAGGGAGTGACACGCCCGTCCTCCGCGGTGGGGGGCGCGTCCAGGGGCTCCGGACGCACGGTGCCGAACGCGACCTTGGTGAGCCCCGCCTCCTTGAGCTGGTCCAGCACGAAGATGACCCGGCGATGGGGAACGGCGCCGTCCGCCTGGATGACGGCGCGCAGCTCCGCGTCCTTCGCCAGCGCCTGGCGCGCGCCGTCCCGCAGCGCGACGTCGGAGACCTCCTCGCCGTTCACCAGCACCTGGCCCGTGGACGTGATCGCCACCGCGTAGACGGTCTGCACGTCCTCGCTCTGGGCCGCCTTGGGCAGGTCCAGGGGCACGGCGGGACTGTCCACCAGCCGCGCGGTGACCATGAAGATGATGAGCAGCACCAGCATGATGTCCACGAGGGGCGTGACGTTGATGCCCTCGATCAACCCACCGCGAGGCTGCGTTCCGCCGGCCATGCTCAGGCGCCTCCGTTCCGCTCACGGGCGGAGACGTAGGCCAGCACCAGGTTCGTCAGCGCCTCCGCGTCCGCGAGGATGCTGGCGATGCGGCGCTGGAAGTAGTTGTAGGCGGCGACGGCGGGCAGGGCCACGCCGATGCCGACGGCGGTGGCCACCAGCGCCTCGGCGATGCTGCCCATCACCGCGTTGGAGGCGACCTGGCTGGTGCCCGAGGGCGCGCCCTGCGTCTTGCTCAGCGCCTCGAAGGCCAGCAGCACGCCGATGACGGTGCCGAACAGGCCGATGAACGGCGCGTTGTTGCCCAGCGTGCCCAGGAAGGCCAGCCGGTTCTCCAGCGTGGAGCGCTCGATGGCGAGCGCGCTCTGCATGCCCTTCTCCGCGGCCGTCATGCCCTGCGGCGCGAGCCTCAAGCCCGCGCGCGCCACGGTGGCGCCCACCGACGTGCGCGTCTGCAGCTTGGAGATGGCGGCCGGGAAGTCGCCCGTGGACAGCGTCGCCTCCAGCGCGCCGGACAGCTCGCGGACCACGTCCTGCTTGGTGCGGAACACCCACCAGCGCTCGATGATGATGCCCAGGCTCACCAGCGACAGCGCGAACAGCAGCCAGAGCACCCAGTTGGCGCCCCACTGGATGAAGACATCCTTGACGATTTCGACGATGTGCATGGGTCCGGTCCTCGAGTTCGTCGGTGGAGCTGCCGTTCAATCCCGGAGGCACCCGCTCGAAGCCGGTGCCTCCAGGCCCATCCCGCCAGACTTCAGCGGAGCTGCAGGAACGAGAAGATGAGGCCGTCGGAGCTGAAGACCAGCTTGCCGCTCTGGTCGGTCAGCTCGCGGAAGTTGGTGAGCGAGGAGTTGTTGGTGAACTCGGTGAAGAGCAGGCGGTTGTTGTCCGCCTCGTAGAGGAACGTGCTGCCGGAGGAGGCGGGCAGGGTGTTCACCGCGGTGGCGGTGAAGGTGCTCAGGTTGAGCTGCCAGAACTTCCAGGCCGGAGCGCTGGCGACCAGGCGCGGGTGCGCCTCCGGGTCCACCGTGTAGCTCTGCTCGTCCAGCACGCGCAGGTAGGCGGTGCCGTTGGGACCGCGCACCAGCGAGCCCGTGGTGGTGCCGTTGGTCAGCCCCGACAGCTCGCGGTAGAAGTTCGCGTCGAACGCGCCGCTCTCCGGGTTGAAGCGGATGAGGCAGGGCGTCGCGGCCTTGTCCGCGCCCTTCAGGCGGTTGACGGCGGAGCCGTACGCCTCGGTGGCCAGGTACACCTGGTTGTCCGGGCCGACGACGCTGTCACGCACCCAGCCGCAGCGGTTGTCCGTGACGACCTTGACCGAGTCGTTCGTGGTGTCGATGACCAACACGCCGGCCTGGTTGATGACGGCGATGTCCGCGCTGGGGCGCCAGGCGATGGGGATGATGAGGCGGGTTCCCACGCGCACCGGCATGGTGGAGAAGGACGTGAGCGCGCCCTCGATGGCCAGGCCCGGCAGGGGGATGGCGCTCGTCACGGACATGGCGGCGGGGTTCCACACGATGATCTGCGCCGTGTGGGCGTCCACGAAGTACGCCTTGGTGTCGGAGACGAACTGGAACTGGTGCTGGTACTCCTCGATGTTGTCGATGCCGCGGCCCTTGAAGCTGACCTCGCCGTCGGACTCGAGCTTGCCCTTGGCGGTGATCTTGAACCGCTCGACCTTGGCCTCCTCGCTGTGGCTGACGTACAGCACGCCCGCCTTGCGGACGCCGGAGCCGAGCGCGCGGCCGGGAATCTCCACGGCGTCCTTGAGGGAGATCTTCTCCGTCTGGTCGACCGAGCGCAGCAGCGCCACGTAGCTGATGGCCTCGCCGTCGACGCTCGACTGGGTGATGGCGGCGTAGAGCGGGCCGTCGTAGTCGGCGTCGTCAGAGTCGTCGTCGTCGCCGCAGCCGGTGAAGAGCGACAGCGCGAGCGCCGCGGCGGTGATGCGCGGCAGGGGGAAGAACGAACGGACCTTCATGGGGGGATTTCCTTTCAACGACGTTGCGAGTTGAGGCGTGGGGACTTCGGAAGGAATCAGAGCTCGGCGACCATCTTCGCGGACACGCTCCGGCCGGGGCGTTGCACGCCGAAGAAGTCCATGGCGGTGGCATCGGTGAGGTTGCGCACGTCGACCGTCCAGCTCAGCGTCGCGCGAGCGGTCCTCGTGACGTACGTGATGGCCAGCGAGTGCAAGAGCTGCGAGGGGATGCGCGACTTCGAGTCCTTGCTGCCCAGCCCCTCCCAGCCCCGGTAGAAGGTGTTGACGAAGCGGGTGTGCCAGGACAGCGACAGCTCGTCGCGCGCGGAGGCCAGGCCGCTCAGCTGGAAGCGGGCGCTGCCGTTGGCCAGGAGCGAGGGCCGGCCGGGCAGCCGCTGCCCCTTGAACGCCCCGAAGTTGCCCTCGGAGGAGACGTTGCGGATGTCCTGGAAGGTCGCGTTGCCATCGAGTGAGAGGTACTGCCCCGGCGAGGTCCAGCCCGCCGCGCCCGTGGCGCCCAGGATGCGGGCCGCGAAGACGTTCTGGTAGGTGACGTACCCCTCGCGGCCGATGGGCTGGATGTACTGGTCGGTGAGGCGGGCGAAGCCCAGCGTGCCGCCGCGGAACGTGCCCCTCGGCGTCTCGCCGCTGTTGAACGCGAGCTCCAGGTTGACGTTGTGGCTCTTCTCCGGCTCCAGGGTGAGGTTGGAGTCGATGAGCATGCCGTCGCCGAAGATCTCATCGGGGCCGGGCAGGCGCGTGGCCCACTCGTACGCGGCCTTGGCGGTGAGCCGGGGCGTGACGTGGTAGCGCAGCGAGTCGCCCACGCCGAAGTTGAAGGTGTCCCGGTTGACGGGCGCGAAGGCGCCGCTGGCGCTGATGCGCTCCGCGCGCGCCAGCTGCACGTAGCTCTTGGCGAAGGCGATGTTCTCCAGCCGCTCGTCGAGCGCATCGAGCTCGTGCTCGAGTCCCGTCACCAGGTTGAACAGGCTCCGGTCGCCCGTGAGCGGGTCCTGCTGCCCCAGCCGGGCCAGCGCGCGGTCTTCTCCGGCGCGCGTCACGTACGTGGGCGCCACGGCCAGGCGCAGCATCTGGTTCGGGGCGAAGGTCCACCCGGCGTTGGCCCGGACGAAGGCCGTGTGCTGGCCCACCCGCCGGTCGATGGCGCGGGACTGCAGCTCGCCTGGCTGGGGCAGGGTGAGGATGCAGCGGCCGAACCAGTCGTAGGCGCAAGAGCCCAGGTCCGTCAGCGAGGCGCGGCGGTAGACGTACCCGCCCACGGCATCCACCACGACGTCGCGCGCGAAGAGCCGATCGAAGCGGAGCGTGGCGCCACCGGAGCGGTTGCTCGTGTCGATGTCGCCATACGCGTTGCTCATGGTGGCGTCGTGCTGAACCTCCTTCGTGGAGGCGGAGCCGAAGACGCGCAGGCTGAGCTTGCGGGCCCAGGGCCGGTTCAGCACGCCGACCTCCACGCCGCCGCCGCCCGCGCGGAAGGCGTCATGGAAGCGCGGCAGGCGCGCGTCGTGGATGCGGCCCTCCGCGTCGTCCACCTTCACGTCGACCCGGTAGTCGTTGGGGCTGGAGTCGAAGAAGCCGCTGGCGCGGACGAACAGGCCCGCGTCGGTGCCGTGCTGCGCGCTCGCCGTCACCCGGTGCGTCTCGAACGAGCCGAGCTCGTACGAGGCCGAGGCGCCCGTGCGCTGGAGGTTCTCCGCGGTGACGATGTGCACCGCGCCGCCCAGCGCGTCCGCGCCGAAGCGCGCCGGCACCACGCCCTGGTACAGCTCCATGCGCTGGACCAGGTTGACGGGGACGTTCGCGAAGTCCGGGCCGAAGCCGGCGAGCTCCAGCGGGACGCCGTCGATGAAGAATCGCACCTGGTCTTCGGACAGGCCCGCCAGCGAGAAGCGCGCGCGGCTGCCCAGGCCACCCCCGCGCCGCACGTCGACGCCCTCGGTGCGCGCCAGCGCCTGGGCCATGTCCACGGCCTCGCGCTGGAGGTGCTCCGTCTCGATGACCTTCACCGACTCCGCAGAGCGCCGCCGGCGGTTCGCCACGGACTCGCCCTCCACCGTGACTTCGATGGCCTCCTGGGTGACGTCCACGGGCGCGATGGTGATGACAGGCGGTCCCGGCTCGGACGTGACGTCGGGCGCCTGGGGGCCGCCGTCCACGGGCGCGGCGGTGATGGCCGGCGGTGGTGGCTCGGCAAGTGCGTTCGGCTCGGACGTGACGCCGGGTGCCTGGGTTCCGTCCACGGGCGCGGCGGTGATGGCGCGCGGTTGCTCGGCGGATGTGCTCGGCTTGCGAGTGACGCCGGGCGCCTGGGTGCCGTCCACGGGCGCGGCGGTAACGGCGCGCGGTGGCTCGGCGGAAGTGTTCGGCTCGGTTGCCTGGGCGACGGACGTGGGCACAGGCGCGACGGCGGGGAGCCGGAACTCGTAGCTGTAGGCGATGCGTGAGGGGACGGCGACCCCGTCACGCCGCGCGGGCTCGAAGCGGAAGCGCAGCGCCGCGTCCCGCGCCGCCTCTTCGAAGCCGTGGCCCTGGGTCTCCAGGACCTGCGCCTCGGTGACGGCGCCCTGGTCATCCAGCGTCAGCTTCAGCCGGACGGTGGCCTCCAGCCGGGCCTGCTCCGCCTCGGCCGGGTAGGGCGCCTCGATGAAGGTCACCAGCTTCGGCGGCACCACCGACGGCGGCGGTGCCTCCGCGCCAGCGGGAGTCCCACCCTCGACCTGCGCCCACGCGGGCTGCAGCGCGGCCAGACACGCCAGCACCGCCGCGCCCCGGAACACGCGCCCCGCTCCACGCCAGTCGTGGATTATGAAAATGGTTCGCATTTTCATTTTCGGGGCCGTTTATTCCTGTGGAGCCAGTGCTGTCAAGGGTTGGGGGTTGAGTCAGGCTGCACGGGCATGGGGAGACTTCATGTCCCGGAGCTTTTCCGCGACCATGAAGGAAAGCTGGAGCGCCTGGTCTCCGTTCAGGCGCGGGTCGCAGTGCGTGTGGTAGCGGCTGTGGAGGTCGTCCTCGGTGACGGCGAGCGGGCCGCCCAGGCACTCGGTGACGTTCTGGCCGGTCATCTCCAGGTGCATGCCGCCGGCGTGGACGCTCTCGGCGGCGGCGACCTCCAGGAAGGTCTTCACCTCGGAGAGGATGCGGTCGAAGGCGCGCGTCTTGTAGCCGTTGCTGGCCTTGTGGGTGTTGCCGTGCATCGGGTCGATGGACCAGATGACGGGGCGGCCGTCGCGGCGGGTGGCGGCCATGAGGCGGGGGAGGCAGTCGGCGACCTTGTCGGAGCCGAAGCGGCCGATGAGCGTGAGGCGTCCGGGGATGGCGTCCGGGTTGAGGGCGTCCATCAGGCGCAGCAAATCGTCGGGCTCCATCGTGGGGCCGCACTTGACGCCAATGGGGTTACGGATGCCGCGCATGAACTCGACGTGGCCGCCGTCGAGCTGGCGGGTGCGCTCGCCAATCCAGAGCATGTGGGCGGAGCCGTCGTACCAGTGGCCGCTGGAGGACTCCTGGCGCGTCATCGTCTCCTCGAAGTTGAGGAGCAGGGCCTCGTGGCTGGTGAACAGGTCCACGGGGATGGGGGACGGCGCGTTGTGCTCGGCCGTGGGGCTGAGCGCGTTGATGAAGCACAGCGACTCGAAGATGGAGTCGGCGAGCTTGCGGTAGTTGTCGGCGCCGGGCGTGCCCGCAACGGAGTCGAGCGACCACTGGTGCAGGTTGCACAGGTCCGCGTAACCGCTCTGGGCATAGGCCCGCAGCAGGTTCAGCGTGGCGGAGGACTGGTGGTAGGCCTTGAGCAGGCGCTTGGGGTCGGGCGTGCGCTCGGCCGCGTCGAAGTCCATGCCGTTGATGATGTCGCCGCGGTACGCGGGCAGGGTGACACCGCCGAGCGTCTCCACGGGGCTGGAGCGCGGCTTGGCGAACTGGCCGGCGATGCGGCCCACCTTCACCACGGGCCTGCCGCCGGCGAAGGTGAGCACCAGCGCCATCTGGAGGATGAGGCGGAAGGTGTCGCGGATGTTGTCGGAGGTGAACTCCTTGAAGCTCTCCGCGCAGTCACCGCCCTGGAGCAGGAAGGCCTTGCCCTGGGCCACCTGGGCCAGGGCGGAGGTGAGCCTTCGCGTCTCCGCGGGGTTCACCAGCAGGGGCAGCCGGGACAGCTCGTCCTCGACGCGCGTGAGGGCGCGCGCGTCCGGATAGTCCTCCGGCATGTACTTCACGGGCTTCTGCCGCCAGGTGCGGGGGTTCCAGGTTCGGTTCATCGGGAGGGGGCCGTTTCCAGAGGGGTGCCAGGCGTCGCCGGCAGCAGGCCGTTCGCGACGCAGTAGGCGAGGTATCGGAAGAAGAGAGGGCGGTCCGCCGGGGGGCAGGTGATTCCCGTGCCCTCCAGGGCGTGATGGAGGCGCTGACAGCGGATGGGCCCCAGGCCGAACGCGGGCTGGGAGTCACCGGAGCGCAGGTCGAAGAAGGCCAGGGTGGTGGTGTTGTCGGCGGTGCCCGCGCGCTCGGCGACCTGGGCGCGCCACTGGGGGACGGGGAGCAGGTCCACGGGGTAGCCGTACTCGCGCACCCAGCGGAACAGGTCCGGCAGGCGCACGTCGGGGACGGGCGTGACGTTGAACACCGTGCCAGGCGTGGCCGTGCGCGACAGCTTGACGATGGCGCGCGCCACGTAGTCGACGGGCGTCCACGTCTCGCCCACCTCGAGCATCGGCAGCGTGCGGGCGGGGATGCCCGCCAGGAGGATTCGCCAGACCAGGTCCTGCGGGTTGACGATGGCGGTGTCGGTGGCGCCGACGACGCGGCCCAGCCGGTACACCGCGACGGGCAGGCCCCGCTCGGAGGCCTGCTGCACGAGCCGCTCCGCGACCCACTTGCTCTGCTGGTAGCCGTCGCGCAGGCCGGCGTGCGCGGGCACGAAGTCCTCGGGCACCTCGGGGCTGACGTCGGCCTGGGGCGCCACGGCCAGCGTGGACACGTAGTGGAAGGGCTTGGGCCGCACGGCGGCGGCCAGCCGCAGCAGCTCGCGCGTGCCCCGGACGTTGACGGCCTGGAGGCTGCCGTACTCGCGCACCACGCTCACCACGGCCGCGTTGTGCAGGATGACGTCGCACTCGGCCGCGAGTCCGTGGAAGCGCGCGCTGTCGAGCCCGAGCGAGGGCTGGGTGAGGTCCGACGGGAGCGCGAGGACGCGCTCGGAGAGGCCCTCGGTCGACAGCCGCTGCGACGTCATCGCCGCGCGGATGCGCTCCAGGGCCTGGGGTTCGTCCTTGGCGCGCACCAGGCACACCACGCGCGCCTGTGTCTGGCGCAGGAGCTGGTCGAGCAGGTGCGCGCCGACGAAGCCGGTGGCACCGGTGAGCAGCACCTGGCGGGGCTCGGGGAACAGGGCCTCGAAGGTGCGCTGGGCTCCCGTCGCCTGGGGAGGCGTGAGGCGGGGGACGATGTCCTCGGACAGCTCGGCGTCCGCGAGCATCGTCGTGCTCGGGCCGGAGGTGTCGTGGCCGTTGGATTCACCGTGCTCCAGCGCCTGGGCGAGCGCGGCGGCCGTCGGGTAGCGGAACACCGTGGCGACGGGGACCTCGCGTCCCAGGGCGATGCCCAGGCGGTTGGCCACCTGGATGCTCTGGAGGGACTGGCCGCCACGGTCGAAGAAGTCGTCCTGCGCGGTGAGGCCCGTGGCGCCGAGGACCTCCTCCCAGATGCCCAGCACCACGCGCTCCAGCTCCGTGGTGGCCTGCGCTGTCTGGGTGGTGGGGTCGACCACGGCAGCCTTGCGCAGCTCGGCGCGGTCGATCTTCCCGGTGCTGGTGCGAGGCAGCCGCTCGGCGAACACGATGGCGCCGGGCACCATGGGGGCCGGCAGGTTCGCGAGCAGGTGCTTGCGCAGGTCCGCGGCGGAAGGCGCCGGGGACTCCGCGACGATGTGCGCGCACAGTCGGCGCGCGCCGCCCGGGAGCGTCTGGCCCACCACCGCGGCCTCGCGCACGCCGGGGTGGCCGATCAGCACCGTCTCCACCTCGGCGGGGTCGATGCGGTGTCCGCTGATCTTCAGCTCGTCGTCCACGCGGCCGACGAAGACCAGCTGTCCGTCCTCGCGCAGCCGCGCCTTGTCGCCGGTGCGGTAGGCGCGGGGCTGACCGGGCAGCGTGGCCAGCGAGATGAAGCGCGCCTTGTCCAGCTCCGGGCGTCCCAGGTAGCCCCGCGCGAGCGCGCCACCCATCAGGCACAGCTCGCCCTCGGAGCCCTGGGCGACGAGGCGTCCTTGCGCGTCCACCAGCGCCGCGCGCACGCCGGGCAGCGGCACGCCGATGGGGACCTCGTCACGCTCGGACGTGGGGCCGTCCGCGTCACCCAGTGAGGCCACCGTCGCCACCACCGTGGCCTCGGTGGGGCCGTAGGTGTTGAGCAACTGCACGCTCGGGCCCACCGTGGCGCGCCAGCGGGCGACGCGTTCGGGGAGCGCGGCCTCGCCGCCGATGATGACGGTGCGCAGTGAGGAGGGCAGCTTCGCCGCGCCCGTGGACACGGCGTAGGCCAGCTCGTGCCAGAAGGCGGTGGGCAGGTCGAGCACGGTGATGCCGTGGGCCGCGCAGGCCTCGAGCAGGCGGGGCACCGACTGGAGCATCTCGTCGGTGCGCAGCACCAGTCGCCCGCCCACGCACAAGGTCAGGAAGACCTCCTCCACGCTCGCGTCGAAGTGCAGCGGCGCGAACTGGAGGACGCGGTCCTCGCGGGTGAAGCGGTAGCGGTGCGTGGCGCCCGCGACGAAGTGCGCCAGCGCGTCGTGGGGAATCTGCACGCCGTTGGGCTGACCCGTGGAGCCGGACGTGTAGATGACGTACGCCAGGTGCTCACCAGCGGCGCGCGCGGGCTGCTCTGCTCTGACGACGTCGCGCCGCTGGATCGCCAGGTGCCCCGAGGCGCGAGGGCTCGCGTCGGTGGCCGCGACGGCGTCCGAGGGGAGGACGAGCAGCGAGGGCGTGGCATCCTCGAGGATGGCCGAGGTGCGGGACGCGGGGCCGTTCGGGTCGAGCGGCAGGTAGCCCGCGCCGGCGCGGAGGATGCCCAAGGACGCGATGATGGCGTCGAGCCCACGAGGCACCTTCACCGCCACGGGCGTGTCGGAGCGCGCTCCCTGCTCGGTGAGCCGGGCCGCGAGTGAGCCCGAGGCCTCCCACAGGTCGCGGTACGTGAGCCGGTGCTCGCCGTGTTCCACCGCGATGACGTCGGGCTGCTCGCGGACCTGCTGCTCCATCAGCTCGAGCACGGGACGAGGCGCCGTGGGGAGCGGGCCGCCGTCGAGCAGCGAGGCCTCCGCGGAGGAGACCCCCGCGCCCTGTCCACGCAGGGGCGCGTCTGGAGCGCCCAGCCAGGTGTCGAGCGCCTGGAGGAACTCGCGCTGGTGGCTGTCCACCGTGCGCGCGTCGTAGCAGACGGGGTTCGCGTCGAAGTCGACGCGCAGGCCGCCGCCGTCGGAGCGGGCGTACATGCCGATGGAGAGGTCCTCCACCGGGCCCGCGGAGATGTTGTGAGCGATTCCGGGCAGCCCCGCGAAGCGCAGGCCGTAGTCGAACGGCATGATGTTGACCACGGGGCCGAACAGCTTGCGCTGGCCACCCACGCGGCGCAGGTCGCGGCGCAGCTGCTCGTAGCGGTAGCGCAGGTGCGGCCTGGACGCCTTCAGCTCCGCGGCGATGCTCCGCGCCAGCGACGCGAGCGAGGCGTCCGCCGCCACGGGCACGCGCAGCGGGACGATGTTCATCGCCATGCACGGCACGCGGATCGCCGCCGAGCCCAGCCGTGTCATCACCGGCAGGCCGAGCACCACCTCGGGCGCGTCCGTGCGCTGGTGGATCCACGCGGCGGCCGCGGCGAGCACCAGGTCCGGCCACGTCAGGCCCACCTGCTTCGCGACGGCCTGCATCCGCTCCACGTCGACCTTCTCGAGCTGACGCGTGGCGCGCACGAAGGTGGCGGACATGGGCGCCGGTGGGGCAAGCGTCACCGGCAGGGGCGCGTCCGTGAGCCGGCCGACCCAGAACTCGCGGTCCTTCTCGAGCTGGGGCCCCGCGCGGTACGCGGCGTCCTCGTCCAGCACGGGGCGCAGGGGGCCGAAGCCCGCGGGCGCGGCCTTCCCCGTGACGCGCGAGGTGTAGAGGTCCGCCACGCGGCGCGCGAGCAGCGAGAAGCCGAACCCGTCCATCGCGATGTGGTGGACGCGCTGGAACCAGAACCAGCGCTCGGGGCCGGCCTTGAAGAGGACCTGCGCAAAGAGGGGGCCTCGGGTGAGGTCCACGGTGCGCGTCAGGTCCTCGCGCATCCACGCCTGGGCGGCGGCCCACGGGTCCTCGGCGGACGTCAGGTCGACGTGCTGGAGCGCCCAGTCCACCTGCGGCGTGACCTGCTGCGACGGGCCCGCCTCGGTGGTCTCGAAGCGCGCGTGGAGGGCCTCGGCCTCGGAGACGGTCTGCCGGACGGCGGCCTCGAAGTGCGCGGGGTCGATGGCGCCGCGCAGCTCGATGCACTCACCGGCGTTGTAGATGGGGCTGGCGAGGTCGAGCTGCTGACCGACCCAGATTCCGTGCTGCGCCGCGGAGAGCGGCCAATGTGCAGCGTGTGATTCGGGCATCGCCAGATCCTTCTTGGGGGACGTCGAGCGGGAGCGAGGTGGGGGATGCCTCGCTCCGTCAGCGGAGCACTACGAGCGGGCGGACACCTGGACGCTGCCGGCGTCCGGGGGCGGGAGCGTCATGGCGCCGAGCATCGAGTACCACTCGGTCAGCGTGGGGCGTTCGGCCAGCTCCACGAAGGAACTCTCGAAGCCGTAGCTCCTCCAGCGCTCCACCAGGCTCATCAGGCGGATGGAGTCCAGGCCGAGCTCGAGCAGGTTCGCGTCCTCGCCCACCTCCTGCACGGACTGCTGGAGCATCTCCGCGACGTCCGCGCGAATCTGCTGCCGCGTCAGGCGCGGGAGCGTCGTCGGCCCGGGCACGCCCAGCATCTCGAGGACCTGCTGCGTGGTGGTGGTGACGGCGCACAGCTTCGCGGCGTAGTTGAGCGCGAGGTGGTGGTGGTCGAGCGAGAAGTCACCCAGCGCGTCCGCGACGAGGAAGGGCTGGATGTGGCTCATGAAGCCGTCGCTGGCCGTCTGCAGGCAGCCGATGTGCGCGTAGACGCCGCAGATGATGAGTTGATCCCTCCCGAGCGCGCGCATCGTGTTCAGCAGGTCCGTGCGGCGGAACGCGCTGTAGGTCCACTTGGTGAGCTGGAGGTCGACGTTGGTGGGCGTCAGCTCGTCGATGATCTTCTTCTGCTCCGGTGCGTCGGGGATGCCGCCCCCCCAGAAGTCCAGCAGGAGGCCGCGCTGCTCCGGCGTCTGGCCCCCCGGCTGCGCGGAGTACGCCACGGGGATGACCATCGAGTGGGCGTGCTGGCGCAGCCGCTGGATGTTGGGGACCAGCTCCTTCACGGGCGACTGGTTCGGCGTGAAGGCGTTCACGAAGTAGTGCTGCATGTCGTGGATGAGCAGCACCGCGCGCTTCGGCTCGAGCTTCCAGGCGACCTTGTTCTTGGGCAGGTCGGCGGCGCCGGGCATCGGGTAGGGGGAGATGGCGGGGAGCGCCATGGGGGAGGCCTTTCTGATGCGGACGTGGGGGGAGTGGGCTTCAGCGCGGCGCGGTGGGCTGGCTGAGCTTTTCGCGCAGCGCCTTCTTGCTGACCTTGCCGACACCCGTCTTGGGGAACGCGTCGAGGAACTCGACCCGGTCCGGAATCTTGAAGGCCGCCAGGCCCCGCTCCCGCAGGAACGCGGTGAGCGACGTGGCCGGAGGCGGCGTGCCGCGCGGGATGACGAACGCGCAGGTGCGCTCGCCCAGGAACGCATCCGGCATGGACACGACGGCGGCGTCGTGGACCTCGGGGTGCGCCAGCAGGTGGTTCTCCACCTCCTCGGCCGCGACCTTGTCACCGCCGCGGTTGATCTGGTCCTTCGCGCGGCCCTCGACCACCAGGTAGCCGTCCGCCGTCATGCGCACCAGGTCGCCGGTGCAGTAGAAGCCGTCGGAGGTGAAGGCGCGCGCGTTGTGCGTCTCCGCCTTGTAGTAGCCGCGGATGGTGTACGGCCCGCGCGTGAGCAGCTGGCCCGTCTCGCCCACCGCGACGTCCTGCCCATCCTCGTCGACGATGCGGAGCTCGTCGTCCACGCAGATGGGGCGGCCCTGGGTGTTGACGATGCGCTCCTCGGAGTCGTCCAGGCGCGTGTAGTTGACCAGGCCCTCGGCCATGCCGAAGACCTGCTGCACGGTGCAGCCCAGCGTGGGCTTCACGCGCGCGGCGGCCTCGGCGCTGAACTTGGCGCCGCCCACCTGGAGCACGCGCAGGCTGGACAAGTCATGCCGGCGCGCCTTGGCCGCGTCCATCCACACCATGGCCAGGGGCGGCACCAGGGCGGTGATGGTGACCTTCTCCTTCTCGATGAGGGGGAAGGCCACGTCGGGGCTCGGGTGCAGGGCCAGCACCGCGGTGCCGCCCGCGTGGAACGTGCCGAACACGCCCGGCGAGCTCATGGGGAAGTTGTGCGCCACCGGCAGCGCGCACAGGTACACGCTGGAGGTGTCGAGCTGGCAGATCTCCGCGCTGGCCCGGAGGCTGAAGATGTAGTCGTCGTGCGTGCGCGGGATGAGCTTGGGCACGCCCGTGCTGCCGCCGGACAGCTGGAAGAAGGCGACGTCGTCGGGCCGGGGCTCGGTCAGCGTCACGGGCTGGGCGGCGTACAGGCTCTCCAGCGAGGTGAAGGGGCCCGCGTCGCCGACGACGAGGACGTGCTTGAGCGTGGGCGTCTTCGCCTGCACGGCGGCGGCGAGGTTGCGGTAGTCGAAGCCGCCGTGGCGGTCCGCGATGACGTAGGCGACCGCCTCGGTGAACTCGCAGAAGTAGCCGATCTCCGAGCCGCGGTGCGCGGGCAGCGCGAAGACGGGCAGGGCGCCCAGCCGGAACAGCGCGAAGCACACCTCGTAGAACGCGGCGATGTTGGGCAGCTGCACCACCACCCTGTCACTCGCGCGGATGCCCAGGCCGTGCAGGCCCGCGGCGAGCCGGTCCACGCGCGCGTCGAGCTGCCGGTACGTGAGCCGCTCGGCGCCGGAGACCAGCGCGGTGCGGTCGCCGTGGCGCTCGGCGCGCTCACGCAGGAGCTTGCCGAAGGTCTCCCCGCGCCAGTAGCCCGCGGCGCGGTAGCGCTCGGCATATTCCTCCGGCCAGGTGGGGCAGCCGGGGAGCCGGGACGCGTTCGTGCTCATGGCTTCACCTCGGCGCCCTGGCCCAGGCCCATCGCCTGGAGCATGGTGCGGAACTTGGCCTCGGTCTCCGCCAGCTCGGACTCCGGCTTGGAGCCGGCGACGATGCCCGCGCCCGCGAACAGCCGCAGTGAGCTCTCGTCCGCCTCGGCGCACCGGATGGTCACCGCCCACTGGCCGTCGCCGTTGGCGTCGCACCAGCCCACGGTGCCCGTGAAGTAGCCCCGGTCGAACGGCTCGATGTGGCCGATGGCCTCGTGCGCCAGCTCCGTGGGGAAGCCGCAGACGGCCGGCGTGGGGTGCAGCGCCATGGCCAGCGTCAGCGAGGAGATGGACGGGTCGGCAATCTCTCCGACGATGCGGCTGGACAGGTGCCACATCGTCTGCGTGCTGACGAGCGACGGGCGGGCCGGCACATCCAGCGTCTTGCAGAACGGACGCATGGCCTCCGCCACCGCGTCGATGACCACCGCGTGCTCGTGCAGGTCCTTGGGGGACTCCAGCAGCCGGGCCGCCCGGGCCTGGTCCTCGACGGGGTCCGGGCTGCGCGCGGCGGAGCCCGCCAGCGGGTTGGCCACCACCTGCATCCCGTTGCGCGACACGAGCAGCTCCGGGCTCGCGCCGATGAGCGTGCGCCGGCCCTCGCCCTGCAGGTCCACGGCGAAGGTGAAGCCGGACGGGTTGCGCCGGGCCAGGTTGTGCAGCAGCCGCTGCAGGTCGATGGGCGTGGTGGCGCTCAGGTGCAGCGAGCGCGACAGCACCACCTTGCGCAGGGGCCCGCTCTCCATGAGCTTGAGCGCCTGGGCCACGCCGTCCAGGTACGCGGAGGGCTCCGGCACCGGGCGCAGCGTGTAGCTCTGCGGGAGGACGGGGTGCGGCATGGCCACGTCGTCGAACACCAGCGGGCCGGCGCGCTGGAGCGTCATCGGCACCACGAGCTGCGCGGGCGCGCGGCCGACGAAGGGCACCGCGCCCACCGCCACCGGGATGTCATGGTCCGCCTGGCGCGCGTCGCTCAGCACCTTGGCCACGCGCTCGCCCAGCCGCTCCAGCGAGCTCTGGCCGCCCACGTGCGGCACGGTGGCGAAGGTGCCCCGCGCCAACAACGTCCGGCGCGGCGAGGCGAAGAAGAAGGAGGAGCCGGCCTCGTAGCTCTCGAGCAACTGCGCCGCCAGCTTCTGGGGTGCCACTTCGGTCGTCTTCACAGCCAACCTCCCGTTGCGGAGGACCCGGAGCGCGCAGCGGACGCGACTGCCGTGGTCTTCCACTGTTTCAATCGTGAAACAAAGGTAACAAACAGAACCGACAACCACCGGTGCCCGGCGGGGGCGGGCACGCGCTCAGGTGCCCAGGGTGGCGCCGCCGTCGACACACAGGTCGTGCAGGGTGATGTGACGTGCGCGGTCCGACACCAGGAACTGCACCGCGTGGGCGATGTCGCGCGGGTCGGCGATGCGCTGGAGCGGGATTCCGACGCGGAAGCTCTCGGAGGAGCCGGCGATGACGGCCTGGGCGCCGTTGGCGTCCTTCCACATGTTCCGCTGCATGTCGGTGTCCGTGGAGCCCGGAGACACCACGTTGCATCGGATACCGTATTGCGCCAGCTCCAGGCCCAGGCACTTGGTGAACATGGTGGAGGCGGCCTTGGACGCGGCATAGGCGCCCATCTGCAGCCGGGGCGTGCTGGAGGCGTTGGAGGCCACGGTGACGATGACGCCCTCGCGCCGGGGGACCATGCGCCGGGCCACCGCGCGCGAGACATGGAACACGCCGTTCGTGTTCACCCCGAAGGTCGTCGCCCAGTCCTCGTCGCTCATGTCCACGATGGAGGACATGCGCAGCACCCCCGCCACGTTCACCAGGATGTGGATGGGGCCCAGCTCCTTCTCGATGCGCTCGACCACCGTCTCCACCGCCGCGGCGTCGCTGACGCTGACCGGCCACGCGCTGGCCTTCTGGCCCCGCGCACGCAGCTCCGCCACCAGCGCCAGCAGCCCCTCGGCGTTCGTGTCCAGGGCGGCGATGGTGGCCTCCGGGGCCAGCACCCGCGCGACCTCGGCGCCGATGCCCCGCGCCGCGCCCGTCACCAGTGCCACCCGCGGTGTGTCTCCCATCGAGTCCGTCTCCTTCGTCCTGGGCCCGAGGGTCCGTCCGGAAAGTGGGATAATGAGAATGGTTCTCATTATCGTTATTGGACGTCTAAGTGCCATGCGCAAACGAACGTGTCAAGGGTGGTGACACGGTGCGCGAATGTTGCGGAGTATTTCGGGACGCGTCGCGGTGTGAGGTTGTCTTCAGTCACAGGGACGTGGGGCGGTGGTGTCTGTCATGCCCGGGGTGTTTCGTTTGACGCCCGAGGACTCGGAGGCGAGTGCCAACAAGACCCTCTCCGTGCCGTTCCCCAGAGTGACGGGCCGGGGGAAGGCGTCCCGCGGCGCGCGAGGAATTCCTGCGGGAATCCCCTAGTACCGCCGGGCTGCTGGGATGAAGTTTTCTTCCCAACGACAATTCCGGACGGTGGAGACGTCTGTCATACGTATCCACTCTGTGTCCGAGGGGGGCATGACGATGAGCCGGTCCACCGCATTGCCAGTCGTGTCTCCGGATTCTCGGAACCCCGAGAATGACGCCGAGGGCTCTCCGGCGGTGCCGACCATCCCTTCGAGAGACAGGGAGCCGGTGGGGCGGGCTCCACTCCCCGTGTGGACGCGGTTCCTGCCGGCGGGGCGGGTGGTGGTGCGCGAGGGAGACCCGGGCTCTTCGATGTTCGTCATCCTGGAGGGGCGGGTGGGGGTGTACCGGGAGCCCGCGGGCGCCCAGGCGCGCATGGTGGGGCAGCTGTCCGGGGGGCACTTCTTCGGCGAGATGGCGCTGATGACGAAGTGTCCGAGGACGGCGAGCGTGGTGACGATGGAGCGCACCGTGCTACGCGAGCTGTCCCGGACGGGGCTGGTGTTGATGGGCGCGCGTCACGGGCTGGAGGCGCCGGTGGTCGAGATGCGATGCCGCGAGCGGTTGCTGGAGGATGCGTTGCGGAGCAGTCCGCTGCTGGCGGCGCTGTCGCCGGAGCTGTGGACGCAGCTGGGCAGCGCCTTGGTGCCGTGTTCCATCGGCGCGGGTGAGACGCTGCTCACGCGCGGGCTCCCCGGCGAGGCGCTCTACATCCTGCTGCGCGGCAGGTGCGGCGTCTTCCACACGCACGCGGATGGTCGTGTCACCCCGTATCCCGACATGGAGGAGGGGGCCATCTTCGGCGAGGTGTCGTTGCTGCGAGGACGGCTCGCGACGGCGACGGTGAAGACCCTGACGCCGTGCACGCTGCTTCGCTTGGACCGGGACGTGTTCCGCAAGTTCTTCTGGGGCCAGGCGGAGATTCGTCGCGCGCTGGTGAGCCTGGGGCTGGAGCGCATGCACCGGACGATGGACGTCATCGTCAACCCGTCGGAGTGAAGCGAGCGTCCGTTCAGCGCGAGGCCTGGTTGATCGCTTGAGTCATGTGCGGGCGCGTCACACGCGTCGCGTCGGACGTGTCCGCATGTGTCGCGTATCCAGGTGTGGGGCAATTTTCCGAGTGCTCTGACGCGAACGCTTCAGCCCGGGTCCCGCGCACACCACGCTCGCAAGTGTGAACCGCACATCCTTGTGGGGCGGCTGCGTGCAATTACACCGGTTTTCTATGTAAGACATGTTTTGCCTGGACTCCCCCTCCAGGCCCCTCTCTCATGACCCAGCCACGCTCCCAGGACCTCCGCGTTGAGCGCAGCGTCACCCGTGCGATGGAGCCCCGCACCGAGACTGAACGCGCGGTGGCGCTCATCTGGAGTGAGGTATTGAACATTCAGCAAGTGGGCGCGCTCGACAGTTTCTTCGAGCTGGGTGGCCACTCGTTGCTGGCGACGCAGGTGTTGTCACGCCTCCGGACGGTGATGCGCGTGGAGCTGTCGCTCCAGGAGATGTTCGACCTGGGGACGGTGGAGGCGCTGGCGGGGCGCATCGACGCGTTGGTGGCGCTGCGGCCCGGAGAGGTGCTGGAGCCGGTGCGCGCGTCGCGGGAGCGGCCGTCGTCGCTGGTGCCGTGCGAGCGGCAGGCGGAGTTGTCCTTCGCGCAGCAGCGGCTGTGGTTCCTGGACCAGTACGCGCCGGGCAGTCCGCTCTACAACCTGCCCGCGGCCATCCGGCTGGAGGGCACGCTCGACGTGGCCGCGTTGGAGCGGGCCTTCACGGAGCTGGTGTGTCGGCACCAGTCGCTGCGCACGGTGTTCCCGGCGCGGGATGGGCGGCCGTTGCAGGTGGTGGCCCACGCGGGCAACGCGCCGATGGGGCTGGAGGTGGAGGACCTGCGCTACCTGCCCGCGTCGGAGCGCGAGGCGCTGGGGCTGCGCGCTGTGCGCGAGGAGGCACGCAAGCCGTTCGACCTGGTGCGGGGGCCGCTGTTGCGCGCGCGGCTGTTGCGGCTGCAGGAGGGGGAGCACCTGGTGGTGGTGACGATGCATCACATCGTCTCGGACGCGTGGTCCATCGCGGTGCTCATCCGGGAGATGGTGGCGCTCTACGAGGCGTTCAGCGAGGGACGTGCGTCCCCGCTGCCCGAGCTCCCCATCCAGTACGTGGACCATGCGGTGCGGCAGCGCGACCGGCTGCGTGGCGAGGCGCTGGAGCGGCAGGTCGAGTGGTGGCGCAAGCAGCTGGACGGCGCGCCTCCGTCGCTGGAGCTGCCGACGGACCATCCTCGCGGCGAGGACGCGTCGAATCCGGGAGCCGTCATCAAGGTGGCGCTGCCGGTGGGGCTGGTGCGCATGCTGCGCGGCTTCTGTCGACAGGAGGGCGCGACGCTGTTCATGGGCCTGCTGGCGGGACTGCAGGCGCTGCTGGCGCGCTACTCGGGGCAGGACGACATCTGCGTGGGAGCTCCCGTGGCGGGGAGGACCTCTCCGGACACGGAGGGGTTGATCGGCTTCTTCGTGAACACGCTGGTGCTGCGCACGAAGCTGGAGGGGGAGCCGACGTTCCGTGAACTGCTGAAGCGGGTGCGGGAGACGACGCTGGGCGCGTACTCGCACCAGGACGTGCCCTTCGAGAAGCTCGTCGAAGTGCTCCGGCCGGAGCGACAGCCGAAGCGGACGCCCTTCTTCGAGGTCGCGCTGGTGCTGGTCAACACGCCGATGGCGGCGCTGGAGAGCCCGGGGCTGCGCTTCCGTCCGCTCGACGTCGACAGTGGCACGTCGAAGTTCGACTTCACGCTGACGTTGAGTGAGTCACCCTCGGGGCTCACGGGCACGCTGGAGTACCGCACGGATTTGTACGAGCCCGCGTCGGCCGAGCGCCTCGTTGCGCACCTGGAGCGGTTGTTGGAGCGCGCGGTGCTCGCGCCCGATGTCCGCCTGTCCGAGTTGTCGCTGCTCACGGAGTCGGACCGGCGGCTGGCGTTGGAGCGCTGGAACCCCGCGCCCTCGGAGACTCGCGTCGACGTCTGCGCGCACGAGCTGGTGGAGGCGCAGGCGAGGAGGACGCCGGAGGCGGTGGCGGTGGTGTGGGGAGGGGAGTCGCTGACGTACGCGGAGCTTGAGCGTCGGGCGAATCAGTTGGCGTGGCACCTGGGAGCGCTGGGGGTGGGGGCGGGGGAGCGGGTGGGGTTGTGCATGGAGCGCTCGCTGGAGCAGCTGGTGGGGCTGTTGGGGATATTGAAGGCGGGGGCGGCGTACGTGCCGCTGGACGCGAAGTACCCGGCGGAGCGGCTGGGGTACATGGTGGAGGATGCGGGGGTGGCGCGGGTGCTGACGACGAAGCGTCAGCTGGGCGCACTGCCAGCGGGGGCGAAGAAGAAGGCGCTGTGCGTGGACGAGGAGGCGGGGGAGGTGGCGAAGCGTCCGGAGCTTGCGCCGCCGAGGGCGGTGCCACCGGGTGGCACGTGCTACGTGGTGTACACGTCGGGAAGCACGGGGAAGCCGAAGGGGGTGGCGCTGTCGCACGCGGCGCTGTGCAACCTCTTGCTATGGCAGAAGGCGCACTCGGTGAAGGCGGAGGCGAGGACGCTGCAATTCGCGTCGCTGAGCTTCGACGTGTCATTCCAGGAGATTTTCGCGACGTGGAGCGCGGGAGGGACGCTGGTGGTGCCGCCGGCGGCGCTGAGGCAGGACGTGCCGGCGCTGCTGGACTTCATGGCGAGCCAGCGGGTGGAGAGACTCTTCGTGCCCTTCGTGGCGCTGCAGGCGCTGGCGGACGCGGTGGCGCATGGGGCGAGGGTGCCCGAGTCGCTGCGAGAGGTGGTGACGGCGGGAGAGCAGCTGCAGGTGACGCCGGCGGTGGTGGCCTTCTTCGAGAAGCTGCCGGGGTGCGTGCTGGAGAACCAGTACGGCCCGTCGGAGACGCACGTGGTGAGTGCGTACCGGCTGAAGGGGCCGCCGGGGAGCTGGCCGAGGCTGCCGCCGATTGGAGTGCCGCTGCCGGACACGAAGCTGCTGGTGTTGGATGAGAAGGGGCGGCTGTGCCCGGTGGGGGTGGCGGGAGAGCTGCACATAGGAGGGGCGCAGCTGGCGCAGGGGTACCACGAGAGGGCGGAGCTGACGGCGAAGCGCTTCGTGCCGGACGGGTACGCGAGGGAGGTGGGGGCGAGGCTGTACCGGACGGGGGACAGGGCGAGGTGGAGGAGCGACGGGGTGGTGGAGTTTTTGGGGCGGTTGGACGCGCAGGTGAAGGTGAGGGGTTACCGGATAGAGCTGGCGGAGGTGGAGGCGGCGCTGCGTGAGTTGGAGGGGGTGAAGGACGCGGCGGTGGGGGTGCACGAGGAGACGCCGGGGGACAGGAGGCTGGTGGGGTACGTGGTGCCGAGGGCGGGGGCGGCATGGGAGCCGGAGGCGCTGAAGGAGGCGCTGGGGCGCAAGCTGCCGGAGCACATGGTGCCGCCGGCGCTGGTGAGGCTGGAGGCACTGCCGCTGACGCCGAGCGGGAAGGTGGCGAGGGCGAAGCTGCCGGCGCCGGACCTGGCGAGCCTGCGAGGCGCGGCGCCCTTCGTGGCACCGAGGGACACGCTGGAGACGCAGCTGGCGGAGGCCTTCGCGTCGGTGCTGAAACTGCCGCGGGTCAGCGTCACCGACAGTTTCTTCAGCCTCGGCGGCCACTCGCTGCTGGCGACACAGGCGATGGCTCGCATCCGCCATCACCTGCGCAGGGAGCTCCCGTTGCGCATGCTCTTCGAGGCGCCGTCCGTGGCCGCGCTGGCCCGACGCATCGAGGCCGAGCTGCCTCCGGTGGAGAGCCGCGCATCGGCGCCGATGCAGGCGCGGACGAGATTCCGAAACGAGAACGAGCAGGGCGACACGGAGGAAGAGATGCTCTCTTTTGCCCAGCAGCGACTGTGGTTCCTGGACCAGTACAGGCCCGGCAGTCCCCTCTACAACATCCCCGCGGCGCTGCGGCTCAAGGGCTCGCTGGATGTGCCAGCGTTGGAGCAGGCCTTCACGGAGCTGGTGCGGCGTCACCAGTCCCTGCGCACCGTCTTCCAGTCGCGCGAGGGCAGGCCCATGCAGGTCATCTCCCGGAGCGCGCCTCCGCGAATCCTGCTCTCGGTGCAGGACCTGGCGCCGCTCTCCGAATCGGAGCGAGAGACAGAAGCACACCGCCGGGCATGGGCCGAGGCCCGTCGCCCCTTCGACCTGACACGCGGGCCGTTGCTTCGCACGGCGCTGCTCCGATTGGGGGCGCGTGAGCATCTGCTCCTTGTGACGCTGCATCACATCATCGCGGACGCGTGGTCCATCGCCGTGCTCATTCGCGAGGTGGTCACGCTCTATGAAGCCTTCAGCGAAGGCCGGCGTTCCCCCTTGCCCGAGTTGGGGATCCAGTATGCGGACTACGCCGTCCAGCAGCGCGAGTGGCTCCAGGGTGACGTGCTGGAGCGGCAGTTGACGTGGTGGCGCAAGCAGCTCGACGGTGTCCCCGCGATGTTGGAGCTGCCGACGGACCGGCCTCGTCCCGTGGAGGCTCGCAACCCGGGCGCGGTGCTCAAGGTGGACCTCTCGCGTGAGCTCACCCGCTCCCTCGTCAGCCTGTGCCAGCGCGAGGGCGCGACGCTGTTCATGGGCCTGCTGGCGGGGTTGCAGGCGCTGCTGTCGCGCTACTCGGGACAGGACGACATCTGCGTGGGGGCTCCCATCGCCGGGCGCCAGCAGATGGAAACCGAGGGGTTGATCGGCTTCTTCGTGAACACGCTGGTGCTGCGCACGAAGCTGGACGGGGACCCGACGTTCCGCGAGCTCTTGGGACGGGTGAGGGAGACGACGCTGGGCGCGTACTCGCACCAGGACGTGCCCTTCGAGAAGCTCGTCGAAGTGCTCCAGCCGGAGCGACAGCCGGGACACACGCCGTTCTTCCAGGTGGCGATGGTGTTGCTCAACACCCCGCCCATGGAGCTGTCCACGCCGGGGCTCTCCTTCGAGGCGATGGACGTGGACAGCGGCACGTCCAAGTTCGACTTCACGCTGATGCTCCGCGAGACGCCCACGGGCCTGACGGGCACGCTGGAGTACCGCACGGACTTGTACGAGCCCGCGTCGGCCGAGCGATTCGTCGCGCACCTGGAGCGACTGCTCGAGGGCGCTGTCGCCAATCCGCTCCACCGCGTCTCCGAGCTCCCGCTGGTGTCCGACGCGGATCGTCGCCTGGTACTGGAGGATTGGAACGCGACGAGCACGGGGCCTCGCTGGGAGGTCTGCGCGCACGAGCTGGTGGAGGCGCAGGCGAGGAGGACGCCGGAGGCGGTGGCGGTGGTGTGGGGAGGGGAGTCGCTGACGTACGCGGAGCTGGAGCGACGGGCGAATCAGCTGGCGTGGCACCTGGGAGCGCTGGGGGTGGGTGCGGGGGAGCGGGTGGGGTTGTGCATGGAGCGCTCGCTGGAGCAGCTGGTGGGGCTGTTGGGGATATTGAAGGCGGGAGCGGCGTACGTGCCGCTGGACGCGAAGTACCCGGCGGAGCGGCTGGGGTACATGGTGGAGGATGCGGGGGTGGCGCGGGTGCTGACGACGAAGCGTCAGCTGGGCGCACTGCCGGCGGGGGCGAAGAAGAAGGCGCTGTGCGTGGACGAGGAGGCGGGGGAGGTGGCGAAGCGTCCGGAGCTTGCGCCGCCGAGGGCGGTGCCACCGGGTGGCACGTGCTACGTGGTGTACACGTCGGGAAGCACGGGGAAGCCGAAGGGGGTGGCGCTGTCGCACGCGGCGCTGTGCAACCTCTTGCTATGGCAGAAGGCGCACTCGGTGAAGGCGGAGGCGAGGACGCTGCAATTCGCGTCGCTGAGCTTCGACGTGTCATTCCAGGAGATTTTCGCGACGTGGAGCGCGGGAGGGACGCTGGTGGTGCCGCCGGCGGCGCTGAGGCAGGACGTGCCGGCGCTGCTGGACTTCATGGCGAGCCAGCGGGTGGAGAGACTCTTCGTGCCCTTCGTGGCGCTGCAGGCGCTGGCGGACGCGGTGGCGCATGGGGCGAGGGTGCCCGAGTCGCTGCGAGAGGTGGTGACGGCGGGAGAGCAGCTGCAGGTGACGCCGGCGGTGGTGGCCTTCTTCGAGAAGCTGCCGGGGTGCGTGCTGGAGAACCAGTACGGCCCGTCGGAGACGCACGTGGTGAGTGCGTACCGGCTGAAGGGGCCGCCGGGGAGCTGGCCGAGGCTGCCGCCGATTGGAGTGCCGCTGCCGGACACGAAGCTGCTGGTGTTGGATGAGAAGGGGCGGCTGTGCCCGGTGGGGGTGGCGGGAGAGCTGCACATAGGAGGGGCGCAGCTGGCGCAGGGGTACCACGAGAGGGCGGAGCTGACGGCGAAGCGCTTCGTGCCGGACGGGTACGCGAGGGAGGTGGGGGCGAGGCTGTACCGGACGGGGGACAGGGCGAGGTGGAGGAGCGACGGGGTGGTGGAGTTTTTGGGGCGGTTGGACGCGCAGGTGAAGGTGAGGGGTTACCGGATAGAGCTGGCGGAGGTGGAGGCGGCGCTGCGTGAGTTGGAGGGGGTGAAGGACGCGGCGGTGGGGGTGCACGAGGAGACGCCGGGGGACAGGAGGCTGGTGGGGTACGTGGTGCCGAGGGCGGGGGCGGCATGGGAGCCGGAGGCACTGAAGGAGGCGCTGGGGCGCAAGCTGCCGGAGCACATGGTGCCGCCGGCGCTGGTGAGGCTGGAGGCACTGCCGCTGACGCCGAGCGGGAAGGTGGCGAGGGCGAAGCTGCCGGCGCCGGACCTGGCGAGCCTGAGGGGCGCGGCGCCCTTCGTGGCACCGAGAGACACGCTGGAGACGCAGCTGGCGGAGGCCTTCGCGTCGGTGCTGAAGCTGCCGCGGGTCAGCGTCACCGACAGCTTCTTCAGCCTCGGCGGCCACTCGCTGCTGGCGACGCAGGTGGTGGCGCGCATCCGCAATCGGCTCAAGGCGGACATCCACCTGACGACGCTCTTCGAGGCACCGTCCGTGGCCGCGCTGGCTCGACGCATCGAGGCCGCGCCGCGTGCGCCGCTGGCGACCCTGCCGCCCATCGTCCCCGCGCCCCGCGACAAGCCGGTGCCGCTGTCCTATTCACAGGAGCGCCTGTGGAAGCTGTTCAAGGCCAACCCCCAGTCCACGGCCTACAACCAGCCCGCGGCGTACCGCTTCAAGGGCGCGCTGAACCCCGACGCGCTCCGGGCCGCGGTCCAGGCCCTGGTGGATCGCCACGAGTCCCTGCGCACCACCTTCACCGAGGAGGCCGGTCAGCCCGTCCAGAAGGTCGCCGCGACGTCGCGAATCGACCTGCCGCTGGAGGACTTCCGGGCCCGCGAGGATCGCGAAGAAGAGGTCCTGCGCCGCATCGCCGAGGACGCGCGCAAGCCCTTCGACCTCACCCACGGTCCCCTGGTGCGCGGCGGCCTGATTCGCCTGGCGGACGACGAGTACCTGTTCATCTTCAGCAAGCACCACATCCTCTCGGATGGCTGGTCCGAGAGCGTCATCACCCGCGAGGTGGTCCACCTCTACACCGCCTTCGCGCGCGGCACGACGCCGTCGCTGCCTCCGCTGGTGATCCAGTATCCCGACTACGCCGCGTGGCAGCGCCGCTGGCTGTCCGGTGTCGAGCTGGAGTCCCGGCTGTCCTACTGGCGCAACGCCCTGGCGAAGGCGCCGAAGCTGCTGGAGCTGCCGCTCGACAAGCCCCGTCCTCCCACGCGGACGTTCAACGGCACCTGGATTCCCGTGTCGCTGGGCCGCGCGCGCAGTGACGCGCTCAACCTGCTGTGCCAACGCGAGCGCGTGACACCGTTCATGGCGCTGCTGTCCCTGTTCGGCACCTTGCTCTGCCGCCGGGCTCGACAGGAGGAGCTGGTCATTGGTTCACCCATCGCGAACCGCGCGCTCCCGGAGGTGGAGTCCCTCATCGGCCTGTTCGTCAACACCGTCGCGCTGAACGTGGATGTGCGCGGCAATCCCTCCTTCCGACAGCTGTTGGCCCGGGTGCGCGATGTCACCCTCGGCGCCTACGCGCACCAGGAGGTGCCGATCGACCAGGTGGTGGACACCCTCGTCCCCCAGCGGCAGCAGAACCGGGCGCCGCTCTTCCAGGTGATGTTCGTGCTCCAGAACACTCCCGCAGAATCGCTGGATCTGCCGGAGCTGACCTTGATGCCGATGCCGTCGGATCGCGGTGCCTCCATCTACGAGCTGACGCTCTCGCTCCAGGAGCAGGAGGACGGCTTCTGCGGTCTGCTGGAGTTCAACACCGACCTGTTCGAGCCCGACACCGCACGACGACTGTGTGGCGCCTTCTCCGCGCTCCTCGACGCGGTGCTGGCGACGCCGGACATGCGGGTCGGAATCGACGCGGTCATCCCAGGATTCGAAGGGCAGGAGTGAGCCGTCATGGAACTCAAGAATCGCTATCGCAACACGGAGTCGATGATCGGCCACGGCAACCCGTCGTTCACGTCGGCGAAGGAAGCAGGGCTGCTGGACCTGTCCGTGCACAACACCGGACGCGGAACGCTGTCACTGCCGGATGGACGTGAGTTCATCAACATGTGCTCGTGCTCGTACCTGGGGCTGGACTCACACCCGGACGTGCTCCAGGGCGCCATCGACGTGCTCCAGCGCGAGCGCACCCTGTGCATGTCCATCTCCCGGCTGCGAATCCGACTGGCGGACCTGGACGCGCTCGAGGAGGAGCTGTCCCACCGCTGGCGCGCGAAGACCATCGTCACCAACTCCGCCAGCTCCGCCAGCGCGGGCCTCTTGCCCCTCATCGCGTCCGGCCACCTGCTGCCCGACGGCCAGAAGCCCATCCTCGTCTTCGACAAGTCCGCGCACTTCTCGATGAACCTCATCAAGCCCATCTGCGCGGATGAGACGCACGTCATCACCGCGCCGCACAATGATTTGGACTTCCTGGAGGACCTCTGCCGCAAGCACGCGCGCGTCGCGTACGTGGCGGACGGCTTCTACTCGATGGGTGGTGTGGCCATCGTGAAGGACCTGTTCCACCTCCAGGACAAGTACGGGCTGTTCCTCTACTTCGACGACTCGCACTCGCTCTCCATCTACGGCGCGTCGGGCGAGGGCTACGTGCGCGCGACGATGGGCGGCGAGGTCAACTCGCGCACCATCATCATCGGCTCGCTGGGCAAGGGCTTCGGCACGGCGGGCGGCGCCGTCATGCTGGGGCCCCAGCAGCACGCGGACCTGGTGGGCCGCTTCGCCGGTCCCCTCGGCTGGTCCCAGAGCCTGTCGATTCCGGCCATCGGCGCGAGCCTGGCCTCGGCGCGGCTGCACGGCGGCGCGGACCTGGCCGAGCGACAACGCGCCCTCAGGGCCAACGTGCGCTTCTTCGACGAGCGCGTGCCCACGCGGACCTCGGGCGAGGACTTCCCCATCAAGATCATCGACGTGGGGCCCGAGCCCCTGGCGGTGGAGCGCTCGCGGCGGTTGATGGCCGCGGGCTTCTACTCCTCCGCCGTGTTCTTCCCCATCGTCCCCAAGGGGCGGGCGGGGCTTCGCATCATGCTGCGCTCCAACCTGTCCACCGAGGACCTCCAGCGGCTGTGTGACGCCGTGCTGGAGCTGGCGGCGCCTGGGACTTCGGAGCCACTCGCATCATGACCATGCCCTTGCAGTGCAGGTCCTTCCTGGTGACGCCCGCCATCGACCCCTCCCGCTTCGACAAGGCGGTGGAGGTGGGCGCGGACATGGGACTGCTCGACCTGGAAGATGGTGTCCCCCACGCCCTGAAGTCGGAGGCCCGCCGGCTGGCGCTGTCCTATCTGTCCTCCTCCCGCCCGCGCGGGCCGCTGAGCCTGCGCATCAACAGCCTGCGCACCGAGGCGGGCCTGCGCGACGTGCTCGCGCTGCTGGACTCCAACGCGCGGCTGGATGCCCTGCTCTTGCCCAAGGTGGAGTCGCCCGCTGAAATCCAGCAGCTCGACGCGCTCCTGGGAGACCGCTTCCCGGAGCTGTCGCTGCTGGCCATCATCGAGACGGCGCGCGGCGTGGAGGCCGTGGACGCCATCGCCCTGTCCGCGCCCCGGCTGCGCGGCCTCATCTTCGGCGCCGCGGACCTGTCCGCGCAGATGGGCGTGTCCCTGTCCTGGGAGCCCATGCTCTACGCGCGCTCGCGCATCGCCATGGCGGCGGCCATCGCGGGGCTCAACGCCATCGACTCGCCGTACTTCGGCATGGGGGACTTGTCGGGGCTGGAGGAGGAGACGCGCAAGGTGGGCGCGCTGGGCTACACCGGCAAGATCGTCATCCACCCGGACCAGGTGGGCGTCGTGCACGCGGCGCTGCGGCCCACGCCGCAGATGGTGGCCCACGCGCGCCGGGTGCTCGCGCAGGCCGGTGACGGAAAGGGCGGCATCCACGTCGTCGGAGGGAGCATGATTGGCCCCCCGCTCGTGACGGTGGCGCGGCGGGTGCTGGCGAGCGTCCAGCATGACGAGGCCATGGCGCCCGTCCACCTGCGCGCGGGCTCCGGGAGTGGGGACTCATGAAGAAGATGGTGGCCGCCCACAAGAAGGTGGGCAAGCAGCGCTACCGCGAGACGCACGGGCTGTTCTACGAGGACTTCGAGGTGGGCGACGTCTTCGAGCACCGCCCCGGTCGCACGCTCACCGACGTGGACAACATGTGGCAGTCGCTGCTCAGCCTCAACACCCACCCGCTCCACATCGACGCCGTCTACGCCAGCAAGACCGAGTGGAAGCGGCCGTTGATGTCCAGCCTCGTCACCCTGGCCATCGTCGGGGGGATGAGTCTGAACAGCACCAGCGCCAAGGGCGTGGCGAACCTGGGGTGGGATCGCATCCGGTTGACGGCCCCCGTCTTCGTGGGGGACACCCTGTACGCGGAGAGCCGGGTGCTGGCCAAGAGGAGGTCCCGCTCTCGCGCGAAACAGGGAGTGGTCACCGTGGAGACGAAGGGCCTCAAGGCGGACGGCACCGTCGTGATGACCTTCGAGCGCTCCTTCCTCGTGCCCTTGCGGCGCCATGGCGTGGACGTGGATGCGAACTACTGAGGTGATGACGGCGGTCGTCGTGCGGACTCCAGGCGGTCCGGAGCAGCTCCACCTGGAAACCAGACCCCGGCCCGTCCCCGGCCCCCGTCAGCTCCTCGTGCGGGTGCGCGCCTCCGCCCTCAACCGCGGAGACACCAGCCAGCGCGCCGGCGGCTACACGCTGCCTCCCGGCGTCACCAGCCCGCTGCTCGGCATCGAGGTCGCGGGCGAGGTGGAGGCCGTGGGCGACGAGGTGCGCGCCTTCCAGCCCGGCGCGCGCGTCTTCGGCCTGGTGGACGGCGGCGGCTACGCGGAGGCGTGTCTGATGGAGGAGGGGTTGGCCCTCCCGATTCCAGAGGGCTGGTCCTTCGTCGAGGCCGCGGCCGCGCCCGAGGCGTACTGCACCGCGCACGAGTCACTCGTCGAGCTGGGGGGCCTGGGACCCGGTCAGTCCGTGCTCATCCACGCCGCGGGCAGCGGCATCGGCACCGCGTGCATCCAGGTGGCGCGAGAGGTGGGCGCCACCGTCTTCGTCACCGTGGGCAGCGACGAGAAGCTGCGCCGGTGTCTGGCGTTGGGCGCCTTGGCGGGCGTGGTGCGCACGCGGGAGAACTTCGCGGACGCGGTGCCCGAGTGGACGAAGGGACGCGGCCTGGACGTGGTGGAGGACTTCGTCGGAGGCGCGGCGCTGGGCCGCAACCTGCGCGCGCTGCGCTTCGGCGGCACCCTGATGCTCGTGGGGTTGATGGACGGAATCCGCGGCGACCTGGACCTGAAGCAGGTGGTGCTGCGCCGCCTCCAGCTCAAGGGCATGGCGCTGCGTCCGCTGCCCCTGGCCGCCAAGGTCGCCGTCGTCCAGCGCTTCCGCGAGCGCTGGCTGCCAAGGCTCGTCGACGGCCGCGTGCGCGCGGTCATCGACACCACCTTCCCGCTGGCGCGCGTGGCGGACGCGCACCGGTACATGGAATCCAACGCGAGCTTCGGGAAGATCCTCCTCGAGCTCTGAAGGACCTCCGAGGGACCTCAGCTGCCCGTGGCGCGGCGCAGGTTGCCGCGGGCCGCGGACCCCGGCTCGTGCAGGAGCGAGTAGGGATCCAATGCGTCGCCGCCCACCGTCTCCAGCCCCACGGACGTGCCCAGGCCCAGCCGCTCCGCGTGGCGCAGGAACAGCGCGGTGACGACCTGGTCCTCCAGCGCGTACCCGGTGGAGTCGAACACGGTGGCCTTCTGGCGCCAGGACTCGTAGCGGTCCGGGTTCTTCACCAGCGTGACGAGGTCCGGGCCCACCTGCTCGGGCTTCAGCTGCTGGCACTCGCCCTCCACCAGGGCCTGCACGGTGAAGTCCGGGCACACCAGGCTCTTCTCCAGGAGCGCGCGCGGCAGCTCCGTCTTGCCCGGCAGGTCCGAGCCCACGGCGTTGACGTGCACGTGCGGCTTGAGCGCCTTGCCGGAGATGACGGGGCCGGCGCCCACGGCGATGGAGGTCGCGGTGCAGATGATGTCCGAGCGCTCCTCCAGCTCCGCCAGCGACACCTGCTTCACGTCCAGCCCGAGGAACGCCGTGCGACGCGCGAGCGACGCCTGCGCCTCCGGGTTCGTGTCGTACGCGAGCACCTCCGTGAGCGGGAACACGCGGCTGATGGCGTGCAACTGCGTCACCGCCTGCGCGCCGCAGCCCACCAGGCCCAGCACGCGGCTGTCCGGCGAGGCCAGGCAGCGCGTGGCCACCGCGGAGGCCGCGCCCGTGCGCAGCGCCGTGGCGAACACGCCGTCCATCAGCGCGACCAGGTGGCCCGTCCTGGAGTCATACAGGCTGTTGGTCGCGATGATGGTGGGCAGCCCCTGCTCCTCGGGGTTGAAGGGGCTGTAGCTCACCATCTTCACGGTGACGGCGCCGCCCTTCTGCATCACCGGCATCCACTCGAGACAGCCGGGCTGGCGCGGATGCTCCGTCAGGAACCCGTCCCGCTTGCGCACCTCGGTGAGCTCACCGTCGAACGTGCGCAGCGCCTCGGTGAGCGCGCGGATGAGCTCGTCCATCAACGCGTCCGCACCCACTTCCTCCACGATGCAGCGCAGGTCCGCCCGAGTCACCAACAGTGTCCGTGTCGCGTCGCTCTTCACTCGAGTGTCCCCTGGGCCAATCCGCTGTTTCAGTCGCTGACTCGCGAAACAGGATCTGCTGATAACACAGCTCTGTAATGGGAGCGCAAACTAGCAGGGCTTTCGTGTTCACGACAGGGGGGGCCCAACTCAGCGGAACTCGGTCGTTTTTTCCTGGAGGAACGTCGGCGTCTCACGCGTCCGAGACATGGACGACACATCGGAATCCGATGTGCGAGGTTCCGCTGTCGATGGACTGCGGCGAGCGCGCGGCGGGGCGATAGCGCAGGCAATAGTTGGACGCGCAAAGGTGGCTGCCGCCCTTGAGGACGCGGCGAGGGATGCTCACGTGCGGAAGGCTCGGGTCCAGGCTCTTGCCACCGGAGGCGGGGCCGCGCGGGTTGACGGGGATGCAGCACGCCTTGCCGCCGTTGCCCTGGTGGCGCTCCTGGTACCAGTCGCAGGTCCACTCCCACACGTTGCCCGCCATGTCGAAGAGCCCATACCCGTTGGGTGGGAAGGTCCCGACTGGCGAGGTCCCCTCGAACCCATCGGTGTTCAGGTTCTGCCAGGGGAACTCTCCTTGCCAGATGTTGGCCATCTGCCGGCCTCCCGGAGAGAACTCGTCACCCCAGACGTACACCTTGCGGTCCAGGCCGCCGCGGGCCGCGCGCTCCCACTCGGCCTCGGTGGGCAGGGCCTTGCCGGCCCAGGTGGCGTAGGCCTCCGCGTCTTCATAGGCGACGTGGACCACGGGGTGGCGCTCGCGGCCGAGCCACGTGCTGCCGGGCCCTTCCGGGGCCCTCCAGCAGGCCCCGGGGGTATAGGCCCACCACTGCGTCAAATCCTTCAGGCTCACGCGCTGGGCCGTCTTGCGGAAGACGAGTGAGCCGGGCACCAGCAGCTCCGGCGTGGCGCCGGGGAAGTCGTCCGGATTCAGCGGACGCTCGGCGACGGTGACGTAGCCGGTGGCCTGGACGAAGCGCGCGAAGTCGGCGTTGGTCACCGTGTGCCGGTCCATCCAGAAGCCGCTGACCGTCACCTGGTGCGCGGGCTTCTCCTCCGGATAGTGGTGGTCGGAGCCCATCCAGTAGGTGCCGCCCGGAATCCACACCAGGTCCATGGCGGGCGCGTCCGGCTCCGTCACCTCGTTGCGCGAGACGGGGGACTGCTGGCTCTGGGTTTCACCGACGACATCCACGCTCATCCGCCGCCTCGCTCTTCGTCTGTCCACACCGGTGGAGGGGCACGCTCGTGGCCCCAGGCGGCAAGCTGGGTGGCTTCGTCGCGCGGGACAACCGGGCCCCGTGGGGCGGGGCGACCGAGGGGCCCCGAGCGCTCGGGGGCACCCGGACCTGCGAGCGCCCGGAGCGTGTCCGCCTTCGGATTGGCGGCGTGTGAACGCGTGGACAACGTCCTGTCGCCAACGTGCAGGAGGGGCTCATGGAGACGAGGACGGAGACGGAGACGAGCGTGAGGGAGGAGACGGACACCACCACGCCACGCGAGCTCCACAAGCTCAGCCCCTTCGAGCTGAAGGACACGCTCATCGAGATGGCGGACGAGTCCGCGAAGACGCGCGCGGCGGTGATGCTCAACGCGGGGCGGGGCAACCCCAACTGGATTGCCACCACGCCGCGCGAGGCGTTCTTCCTGATGGGGCAGTTCGCGCTGAGCGAGAGCCGCCGCACCTGGAACGAGCCCGAGGTGGGGCTCGCGGGCATGCCGAAGTCACCGGGCATCGCCCGGCGGCTGCGCGACTTCCTGGACGGACAGGAGGACAGCGCGGCGGTGAGGCTCCTGCGCGACTCGCTGGAGCACGGCGTGCGCGAGCTGGGCTTCGACGAGAACGCGTTCGTCTGGGAGCTCACCGACGCGGCCATCGGCGACAACTATCCGGTGCCGGACCGGATGCTCGTCCACGCGGAGCGAATCGTCCGGGCCTATCTGGCGAAGGAGATGTGTGACGGCCGTCCGCCGCCGGGGCGCTTCGACCTGTTCGCCGTCGAGGGTGGCACCGCGGCGATGACGTACATCTTCCGCTCGCTGATGGTGAACGGCCTGCTCCAGAAGGGGGACACCATCGCCCTGGGCACGCCCATCTTCACGCCCTACCTGGAGATTCCGCGCCTGGAGGAGTTCGACCTGCGCACGGTGGACATCCGGCAGAGCGAGATGAGCGAGGAGGGGCGGCACGTGTGGCAGTATCCGGAGTCGGAGCTGCGCAAGCTGGAGGACCCGCGCATCAAGGCCTTCTTCGTGGTCCACCCCGGCAACCCGGGCGCGACGGCGATGCGGCGCGAGTCGTTGGACCTGCTGGTGGACATCGTCCGGAAGAAGCGGCCGGACCTGCTGCTCCTGACGGATGACGTGTACGGCACCTTCGTGGAGGGCTTCCGCTCGCTGGCGGCGGAGCTGCCTCACAACACGCTGCTCGTCTACTCGTACTCGAAGCACTTCGGGTGCACCGGCTGGCGCCTGGGCGTGGTGGCGCTCCACGAGGACAACATCATCGACGACATGATTTCGCGCCTGCCGGCCGCCCAGCGCGAGATGCTCGAGGAGCGCTACGGCTCCATCACCCTGGAGCCCGAGCGGCTGAAGTTCATCGACCGCATGGTGGCGGACAGCCGCGCGGTGGCGCTGAACCACACCGCGGGCCTGTCCCTGCCGCAGCAGCTCCAGATGTCGCTGTTCTCGCTGTTCGCGCTCCTGGACAAGGACGACGCGTACAAGAAGCGCTGCCGGCGCATCTGCCGGGAGCGACTGGCCGCGCTGTACCAGGGCATGGGCGTGGACCTGCCGGAGGACCCGCTGCGCTCGGCGTACTACCAGACGCTGGATCTGGAGGCGTGGGGGCGCAAGCACGTGGGCAAGGACTTCGTGGAGTACGAGGAGGCGCGGCATGACCCGCTCGACATCGTGCTCGCGCTGGCGCGCAGGCATGGCGTGGTGCTGCTCAACGGCAGCGGCTTCGAGGGGCCGGAGTGGTCGGCCCGCGTGTCGCTGGCGAACCTGGATGACGAGGCCTACCCGCGCATCGGCCAGGGACTCAAGGACATCGTCATCCGCGCCATCCAGGAGTGGAAGGGACGCAAGCTGGACTCGTGAGCGCGCGGGATTCCCACCTTCGACGGAGGCCCATCATGAATGGCTCGAAGAATTCGATGCGAGGACTGTTGTGCGCGGTCGGCCTGCTGCTGACGGGCGCGGGCATCGCCGCGCAGGAGGGCCAGGCCCGACCCACGCCCCCCAGCACGGACGCGGCGTCGGATCCGGCGAGCACCCGGTCGAAGGGTGGCAGGGCCGCGGAGCCGCTGCCGTCGGTGCGCATCCTGGCGACGGGGGGGACCATCGCCGGGGCGCAGGGCAGTCCCCAGGGGTATGGCTACAAGGCGGGGGCCTTCAAGGTCGAGGACCTCATCAAGGGCGTGCCGAACCTGGGCAAGCTGGCGCGGCTGTCCGGTGAGCAGGTGGTGAACATCGGCAGCCAGGACATGAACGACGCGGTGTGGCTGAAGCTGGCGAAGCGGACCAACGAGCTGTTGGCCTCGCCGGACGTGGATGCTGTCGTCGTCACGCACGGCACGGACACGCTGGAGGAGACGGCGTACTTCCTGGACCTGGTGGTCAAGAGCGACAAGCCGGTGGTCCTGGTGGGCTCCATGCGGCCCGCCACCGCCACCAGCGCGGACGGGCCGGGCAACCTCTACAACGCGGTGGCCGTGGCGGCGTCGCCGGAGGCGAAGGGGCGGGGTGTGCTCATCGTCATCAACGATGAAATCCACGCGGCCCGCAACGTGACGAAGACGAACACCACCAACGTGGAGACCTTCCGCAGCTTGAACCGCGGCCCCGCGGGCGTGGTCAACACGGGTGACATCCACTGGTACGAGAAGATGGACAAGCGGCACACGGTGGACTCCGAGTTCTCCATCGCGGGCGAGAGCGCGCTGCCGCGCGTGGACATCCTCTACGCGCACGCGAACATGAGCCCGGACCTCATCGACTCGGCGGTGAAGAACGGCGCCAAGGGGCTGGTCATCGCGGGGGTGGGGGACGGGAACATGACCCAGCCCGCGCTCGACACGCTGGCCAAGCACGTGAAGAAGGGCGTGGTGGTGGTGCGCAGCACGCGCCTGCCGAGCGGACTGGTGCTGCGCAACAATGAAATCAACGATGACCAGAAGGGCTTCGTGGCCTCGGGCGAGCTGAACCCGGCGAAGTCGCGCGTGCTGCTCCAGCTGGCGCTGCTGGAGACCAAGGACCCCACGCGCGTCCAGCGGATGTTCGAGGAGTACTGAGGCGCTCCGCCTCGCGGTGCTCCCATGGTGGGCTCGGAGACGTTGTCGGACTTCTCGCTGGTGAGGGGTGGTCCGTTCCAGAGGCTGGAGCGCGGGCTGCGAGGTGGCGAGCCGCGCCGCTCCAGCCTCTTCGCGCTCGTGCTCGCGCTGGGGTGCTGGGGGCCGCTGGTGCTGCTGGCGTGGATGCAGGGCGGCGACGCCCCGCGCCTGCTGCTTCGGGATCTCCAGGTCCATGGAGAGCTGTTGTTGTCGCTGCCGGTGCTCGTGGCGTCGGGCCCCTACATCGACAGCCGCCTGGGCGCGGCGGCGCGGCAGTTCCTCCGGGCGGACCTGGTGGGCGAGCGGGGGCGGGGCGCACTGGAGGCGCTGGCCCGGAGGTGCACGCGGTGGTGTGACTCGGCGGGCGTGGAGCTGGTGCTGCTGGGGCTGGTCATCGCGTTCGCGTGGCTCACCTCGCCGGACCCGTCGCGGGCGTGGCAGGTGTCGTCCGGCGGCCAACCGTCGCTCGCGGGTGGGTGGTACCTCTGCGTGGCCCTGCCGCTGATGCGCTTCCTGGTGCTGCGGTGGTTGTGGCGCGGCGTCGTGTGGTCGGTCTTCCTGCTGCGCGTCTCACGGCTCCCCTTGCGCCTGGCGTTCACCCATCCAGACCAGTCGGGCGGCCTGGGGTTCCTCGCCGTCTGTCAGGCGAGCTTCGCGCCGGTGGTGTTCGCGGTGGCCGTACCGGTGGCGTCGTATTCGTTCCGGGTGAACGCCGCCGCCATCACCGAGGCCCCGCTGGACTACGTCATGCCCCAGGTCCTCTACGCCGTGCTGGCCTGCCTGGCGGTCTTCGCGCCGCTGGCGTGCTTCTTCCGCCCGCTGGTGGTGGCCAAGCGGCGAGGAGACCCATGGTTCTCCGCCGTCGCGGCGCACCACTCGTGCGAGTTCGAGGACCGATGGTTCCAGAAGAAGCCCGAGGTCCCCGCGCTCGGCGCGCCGGACTTCTCGTCGCTGGCGGACCTGGGCTCGTCCTTCATGGTGGCTCGCAAGATGAAGATGTTCCCGTGGGACCAGCGTGGGCTGCTCGCGGTGGCGGCCGCGGGGCTGGCGCCGCTCGTCATCCTGCTGATGGTGGACCGGCAGTTCCTCGCGGTGGTGAACCAGCTCCGCCAGAGCGTGAGCTGAGCGGCGGCCTGCGCTCGGATGCCCGGCCGCCGAGGACTGTCGGGGCCGGGCGGGCGTGAGGATATCCAACGGTGGCGGCACGAGCGCGCCGCCCGGGAGGAGGCGGGCATGCTCAGGACCCTGGCCGTGTTCGTGCTGGGCAACATCGTCACCCTGTTCATGTTCACCCAGGGCCTGGAGCGGAGGCCCGGTGACATCCGGCACGTCCTGGAGCGCCCGGCGCTGTATGTGCGCTCGCTGCTGGTGGTGCTCCTGCTGGTTCCGTTGGTGGCCATCGCGCTGGTCCATGTCTTCCGACTGCCGACGGTGGTGGCCAGCGCCGTCCTGCTCATGGCCGTCTGTCCGGGCGCGCCCCTCCAGGTGAACCAGGCTCGCTCCCTGGGCGCCAGCTGCGCGACGTCGCTCAACCTGTTGCTCCTGCTCAGCCTCTGCGCGCTGGTGACGGTGCCGCTCTGGGTGCAGGGCGTGGACCGGCTGCTGGGCGTCGAGTTCAGGGCGGCGCCGAGCCTGGTCTTCCGGCTGCTGCTCGTGAAGCTCGTCCCTCCGTTGGTGGTGGGAATCGCGGTGGGCCACTACTTCCCGAGCCTGGCGCGCACGCTCGCGCGCTGGTGTGGTCGGCTGTTCAACGTGCTGCTCATCGCCGTGTCGGTGGGCGTGCTCTTCATCGTCGGTCCGAAGCTCATCCACACCGCGTGGCTCGCGGTGGTGGCGCTGGTGATGCTGGTGACGATCTCCGCCGTGCTGGGACACTGGGCGGGGGCTCCGCGAATGGAGGACCGCAAGGCGGTGGTGCTGGCCGCGGCGTTCGCGCACCCGGTGCTGTCGATGACCATCATCACCCAGAGCTATCCGAACTACCGCGCGCTCGAGGTGGCGGGCGTGGTGGGCGCGTATGTCGTCATCCGCGTCCTGGCGCTGACGCCGTACAAGCTGTGGGTGAAGCGCCACGGGGAGTCCGAGCACTCGAATCGGGTTCCTCCGGGAGGCGTGCCGGCGTAGCGGGCTCACCCCCTGCCGTCCGGCGACGGTGTTGCCCGGGTGGAAGTGGCGGCTCAGCTTGCGGTCATGAGCCGGGCTTCGGAGCCGGCACCCACGCCATCGAGGTGACCCATGTTGGAGCAAGCGACCACGGGGCTGTCGGCCCAGGAGGCGCGAGACATCGCGCGTGAGGCGTATGTCTTCGGCCTGCCCCTGGTGGAGCACTACCGGCTGTTCGCCATGACGTTCCGTCCGGAGTCGCCGCAGTTCCGACCCGCCGACCAGTTCCTGCACTTCTCCCGGCTGTCCACCCCCGAGGACCGGGAGGTCGTCTCACCGAACAACGACACGCTCTACTCGGTGGCGGCGCTGGATTTGCGAGGCGGGCCGGTGGTTCTGGAGACGCCGGAGCTGAACGGGCGCTACTTCTGCAACCAGCTGGTCGACATCACGACGAACAACCTGCCGTACATCGGCACGCGGGCCACGGGCACGGCACCCGGGCGGTTCGTCGTCTCGGGTCCCGACTGGACGGGGCAGCTGCCCGAGTCGCTGAAGGATGCGACGGTCATCCGGTCCGACTCCTGGTTCGTGGCGGCGCTGCTGCGCGTCGGCGTGGACGGCCCGAAGGACCTGGCGGCCGCGGCCCCACTCCAGCGACGGTTCAAGGCGACGCCGCTCCACGTGTTCTCCGAGCAGCCGGCGCCCGCGCTCCCCGACGTGTCGTGGCTGCCGTACTTCGATGACAAGGCGGACACGTCGCTGAAGGCGTTCGAGTACATCAACTTCATGATGCAGTGGCACCGGTTCTCCGAAGCGGAGCGCCCGCTGCTGGCGAGGCTCGCGCGCGTCGGCGTGCGGCCCGGGGAGTCCTTCGACTCGAAGTCGCTGCCGCCGGACCTCCGCGACGCGATGTTGGAGGGAGTGCGCGAGGCCCGGGAGTCGATCCAGCAGCGGCCGACGCTGCATCAGGGGTGGGAGCTGCCGGACCCGAAGGTGGGCGAGTTCGGTGACGACTACGCGCTGCGCGCCCGCGTGGCGTGGAACTACCTCTACGCGAACTCGCCGGCCGAGGCCCTCTATCCCATCACCCACCTGGATGCCGCGGGCCGTCCGCTCGACGGGGCCCGTGCCCGCTACGTGCTGCGCTTCCCGAAGGAGGCGATTCCCCCGGTGCGCTTCTTCTGGTCCCTCACCGCGTACGACGCGAAGAGCCACATGCTGGTGGAGAACGACATCCATCGCTACTCGCTGGGCGACCGCTCGCGCACGCTGAGGCGGTCCGAGGATGGCTCCATCTCGTTCTTCCTCCAGGGCACGCCCCCCGAGGCCGCGCGTCAGTCCAACTGGCTGCCGGTGCCCTCCGCGCCGTTCTATCTGCTGCTTCGGCTCTACGGTCCCACCGGGTCCGCGCTTCAGGGGCGCTACGTGCCTCCGGCGGTCGAGGCGTTGAGCGATTGAGCCCCTGGGACGGCTCGAGTGTCGTCCGCTGACGCTCGCGCCACACGCGTCGGCCTGAAGGTTCGCCCCCCGGGGTGGGGCTGATTGACGGTCCCCATCCCCGTGCTCATTCCTGCGCCTCGGGCGAGAGCGAGCGGGGTGCCGGTGGAGCCAGGTCGACGTGGAGGTGGGGTCCTCGCGATGTGGGTGCTGCTGCCGGGCCTCGTGTTCGCCGCGGACACGAAGCCCCCAGCGGAGGAGGGGCAGGACCACCAGCAGGACCTGGCGAAGGCCGTGCAGAACCCGGTGGCCGCGCTCATCAGCGTGCCCCTGCAGGACAACGTGGACCTGGGCGTGGAGCCCGGTGATCGCGTCCGCAACACGCTCAACATCCAGCCCGTGGTGCCCCTGCCGCTGACGCGGGACTTCAACGTCATCACCCGCGTCATCCTGCCCATCCTGTACCAGCCGGACCTGGGGGACGGGGAAGGTGGGACGTTCGGCCTGGGGGACACGTCGGCCACGTTCTTCCTCGCACCCAAGAAGCCCGGAGCGCTCATCTGGGGCATCGGGCCGGCGTTCCTCCTGCCCACCGCGACGAACGAGGTGCTGGGGACCGGCAAGTGGAGCGTGGGCCCGTCGGTGGTCGCGCTCATCCAGCCCGAGCCGTGGTCCATCGGCGTGCTGGCGAACAACGTGTTCTCCGTCTTCGGCGGGGATGACCGCGCGACGGTCAACCAGCTCCTGTTGCAGTACTTCGTCAGCTACAACCTGCCGAAGGGCTGGTACCTGACGTCAGCGCCGCTGCTCACGGCGAACTGGGAGGCCCCCTCCGGCGAGAAGTGGACCGTCCCCTTCGGCCTGGGCGCGGGCAAGGTCTTCACCGTCGGCAAGCAGGCGCTCAACGGCTCCGTGTCCGCGTACTACAACGCCATCCGTCCCGACCTTCCGGGCGCGGCCGAGTGGCAGCTCCGCATCCAGCTCTCCTTCCTCTTCCCGCTGAAGAAGAAGCACTGAGCTTAAGGGAACACCTGCTTCCAGTCCTGGCGCATGCTCACCACCGTCCAGCCGTCCTGGCCCGCCACCTCGAGCGCGCGGTCCAGTCGCCCGGCCTTGGCGTCGCGGTCATAGGCGTACTCGCGCGCGCTGTCGTCATGGTGGAGCAAGAGGCGCATCCGGGGCCCGTCTGGCGCCCCCGCGTACTGCAACATCTGCAGGTCGCCGTCCGAGTTGCCGAAGGCGAGCACCGGCCGCTTGCCGATGTGCAGGTGGATGTTGATGGGCTTGCCCTCGCCGTCGTCCAGGCTGGTGAGGCTGGGCAGCTTCACGAGCTCGGGCCTGCCATCGCGCCACTCCAGCTTCGTCTTCCCGCTGCTGCCAATCACGTGGGCCGAGGGGATGCCGTAGGTCTGCTCGCAGAACGCGCGCAGGAAGTCGATGCCACCGCCCGACACGATGTGCGGCGTGAAGCCGTTCGCCCGCAGCAGCTCCAGCAGCTCCAACATGGGCTGATAGACGCAGTGGGTGAAGGGCCGCTGGAAGCGCGGATGCTTCGCCTTCGCGAGCCACGCCTTGGCCGTGCGCGAGAACTCCGCCGTCGTCATGCCCGCGTGCGTGGCGGCGACGAGCGCCGCGGCGTCGTGCTCGGTGAGCGCCGCCAGCGCCTTCTCGTCGCCTTCGATGAGCGCCTTGAAGGGCTGCTGTCCCCGCCACTCCGGATGCTCCGGCGCCAGCTCCCGGACGCGGTCCACCGCGAAGAGCGCCTGGACGTACATGGGCTGCTCGGCCCACAGCGTCCCGTCGTTGTCGAAGACGGCCACCCGGTCCTCGGGTCGGACGTAGGCGGCGCTGCCCTCGGTGGTGACCGCGCTCACGAAGTCCAGCAGCGCCTGGCGGGTGGCGCCGTCGTTCCAGGAGGGAAGGGGCTTGCTCATGGGGGTCTCACTCAGCCCATCAGGGCGAACAGGTAGCAGATGAGGGTCAGCAGCAGGTTCGAGATGGCGAACGTCACCGGGTAGCCGATGGCGGGGACGATGCTCTTCGACGCCTCCTGCGCCGCGCGCATGCCGGCGCTGTTGCACCGCGCTCCGGCGATGGCGCCCATCAGCACCGCGCTGTTCATCTTGAAGATGTACTGGCCCACCATCCAGCCGATGATGGGCGGGATGAAGGCCGCGATGGAGCCGATGATGAGCGTGGGCCCCAGCAGGCCGCCCTCGATGGCGTGCGCCACGCCCGCGCCGGAGTTCAGGCCGAGGATGGCGATGAAGACATTCAGCCCCACGTCTTCGAGCAGCTGACGCGCGGACTCCGGGAACGGGCCGCCGAGCGCGGGGTTGTGCGTGCGCAGGATGCTCAGGCCGATGCTCACGATGAGCAGGCCCACCGCCGAGCCAAGGCTGAACTTGATGCCGAAGAGGGGAACGGTGATCGCGCCGAGCAGCGCGCCCGCCGCGAGCCCCAGGCCCAGGGTGATGATGTCCGTGGAGAGGCTCGGCTTGACGGGAGGACCCAGCACCTTGCGCAGGTCCGCCACGCGCTTGGGGCTGCCGGTGATGCGCATCACGTCGCCCTTGTTCACCACCTGCTCGCGGCTCACCGGCAACTGGTCACCCGCCCGGAACAGGGCGTTGAGGTAGATGCCGTGGCCCATGCGCAGCGCCAGCTCGCCCAGCGTCTTCCCGACGACCTGCTTGTCGTGGACGATGAACTCCACCGTGTCGAACTTCACGTTGCGCAGCTTGGAGTCGTCCACCTCCGGGCCGATGTGGGGCCCGCCGGCCAAGAGCAGCGACACGGGGCCGAGCATCGCCACCTCGTCGCCCCGGCTCAGCACCAGGTCCGGCGGCGGGTTGTAGACGCGGCCGTCGTGGTAGACGCGCTCGATGGCCACGCGCGGGTGCGCATGGTCCAGGTCCGCCACGGTGCGTCCCTCCAGCGCGGGGTTCTCCACGCGGAACACCCGCAGGTCCAACGGCATGTAGCCCCGGATGAACGAGTCCGCCGTGCCCGGCAGCGGCGCGGAGTCCTCGCCCGCCAGCTCCTTCTCCATCTTCTTGCCGTCCGCCACCGCGTCGCGGCCGAACATCTTCGGCATCACCGACATCATCACGGTGAAGAGCACCATGCTGATGCAGTACAGGAACGCGTAGGACGTCGTGAGGTTGCCGGGCGCCTGCCGCGCGGCGTCCCCTGTCAGCGCCGCCGAGCCGCTGGCCAGCGCCGCCTGCGCCGCGCCGAAGCCTGGCGTCGCCGTGTTCGCGCCGGAGAGGATGCCCGCGAGCAGGCCGGGCGCCAGGTGCGTGAAGTACCGCGAGGCGTAGACCAGCGCGGAGGACAACAGCGGCACCAGCAGGGACAGCAGGATGAGGTGCTTGCCCTCGCGATGGATTCCGCCGAGGAACTGCGGCCCTACCTTCATGCCGATGGCGAAGATGAAGAGGTTGAAGAACACCGTGCTGGTGAACTCCGGCAGGGCGTATTCGATTTTGTAGGCATCGAAGGCCCAGAAGCTGACGATGAGGGCCAGCAGCAGCGTGGCCGCCGTGGAGCCCATGCCCACGCCCTTCACCTTCAGCTCGCCGAGCGCGTAGCCGACGGCCACGACGAGGAAGAGCAGGATGAAGGGCTGCCGGCGCATGTAGTCCAGCACCGCGCCGAAGACGCCGTGGGGCTGGGGTTGCACGGCGGGCGTCGGCTGCCCCTGGGCGAAGGCGATGACCGCGAGACCCACGACGGCGGCCCCCGCGAGCAGGGCGGTATGGCGCATCTGGCTTCTCATGCGTGCATCCCTCCAGCGTTTCCGGTCAGGGTAGGGCGCGGGGCTCCTCGCCGGACGTGCCCCACGGGGAGCGGCGACCGGCGCGCCGGCCCGTCGTCAGAAGCTCAGCCCCAGGTTGATGGGCAGGTACTGGCCGTTCGCCCGGCGCGCGCCCGTGGCCGTCTGGTACTCCGGGCCGAAGATGTGGTGGTAGCGCGCCTCCAGGTACACGCGCACCGTGCCGTAGAGCCGGTACGTGAGGCCCACGCCGCCATTCACGCCGATGTCCGTGGAGCTGCGCGAGTCGAGGATGACGTCCACGGGGACGACTTCCGTGTAGCAGGTGAAGAACCAGGGGTCGCACACGGGGATGAACCCCGTGCCGGCGAACTGGGAGAGCTCCACCTTGCGGTAGTAGAGGCCCGGCCCCGCCGTCACGTAGAGCCCCAGGCGTCTGCCCGACAACAGGCCCAGGAAGAGGTTCAGGTCTCCGTACTGCATGACATGCCCGCCGGAGACGCGCTCGTCCGGCAGGACGTCGCTCTTCAGGTTGTAGTCGCTGTACTGGTATTCGGCGCGGAGGCCGAAGCGCTCGGTGAGGTGGTAGCCGGCGCCGATCAGGAAGCCCCAGCCCGCCTTGAAGCGACTGTGGGACTCGCCGACAGGGAAGACGAGGCCGGCGCCCAGGTTGAAGGTGAAGCGCCCGGCCATCGGCGGCGAGTCCTCCACGAAGCCCGCCGCGGGGTCCTCCGCGACCTGTCTGAGCGGACCTCCTCGCGCAACCAGGGGAATGAGCAGCGAGGACAACAGCACGAGCCTGGCGATGCACCGAGGCATGTGACCTCCTCACGACATGGCTGACTGAAGCTGGGGACGTGGTGCCCGCCGGGCCGCGCGCGTCGCGGGCTCGTGGCTCCCTCCCGCACCGGGTCGTCGTGGGCTGTCGGACAGCTTCGCTCGGCTGGCCCTCCCCCGAGGCCCGTGCCAGAGCGCGTGCGAGGACCCAACGTCGATGCGTGACGAGGCTCACCGCGACAGCAGGCTGGCGGCGGGCCCGGCGGTATGTGCCGGGGCTGGGGTGGATGTCCGCCTACTCGCGGGCGTGGTTGCGCCCGGACCTGCTCTCCGCGCTGACGATTGGCGCGATGCTGGTGCCTCAGGGGTTGGCATACGCGCAGATTGTCGGCGTGCGCCCGGTCACCGGCCTGTACGCGGGCGTGGCGGCGATGCTGGCCTACGCGCTCTTTGGTCCCTCGCGTCACCTGATGCTGGGGCCTGAGGCGGGCGCGGCCATCATCGCCGCCAGCGCCCTGGGCGGCGTCGTGTCGGGGGATGACCCCGCGCGGTATGCGTCGCTCGCGGCGCTGCTGGCGTTGATGGTGGGGCTGCTGAGCCTGGTGGCGGGCCTGTTCAAGACGGGGGCGCTGGCGGACTTCCTCTCCAAGCCCATCCTCATCGGCTACACCAACGGGGCCGCGCTCATCATCATCGGCAGCCAGCTGGCGCGGATGTTCGGCCTGGAGCGGCGGGCCGAGGACTTCCCGGGCCAGGTGCTGGAGGTCGGACGCAACCTGCACGGCATGCACCTGCCCACGGTGCTGCTGGGGGTGGGCATCATCGGGTGCCTCGTCCTGCTGAGGCAGTGGCTCCCGAGGCTGCCCGGGCCGCTCGTCTTGGTCGTGCTCACCACCGTGGCGGCGAGCGTGTTCCAGCTCCACCACGCGGGCGTGAAGGTCGTGGGGCCCATCGCCGCCTCGCCGCCGTCGTTCGGTCTGCCCTCGGTGGGCTTCTCGGATGTGCGGGCGTTGCTGCCCGCGGCGCTCAGCCTGGCGTTGGTGAACTACGCGAGCTCGGTGCTCGCGGGGCGGCTGTATGCCGACAAGCACCACTATCGGCTGGATGGGAACCAGGAGCTGCTCGGGCAGGCGGCGGCGAACGTGGCGTGTGCCTTCACGCAAGGCTTCCCGGTGACGGGCAGTGACTCGCGCACGGCGGTCAACGACGCGATGGGCGGGAAGTCGCAGCTGGTGGGCGTGGTGGCCGCGGTGCTGGTCGCCGTGTTCGCGCTCTTCTTCACGCCGTTGCTCCAGAACCTGCCCCTGGTGACGCTGGGGGGCATCGTCATCGTCGCGGCGGTGTACCTGGTGGACGTGTCCTCGCTGGTGGCCTTGTGGCGGATTCGGCGCGTGGAGGCGGTGCTCGCGGTGGTGACGACGGTGGCGGTGCTGGTGCTCGGCATCCTCCAGGGCATCCTCGTCGCCGTCGCGCTGGCGCTGGGGGACCTCATCCGCAGGGCGGCGCATCCCCATGACGCGGTGCTCGGCGAGCGGGAGGGCGTGGCGGGATGGCACGACATCACGCGGCACGAGGGCACGCGCACCGTCCCGGGGCTCCTGGTGTACCGCTTCGATGCGCCGATGTTCTTCGCCAACGCTCGGCACCTGCGCGAACAGGTGCGCGTCCTGGTGGCCCGGGCGTCACCTCCGGTGCGCGAGGTGGTGCTGGACGCGAGCGCCGTGTTCGACCTGGACGTCACGGCGGCGGAGGGGTTGGAGAAGCTGCGCCAGGAACTGGAGGACGAGGGCATCGTCCTGGTCATCGCGGACGCGAACGCGCCGCTGCGAGGGATGCTGCGGCGCACGGGGATGATGGAGCGGCTGGGGGAGGAGAACGTCTACCTCACCGTGGAGGCCGCCGTGGCGCGGTTCCAGCGGCGCGGAGCAGGGGTGCCTCCCGAGCCTCCGTCATCACCGGCCCTGCATTGACGTGGGGGCCCTGGCGGGGCCTGGGCTGGCCGCTCGCCGGGGGAATCCAGGGTGGATCGAGGACGTTGAAGACAGAGGGGCGAGGCGCTATGACCTCGCCGTCCGTTGTTCCCAGGGTGGGTTCAGCGGGCCCGGACGAGGTGCGCCGTACCCGGTCACGACAAGACGACGCTCATCTCTGGAGTCGTACGTCATGGCGTGGATCATCCTCCTCATCGCAGGGCTGCTCGAGGTGTGCTGGGCCATCGGTCTCAAATACACCGAGGGCTTCACCCGTCTTGTCCCCAGCGTCCTCACGGGCACGGCCATCGTGGCCAGCATGTTCCTGTTGTCCACGGCGGCGAAGACGCTGCCCATCGGCACGGCCTACGCGGTGTGGGTGGGCATCGGGGCGCTCGGCGCCGCGGTGCTGGGCGTGGTGCTCTTCCATGAGCCGCTCACCCCGATGCGCATCGTGTTCCTGTCGATGCTGCTGGTCGCCATCATCGGTCTGAAGGCGACGAGCGGCGCGGGCCACTGAAATGCTGGCCGTCGTGCAGGTGGCCTGGATGGCACCTGCACGGCTTCGCGTGGACGGGGCTCACCAGACGTAGCGCAGGATGAGCTGTCCATAGGACAGCGTCGGTTCGCCCGAGCTGCGCTGTGAGCCCTCGTCGCCGTAGCCCCGTTGGGGCTCGCCGTTCAACACCACCACCGCGCCCAACCCGAGCTGGAGGTTGGCGCGCCCCGAGTAGTAGACGCCGAGCCCCAGCGAGCTGTCCTTCAAGGTCCGGTCCGGGCGCCCGAACTCTTCCTGGCGGCCCGTGCGGAACAGGTACTCGCCCATCACCGCCACCGGCACCGACGTGGTGGGATAGAGGTCCAGGGCCGCCGCGAGCGCGAAGAAGAAGCGCACCGCGTGGGTCTCCTGCTCGAAGCGGTTGCCGACGAAGCGGTCGAACGGCTTGCGCTTCTGCCAGGCGTACTCCGCCAGCACCGAGCCCTGCAGCGAGAACATCCGCCCCAACGTCTGCGCCGCGTAGACGCCGCCGTTCGCCGTCGTCTCCTCGCTGGGGACGAACAGGAACTGCCCCAGGCTGCCGTTGATGAGATCTCCCACCGTCACCTGGGGCGTCTCGATGATGGCGTTGATGAGCGGCAGCAGGGTGATCTCCCGGCCCTTGTCGTAGCCGAAGTTCGCGCGCACGGAGACCTGCGTCCCGCTCCGCTCGCTGCGCAGGAGGCGCACCACGCCGCCCACCTGGCCCAGCAGGTCCACCGTGGCGCCGGAGGACAACAGGCCATCCGCGTTGGTGCCGGTGATGATGGTGGCCCTGCCGTAGCCCGCGACGCCCAGCCAGTCGGTGATGCTCAGGCTCAAGTCCAGCGTCTGCTGGATTCCGGTGAGCGTCACGTCCAGGGGTTGCAAGTCATTCACCGGCACATCGGGGATGTCATACAGCGCCAGGCCCTCGCGGATGCCGACGTGCGAGGTGACGAACGCGCTCTGCTGCAGGATGGGGAACACGTAGGTGTGGCCCGCGAGCTGCCGGGAGCGCGCGCCGCAGGGCTCCTGGCAGGCCTCCGTGGCCGAGGGCTCGCCCGCCGCGACTCCCGCACCGAGCAACAGGCCCACGCCGAGGCTTCGAAGAAGGGTCTTCATCTCGGACAACGTGGGGAACGCGGCCACCCTGGACCATTGCCCCGTGCGCGCGGACAGCGTCGCGACCCGGACAGCCAATGGGTGGACGACGCGAGGGCCGTCGTTCCACGGACATTGATGGGCGGGGAGTTCGAGCTCGGCGCCCGCGTGCGCCCGAGGAGGGGCATCTTGCGCGCGCTTTTCGGGGAGGAGACGTGGAATGGAAGTGACGGAGACCTTGCAACGGCACGAGCCCGCGCATGCCTGGCGCCCACACCTGACGTCCGCGCACGAGCAGCTCGCGCCCAGGTTGGAGGCGTTCTATCGGGACCTGCATGCGCACCCGGAGCTGTCCATGCAGGAGCAGCAGACGGCCGCGAAGGTGGCGAAGTGGCTGGAGGGCAGCGGCTTCGAGGTGACCACGGGCGTGGGGAGGCACGGCGTGGTCGGCATGCTGCGCAACGGACCGGGGCCCACGGTGCTCCTGCGCGCGGACATGGATGGGCTCCCCGTGGAGGAGAAGACGGGGCGGCCCGACGCGAGCCGGGTGACGGCGAAGGACTCCCAGGGGGACACGGTGCCGGTGATGCATGCCTGCGGGCATGACGTGCACCTGACGTGTCTGGTGGGCGTGGCGGAGCTGCTCGCGTCGTCGCGCAACCACTGGCGGGGCACGTTGATGATGGTGGCGCAGCCCGCGGAGGAGACGCTCCAGGGCGCGCGGGCGATGATGAGCGACGGGCTGTATGCGCGCTTCGGCACGCCGTCCGTGGCGCTCGCGCAGCACGTGGGGCCGCTGCCCGTGGGGCTGGTGGGGCACCACCGGGGCGCGTCGATGATGGCGTCCGCGAGCGTGCGGGTGCGCATCCACGGCAAGGGCGGACATGGCTCGCAGCCGCACGCCACGGTGGACCCCGTGGTCATCGCGGCGTACCTGGTGACGCGGCTGCAGACCATCGTCTCGCGCGAGGTGGACCTCTCCCGCGGGGGCGCGGTGGTCTCGGTGGGGAGCCTGCACGCGGGGCATCGCGCGAACGTCATCCCGGACGAGGCGGTGCTGGAGCTGACGGTGCGCACGCCGACCGACGCGCTCCAGGACCAGCTCATCGACGCCATCTCGAGGATGGCCCGCGCGGAGTGCGAGGCGGGGCGCGCGCCTCGGCCTCCGGACATCGAGGTGATGAGCCGCACGCGGGTGATGGTGAACGACGACACGTACTACCACCGGGTGCGCGCCGCGCACGCCGCCTGGTTCGGCGAGGACCGCCTGGTCGACATGGGCATGGCGAGCGGCAGCGAGGACTTCCCGTACTTCGACGGGCGCACGTCCAACGACGAGTCGAAGGCGGAGGTCCCGCTCGTCTACTGGTTCTTCGGCGGCACGTCCCACGACGCGTGGAAGCGCGCTCCGGGCAGGACGCTCTGGGAGAAGCTGCAGAGCCTGCCGTCGAACCACTCGCCGCACTTCGACCCGTCACTCGACTGTCTGCGCTTCGGCTGCGAGTCGATGCTGCTGGCTGCGCTGGCGTGTCTGGACGAGGAGCCGAAGGCGGAGCAGGAGCCGGCGCCGAGGGCAGGCAAGCGCCTGCACTGAAAAAGCGTCGGGAGTCGCCGCTGACGTTTCTACAGGGATTCAAGCCGTCCGTGCGCCAACCGTCCGATTTTCTTCAAAGGGCGGATGGCACGCGGACTGCTTTGTGCAGCGACCGTCATGAAGTCACCCAGGAACACACACCGTCCGTACACCGTCGAGATTTCGGCGGGAGCCTGGAGCCAGGTCGCCCGGCTCTCCCAGGAGCGCTACCGCGCCATCCAGGGCCACCTGGAGCGCGTGGCGTCGCTCGGCGCGCAGACGGAGGCCTCGGCGACGTTCCAGGTGGACGAGCTGCACGTCCAGTACACGGTGGACGCGCGGCGCCGGCTGGTGACGCTGGTGGACATCACCCGGGACAAGCTGGTGAAGCCGGCGGGGCGGTCCACGGCGCCCAAGGCCTCGGGCCTCTGAGTCGGGGCGGTGTGCTACGCCCGGGGCATGACACGGGTGGTGGACGGGCCATGAGCCAGGACGACAAGCGGGAGCCTCGGCGGCTGGTGGACCTGCTGCGTCGGGGCATGTCCCAGGCGAAGCAGCAGCCCTCGGCGGGGCTGGCCCAGCTGGAGGCGGACTGGAAGCAGCGGGAGCTGGAGCAGCGGAGGGTCGCGGCGGAGGAGCGCGCGCGGCATGAGTCCGCCCAGGTTCTCGCGTGGCCTTCGCACCTGGAGCTGTGTGGTGCTCCGGCCGACGCCGTGGCGGGCCTTCGTGGGGAGGCGCCGCTCGAGACGGCGGCGCTCCGCGCGGCTCGGCATGTGCTGCGGGAGCGGCTGCGCAGCCTGCTGTTGTCGGGAGGCCCTGGCACGGGGAAGACGACCGGGGCGTGCTACCTGTTCCGGGCCGCCGTGCGCGGCGACCGGGGCCTGTCGGCGTGGGATTCGTCGGCGGGCCTCTTCATCGACTGGGCGCGGCTGGTGCGCGGAGGGGACTCGGAGGAGCCGCGGCGGTTGCTCTCGCGGGCGGCCCAGGTGCGCGTCCTGGTGCTGGACGACGTCGGTGGGGAGGCGTCGGGCCCGCGGCATCGGGAGCTGCTGGAGGAGCTGGTGGAGCAGCGGGACAAGCCGGACCTGGTGACGGCCTATACGACGCGCCTCTCGGTGCAGCGGCGCGAAGGCGGGCCCTCGCTCTTCGCCGAGTGCGTGGGGGCCCGCGTGGTCTCGCGCATGAGCCGCCAGGGGACGTTCCACCTGGCGGACTGTGGGAACCGGGACCTGCGTCAGGGCGCGAAGCCGTGAGCCCGTGCGAGGGGCTCAGGTGCAGCCGGGATCGCACGACTGCTGGGAGACGTAGTCGTAGCAGAGGTTGAAGACCACGTTGGAGCAGCACTCCTGCACCTCGACGTTGCAGCCGTCCTGACAGGTCCAGTAGGTGAAGACGTGGCGGAAGCCCTCGATGCAGACCTCCGCCTTCTGCTCCTGTTCCGCCAACGGCGGTGGTTCCTGGAGGGGTTCTTCCACGCCACCACAGCCCATCAGCACGCACGTCGTCAGCGCGACTCCGAGAAGCTTCCGCATGTGACCTCCAGGGGTGAAGTCTCGCGAGACTAGCGCGGCCTTCGTGGCGCATGTCGAGGCCAGGGGACTCACACGCGGCGCTTCCGGGTGCAATTTTCTCCTGGGAATGCGAAAGCCAGACGTCTTCGCTCTCGCCGTGGTGTGCAGGGATTGGGGTGTCGATGGACCCTCGCGAGGATGAGAGGCTTCGCTCAGAGGGGTGGGGTTGCGCTATTGGCAGGCACGCGTCCACAATTCGTCGCGTTCGCTCTGCATACCCTCGTGCTCGGATGCGACTCTCCCTCGTCCATAAAATCACCCTGGCGCCTGTCGTCGTGGCGCTGTTCTTCGCCCTGCTGTCCATGGGCTACACCATTCCGCGTCTGCGCCAGGCCTTCGAGGAGCAGGGCCACGAGATGAGCATGGCGGTGCCGACGGCGCTCGCCTCCGCGATGGCGGACCTGTTGCGCAACCGTGAGCAGCAGGAGGTCCAGCCCACGCTGGACGCGGTGGCTCGGGAGGGGGCGCTCGCCTATGTCGCGCTGGTGGATGCGCGGGGCTCGCTGGTCGCCGTGTCCGGGCCCCACGCGTCTGTCCTGCGCGAGCACGTGGAGGGGCTGGCCATCTCGAAGACGGGGACTCCGCTCGAGGCGCAGGGCGTGGAGCTGCTCGACATGGCGGCTCCGGTCCCCGGTGGACTGGGGGCCGTGCACGTGGGCTTCAACCGCACGGATGCTCGTGGCCGCATCGAGAGCGTCCTTGGGAACATGCAGCTCATCCTGATCGCCGTGCTCCTGGTGTTGATGGGCGCGGCGTGGACGCTGAGCCGTCGCATGGTGGCTCCGCTCATCTCGCTCACGGGGGCCGTGCGCCGCATCGCCGAGCATGGGGACTTGCGGGAGCCGGTGCACGTCTCGACGCGGGACGAGGTGGGGGAGCTGGCGCTCGCGGTGGGCATCCTGGTGGGCAAGCTCAAGGACCTCTTGCACCAGCTCCACTCGTCCACGGAGCTCTTGAGTGACTCCGTGCTGGGGCTCAACGAGTCCGCCAGCGAGCAGAACCAGATGGTCTCCCGGCAGGCCGCCGCGGTGCAGGAGACGCAGGTGACGGCGCAGGAGATCCGTCAGACGGCGCTGCTCGCGTCGAACTCCGCGCAGTCCGTCATCGAGGTGGCGGAGCGCGCCGAGGCGTTGGGCAGGACGGGCGAGGAGGCGGTGGCCGCGAGCATCGATGGGCTGGTGGACCTGCGCTCCCAGGTGGAGCAGATCACCGAGCGCATCATGTCGCTGGGGGAGAGGACGCAGCAGATTGGCGGAATCACGGAGACGGTGAAGGACCTGGCGGACCAGTCGCATCTGCTCGCGGTGAACGCGGCCATCGAGGCGGCTCGATCGGGCGAGCACGGCAAGGGATTCGCGGTGGTGGCCCGGGAGATTCGCGCGCTGGCGGACCAGTCCATCCGCGCGACGAATCAGGTGCGGAAGATCCTCAACGACATTGGTGAGGCGATTGCGGGGACGGTGCAGATCACCGCGGAGGGGACCCAGCGGATGGAGGCGGGCCTCGCGCAGGCCCGCGCGTCCGGGGACACGCTGCGCGAGCTGACGACCATCGTCCAGGACAGCACGGCGTCCGCGCGGCAGATTGCCCAGACGGTGAACCAGCAGGCCACCGGCATCGAGCAGATCTTCACCGCGGTCAATGAGCTGAACGCGCTGATGGGCGACACGGTGAAGCGGATCTCGAACACCAACGAGTCAGCCGTGTCGTTGAAGATGCTCTCCGAGCGGGTGGCAGAGGTGGTTCGGGCGTACCGGGTCTGAACTGTACGCAACCCGATGACCTGGGCGCGTCTCTCCGAATGAGCCGTCGGAGGACGAGGTCCCGGGCGGCTGGGATACACAGCCAGAAGCGTTTCCGCCTTCGTTTGCTGGAGCTTGGTCTTGGGGCCGAGTGGGGGAGACCATGAGTCGTAAGATCGTGTTGTGGATGGCGGTCGTGGTGACTGCCTGCGCCTCCATCCCCGAGCACGTCAGCGACGCCGCACTGCTCGACAATGAGCGATGCGGTACTACACACTGCGGGAGCGCGAGAAGGTCCGGTGGAGTGGCGGGTACGACATGGGCAGGCGCTGGCAGTTGCCCGGCGTTTCGTGCCCGACCTGCGGCAAGACCTGGGGAGGCGGTGGCTACGACTATCCCGCCGTGGATTTGTCGAAGCTGGGGGATGGGGCCCAGATACTCGAGCGCCCGCGGTGCGTTCCCTGGGCTGAATTCACGGCGCTGCGAGCGACTGTGTTGCCGCTGGTGCCGTGCGACGCGGTAGTGACGCCAGTCTCGGGATTTGGTCCGTTGACGGGGCGGGCACGGGGTCGATTCGGTCCCGTGAGTGTCCACATGCCATGGACGCTGCTTGTGCGACCGGACGTCATGAAACGTCTCGATGGACTTACTGGGGCTGTCCCCGTGCCCGCGGCATTCCGGCGTGGCCAAGGCGACGGCGAACTGCTCGAGTTGCAGGTGATGCCAGGCGGGAAGTTCGTCGGTGACGGCCGCCACAAGTCATGCAAGACGTGTGGACGTACGAACTGGGTCCTACCGCCGCCGGAGAAGTGGCGTCTCGCGGTTCCCCCCTCTGCTGACTTCGCCCGAGTCACCGCGAGTGTCGTGGTCGTGAGCGAACGAGTCGTCCAGCAGCTCGAACGGCAGTTGGAAGAGGCCGACATCGTCGCGCTCGATGTGAGTGGCCAGCCAGGACACGAATCGCCGCTTCAGCTCGGGCGGTGACTCTCCGCGCTCTGCCGCGCCAGCATCCTCGCCGCGTGCACCCGGGGCAACAGTCGGGACACGAGCGCGCTCACCGTCGTCACCGGATGCGCCCCGGGCTCCGGGAGCCGCGCGGCGAGCAGGGCCGCGCCGAGCCGCGCCACCGAGGACAACACGAACAGCACGTGCAGGTTCACCCAGGGCTGTCCCCCCAGGATGAAGTTCTCCGGCAGCGCCGACGCGATGGCACCCCCGAGCGCCGCCGCGACCGCGTACGCCAGGCCACCCGCCGTCGCGAACGCGGCCAGATAGAACGGCCGACCCTTGCGCGGCGCCACCGTGAGCGGCAGCGCGAAGATGGCCAGGCCGTGCCCGCTCCACAGCGCCCCCGCGAGCACCACGTCGAACAGCAGCGGCCACAGCGTGCCCGCGGAGGGCAGGAGCCACAGCGCCGGGATGACCCCGATGCCCAGCGAGCACGCCATCAACACCGGCTGCGCCCCCACGCGGTCGATCATCTTCCCCCACAGCGGCGCGGTCAGGATTCGCACCCCCGCCACCGCCGCGGCATGCAGCGCCAGGATGACGAACGTCATCTTCAGATTCTTGATGCTGTGCAACGCGAAGAACGGCGCGGACACCCCCACCGCCGCGTTCCAGGCCACCTGATACGTGAGCACCCTCCGCGCGAGCGGGTCCTTCAGCGGCACCAGCGCGCCCTTGAGCTCCAGTCGCGGCGTGGTCCCCGGCGGCGCCGGGTCATGCTGACTGGCCATGAGCAGCGTCGTCACCACCCCCATCACACAGGCCCCGAGCGCCAGCAGCGGCAAGGCCAGTCCCACCCCGTCCGCCGGGCGCAGCCGATCCAACAACAGCCCCGCCGCCAGCGAAGCCAGCGTGCCCGCCAGCGTGGTGAGCGCGGTGCGCTTCCCGAAGAACCGGCCTCGCACCGCGCGCGGCACCAGCTCCCCCATCCACGCCACCCACGCGTTGTTGCCCACCACCCCCAACACCGCCGACGCCCCCGCCACCCCCAAGAGCAGGTGCTGGCGCGCCGCCAAATCCAGCTCCAACCACGGCAACACCGCCAACGGGAACATCACCAGTCGCGACAGGCAGATGGCCGTCAGCGCGACGCGCCGGTGCCCGAACGTCGACGTCAACCACGCCGCGGGGAACTGGATGAACTGGGCGCAGAACGGCAGCGCCGTCATCACCCCCACCAAGAGCGGCCCCAACCCCAGCGCCATCGCCCACGCCGTGAGCACCGTGGCCCCCGCGCACGCGGTGAACACCTCCGCGAACATGCCCTCCACCACGGACAGGCCCAGCGTCGCGCGCAAGCGCTTCGTGGGCGTCAGGTGCGCGTCCGGCCCGTCCACCGGAGGGGCCCCCAGCAGCGGCGCGGACGAGCCGGGCAACGACGAGCCCGGACGGAAGAGGGGGACGGCGGAGGCGAGCGAGGCGAAGCTGCTCAGGACGTAACGACGGAAGGCGGCGGGGCTCAACGCGGTCCTTGCGACGAGGAAGCGGGGCGTCCCGCGTCTGTCTCACGCCCCCGGCAGGGGCCTCAATCCGACCTCCCACCCCCCTCGGCTGCCCGCCTGGAGCCCTGCCTCCCCAGGCCGCTTGCTCCCCCGTCCGGAGGGGGACGCTGGAATCAGGTGCAGTTCAAGCGGTCTTGAACTATATGAACGTCCGAGGAGAACGGCGCACATGGAACTGGCTCGGGAGCTCACGGACTTTCTGGCGGCGGTGGAAGAGCGGCTCAGCAGCATGCTGGTGGATGGCAACGCCGGTCCGGACGTGAAGGGCGACACGCTGATGGAGGCGGCCCGGCACCTGTGCCTGGGGACGGGGGGCAAGCGCGCCCGGCCCATGCTGGTGCGGCTGTTCGGCGGCGCGGTGGGGGTGGCTCCGGAGCGCCTGGTGGACGTGGCGGTGGCGTCGGAGTTCATCCACTCGGCCAGCCTGCTGCACGACGACGTGGTGGACGCGGGCATGTTCCGCCGGGGTCGTCCCACGGTGAACGCGCGGTGGGGCAACATCGTGGCGGTGATGAGCGGAGACCTCATCCTGTCCACGGGCCTGCACCAGCTGGCGCGGCTCGACTCGCGGCTGACGCTGTCGGCGCTGTCGGTGGTCTCCGAGATGACCCGCGCGGCCATCGCGGAGGTGGAGGCGCGCGGAGACCTGGACCTGCCGCTCAACCGGCTGCGCTTCATTGCCGAGGGGAAGACGGGCTCGCTGTTCGGCTGGTGTGGACACGCGGCGGCGACGCTGGCGAACCAGCCCGACGCGGTGGAGCGCTTCGACGGGTTCGGCCGTCACCTGGGCGTGGCGTTCCAGATCGCCGACGACATCCGGGACATCCTGGGCACGGACGTGGGCAAGCCGCGGTACGCGGACGTGCACTCGCGAACCCCGTCGATGCCCATCCTGCTGGCGGTGGCCAAGGACGAGAGCCTGCGCCGCAAGCTGAAGGACGCGTGGGCCTTCTCCACGATCACGCCGGAGCGCACGAAGGAGATCGGCGCGGCCATCGAGGCCACGGGCGCGGTGGATGCGTCCATGGCGCGGATGAACGTGGAGATCGAGGCGGCGCTGGACAAGCTGGGGCACTTCGCGACGGACCCGGCGGGGGCGGAGCTGGTGGGCTGGGCTCGCAAGCTGTCGGCGGGAATCGCCGAGCAAGTGCAAGGACGCGCCGCATGAAAGGCTACCTGTGGACGGGGGGACACGGGAGCGCGGGCGGTGAGCCGCCGGTCATCGAGGGCCGGCTCGCGCCATGGGAAGCCATCGCGGTGGACGCGGTGGGCAACGTCATCGAGTTCTGGGGCTTCAAGCGCAACCAGGGCCGGGTGTGGGCGCTCTTGTACCTGCGCGGCGAGCCGCTGACGGCGGGTGAGATCGAGCGCGAGCTGGACCTGTCGAAGGGTGGGGTCTCCATGCTGCTCCGGGACTTGGAGCGCTGGGGTGTCATCCAGCGGGTGCGGCTGCCGCAGGACACCGTCTGGCGCTATGGCGCGGAGACGGACCTGGTGCGGATGGTCCGCCACGTCATCGAGGAGCGCGAGGCGGGCTTCGTGGCGCGCATCCGCGCGGACCTGGCGGAGGCGCGCAGGCTGGCGGAGACGATGGGCGGGGTGCCGCTGGAGCGGCTGGAGCGGCTGGAGAAGATGGCCACGCTGGCCGAGCACGTGGAGCGGGCGCTGCGGTTGTTCATCAAGACGTCGCGCCTGGACGTGTCCGGGGTGCTGGCGGTGTTCCGGGACGGGGCCTCGCGGCGCGGGGACCGGTAGGGAGGGCTGATGGATTCGCACTACGACATGGTGATGAAGGCGCGCGAGGGCGCGGACCCGAAGGTGACGCGGCTGTACTTCGCGTACTCCACCATCCTGGACCGGGCGGCGTTCGAGGAGTGGCGGCAGCAGCACTCGTACGGCTTCTTCGACCTGCCGGAGGGGAAGCTGGCGGAGGCGGTGGACGTGGACCTGGTCTACGACTTCCCGTCGCGCTGGTGGGGAGGTCGGGTGGCGGGGCTGGCGGACGCTCCGGGCGGGCGCATCTTCGGGCGGCTGTTCGAGATTCGCGGGCAGGACTGGCCCATCGTCCAGCACAAGGAAGGCTTCGTGACGGGGATGTGCGTGGAGCGCGCGGTGAAGGTGCGCGTGGACGGGCAGGAGGTGGAGGCCACCGCGTTCGTCACCAATCCCCGGCGTGCGTCGCAGGACGGCCCGGTGAGCCCTCGCTTCGTGGAGGCCCTGGTGCGCGGCGCCCAGGCGGCGGGCCTGCCGGCGGACTACGTGGAGCGGCTCAAGCGCGGGGCGTAGTCGGGCACGTGTGAGGCAACCTTCGGGGGTGCCGTGCGGCTGCGCGCGGCGATGCCTAGGTTGCCTCCACGGCCATGTTCTTCTTCTTCTCCAACAAGCTGGGCTGCGCGGGCAGCATCCTCGTCTCGGTGGCGCTGAGCCTGCTGCTGTACTTCCTGTTCATGCGTGGGTGAGCGCCGCCTTGCTCTGGCGGCGCCCGTGGGCCCTACGAGGTCACGGGTCGCAGTACGTCCACGCCGCGTCCCAGAGACCGCCACGCGTGCCGACCGCGCAGTAGTCGCGGGCTCGATCCGTACAGCTCGAGACCACACCTTCGACGAGGTGGTACCGATCACGGTTGTTGCACAGCGCGCAACAGCCGTAGACGGCCATCGAGGACACCTGCCCGTCCTCACCACCCGCGTTGGCGCTGGGCTCGGAGACCTCGGGTGGAGGCGTCAGGTCGCCACCCTCGTCGAGGGCTCCTCCGCACGCGACGGAAGACATGGCGAGCACCACCAGCATGAACACCCAGGACAGTCGCTTCATCGTGAACTCCTCCTTGGGGCAGCGGAGCGCCACCTGGCGGCTCCGGCGACAGGAGAGTCAGGGCAGGCGGGTTCTCGAAATCGTGGATCCCCGCATTCGGTGCGGGCTGTGGAGTGTCGGACGTTCGTCCAAGGTCCCGTGGCCCTAAGCCCCCGGCAACACC